>PIVM01000013.1 GCA_003353945.1 Gammaproteobacteria bacterium
CTGCTCCCTCACCTTCGTTGTTCAAATGCTTACATATTCCAATATGCTCCCATTTGAACGCCTCAGTGAGAAAGCATGATTCTGCGCCTAATTGGAAAATTTATTATTTCCAAGGCCCTAAAGCCCGGTATTGGGTGGCGCTGCATAGCTATTTGCAAACGGTGCATATCCTGCGTAATCAAATCGTGCACTAGGTTAAGTCGTTGGTCGGGTGTTCTTAAGAGCTCAGGTAATCGAGGTTGCAGCGGACCGAGGTCCAGGGCTGATGGTTGGTGCTTTAGCTTGTCCAACGTCATATCCGAGCCTTCGGCTTCCAGTCCTTCCGCCATCAGGGCGGCAGGCAATTGTGCGCCAAATTCGGGGAATTTGCTGACCCTTGACTGCCAGCGGTTATAGGGTTGATTGTGGCGAGGTCTTGAACAAACCATACGTCAGGCAGATTGAACTGTCCTCAACTGATCAGATGAGTTTGCCTCCAGTGAGTTGATTCGTGATGATTGGGCTACTAAAACCAAGCATAATCTACAATAATGTAGATCGCGTATAGGCTTATCGTGTTTGCGCTACGAAATAAACACACTTAGTTCTGTCTACTTTGCACAGATCATTGCAAATGAGAGCACTAATAGCAAAATGCTCAATGGAACAGATTCATTTAAGTCTGGACCGCCTTTAGGCTTCATTGCAATAAGTTAGATGTATTGATAGTTGATGTAAAAAGACAGTTAACGGCCGATAAAAAGAGATTTCCGTATGACGGTGCAACTCACCCAACTTTCCTCTTTGATACAGGAAATCAGCCAGATGGGCGATGCGGCTAATGTGGTGCATCTTATTGTCCAGCGGGTGCAGGAAATTATGGAGGTACCGGTTGCCAATCTCTATTTGCTATCGGAGGCCCAGGATGGTCTGGTTCTGGCGGCAACTCAGGGGCTGCGCCAGGAATCAGTTGGTAAAATCAAATTAGCGATTGGTGAAGGTTTAGTGGGGCGGATCGCTTCGACCCTGCATGTTTTGAACCTTGCAGATGCCACTGGGCATAAAAAATATACGCTTTTTCCAGAATCAGGCGAGCAACCCTATAAGCGTTTTATGGGAGTGCCGTTGATTCATTTGCGGGAGCTAGTGGGTGTCTTGGTTGTACAGGGTGGAGGTGATGAAAAATTCAGCGCCGAAGAAGAAGCATTGCTGGTAACTATTGCCGCTCACCTGGCTGCAACACTTTCAGTGATTCAGCAGTCGGACCTTAGCTTTCCCAATCCCGCACATGAAAACTACCAGCGTCATACTGGCATTAAAGGCAGCAGTGGCGTTGGTGTCGGTGAGTTGGTGGTGATCGGTTTAACCGAGCCGGTGTTTAACGATGAGGAAGATGGGGATATCGATCCGCGGGAACGGCGAGCAAAATTTGAAAAAGCGATTGATGCCCTGCAACGGGAGCTCGAAACCAGTGGTGAACAGTTTGATGAACATGTTTCTACAGACATAGCGAGTCTCTTTTCTGTTTATCGCATGATGCTGGACAGTCCTGAATTCATTGGTGCAATTCGGGTGCTGATTGATGGGGGGCTGGCACCGCATAAGGCGGTTAAACAAATATCCGAGCAACTGTCAGCCCGTTTTCGTAAGGCTGCCGATCCCTATATGCAAGCGCGCGGTGAGGATGTGGAGCATCTGGGTGACCGGATTCTGCATTTCTTGTGCGGTGGTGGCAAAATTGACATCGATCGACTGGGTAGCGAATTGGTGTTGGCGGGAAAGATGATCAGTATTGCTGATGTATCACAGTTTCCCAATGAGCGTATCAAGGGCTTGCTGTGCACTTCCGGTTCTGCATTGTCACATACGGCGATTGTTGCCAGTGCCTTGGGCATTCCCGCAGTTATGGGACTGACCACGCTGGAACCGGCAAAATACACGGGTGAGCAGGTGATAGTCGATGGCAATCGGGGTGTATGTATTACACAGCCTGCCGATGCGATGATAAAAGCCTATAACGACCTGTTAGATCAGTTGGAGTTGCTAGACCGCAGTCTGGAGGTTTTAAAGGAAAAGCCGGCTGTTACCCAGGATGGTTTTCAGATTAAGTTGTTGGCCAACACAGGCTTGCTGGCCGACGTGACGCCGGGGTTGCGTAACGGTGCTGAAGGCATCGGTCTTTACCGATCGGAAATTCCTTTTATGGTAAGGGATAATTTTCCTACAGAGGAAGAGCAGGTTCTGGTCTATCGTGAGGTGCTGGCGGCATATCGCGGCAAGCCGGTTTGCATGCGGTTACTGGATATCGGTGGCGATAAACCGTTGCCGTATTTTTCCATTCGTGAAGAAAACCCCGGTCTGGGCTGGCGAGGGATTCGCTTTGATCTGGATAATACCAGTATTCTGGTCATTCAGATGCGGGCCATGCTACGAGCGGCAATAGGATTGGAAAATCTGCGCATTCTCGTGCCTATGGTCAGTGGTTATGAAGAGATTCAAACCGTTCGGCGCTTGCTTGAGCAGGTTGTGGAGCAACTGCGGGCGGAAGGTCTTGAAGTAAAAGTGCCATTGCTGGGTATTATGCTGGAGGTGCCCTCGATGGTATTTCTGATACCACGTATGGCAGATTTAGTCGATTATGTATCAGTAGGTACCAATGATCTAACGCAGTATTTGCTCGCTGTTGATCGTAATAATCCAAAAGTATCGACGATGTTTGATAATCTGCATCCAGCTATGTTGTTGGTTTTGAGGCAAATTATTGAGCAATGTGTAAAAGCTAAGTTGCCTGTTTCAATCTGTGGGGAAATGGCCTCAGACCCTGTGGCTGTGCTGATCCTGATTGCACTTGGTTATAATCGACTCAGTCTGAATGCTCACAATATTCCTCGTATTAAATGGTTGATTAGGGCTGTTGACCGTTCTCAATTGCAGGTATTGTTGGAACAGGCGATGCAACTCCATCATGCGCACGAAGTGCGTATTCTGCTTGAGGAGGAGTTGGAGGAACTGGGTTGGCATATGCCGGAAAATAGTGCTGAACAATAGAAATCAGCGCTAATATCATCCATTTGGTGGGTGATATTCCTCCATCAACCGTTGCATCATAGCGAACCGGTATTCCGCAATATGTGGGAAAACATATCTGGGAAAACAATAATTAAGAGACGATGCTATGAAAATCGGTTTATGTCTGCCCTATATGAAAAAGGACTATGATCGTGACACCATTCTCGAATGGTTCAGGCGAGTAGACCAGGGGCCATTTTCCAGTCTGTCGTGCGGTGAGCGAATCACGGGTTATACCTACGAAATGCGAGTATTGCTGTCGGCAGCGGCGGCTGTGACTGAAAACGTGCGGATAGTCACTACCCTTTATGTGCTACCCATGCACTCAGCGGTTTGGGCTGCCAAGGAAATTGCTACATTGGATCAATTGTCTGCTGGCAGAGTGACGGTGACAGTAGGGGTGGGTGGTCGCGTTAATGATTATCGAGCGGTGGGAGCCTCATTCAAAAAACGGCACCAGCGCATGGATGATCAAGTTCTTGAAATGAAACGTATCTGGGCAGGAGAGCCGCCGTTTGAAGGTTGTGATCCGGTTGGTCCAACACCTTTTCAAGATGGAGGTCCGCCGATTCTCGCCGGTAGCATGGGGCCGAAGAGCATTGCCAGAGCAGCAAAATGGGCAGACGGTCTTTATGGTTTTGCCATGAATGGTGAGAAAGCGATTATTCAGTATTTCAAAGATACCGCATCAAATGAATGGCAGCAGGCAGGTCGCCAGGATAAGCCCTATTTTATTGGCGGTTTCTGGTATTCTCTTGCGCCAAATGCTAAAGCCGAGTTAAAGGATTATGTACATCAGTATATGCAGACCTTTGGTGATGAAGAAGCAAGGGCGATTGGTGATAGCATGACACGGCATAATCCCGATGCAATCAAGGCTGCAATTGATGATATGGAAGAGATTGGTTGTGATGAGCTGTTTTTAGTGCCAGCAACGGCAGATTTTGCAGAGATTGATCGAATCGCGGATTTAATTGCAACGCGTTGATCGAATAGCCTTCTTGTTTTGATGAAGGCTTAGTTAGACATGTTCGGTTGTGGGTAAATAAATAGTGACACTTGTCCCCTTATCAAGGGTTGAGTCGATGTTGACATGTCCTCCATGTTCTTCAACGATCGAGTAGCACAAAGACAAGCCCAACCCGGTGCCTTTACCAACTGCTTTCGTGGTGAAAAACGCATCAAACACACAGGCGAGCGTTTGTTTATCCATGCCGATACCGTTATCAGCCACCGTCATTTTTACCCAAGGATCTTCTACGATCGTCTGAATGGTGATGCTAGGATGTTTGCGATTTTCTACGGCATCCGCAGCATTAATTAATACGTTAATCAAAACTTGCTGAATTTGCGTTGTTGAGCCATTTACAGCAGGCAGGTTTGGGTCTAAATCAAGCTGACAATCCACTTGTCGCATTCGCTTGTCAAAGCGTACTAAACGACAAGCGCTTTGCACCAGACTATTTAAGCTAAATAATTGTATTTCGTCTGTTTGAGGAGCTGAAAACTCTGCCACTTCCTGGGTTATAGAGGATAGTCGAGCAATTTGTTGTTGAATTAATTCAATATTGCCGCGTGACTCATCATTCAGCGATTCATTCAGCATCATTATCTCATTCACCAAACCCGAAATGGCTGAAATGGGATTGCCTACTTCATGGATGATGCCTGCGGCCAAAGTACCAATTGAGGCCATCTTTTCCTGCAGGAAAAATTTTTCTCGCGTTTCTGCCAAGGTTTTTTCGGCTTTTTTCCGTTCGCTGATATCGCGTAGGGTGACAATAAACTGTGTCTCAAGAAATTTTGAATCATCCAGTTGTGGCACGGTTAATGTCGTTTCTTCGAACTGAACATGATTGACAGTTACTTCCAGTGAGAGTTGTGACCCGTCTTTCCGCTTGGCCCTGAGTTCTTTATCGAAAACAACAGTATTGATTGGGCTGATTTCATGGTTTTCTTGGTTGGCAAGATAGTTTTCAATGTAGCGGTTATGTACGTTTTTATGAGGCAGAGGAACGAGAATGTTGATGTTTTCGCCAATGAGTTCTTCGCTGGAAAAACCAAACATTTTCTCAATGGCAGGGTTGGCAGAAGTGATATTGAATTGTTGGTTGACGCTGACAATGCCTTCCACCACATTATCCAGAATTGTTTTTAGCTGCATTCGGTGAAAACTGAGAGCCTCATTGGCTTGTTTTTGCTCCGTGATATCCTCTTTTATGGATACAAAACTACTGATATTTCCATCCTCATCAAAAATAGGTGTAATACTGGCTTGCTCGTAATATAGGGAGTTGTCTTTTCGTTTATTGATTAATTCACCATGCCAAGATAGACCAGAACGAATAGTTGCTTGCAGTTGTCGATAGTAATCTTTGCTTTGTCTGCCGGATTTAAGAATTTTGGGATTTTGACCAACGGCTTCTGAAGCTGAATAGCCTGTCATTTTTGAAAAGGCAGGGTTGACCCAATGAATAATGCCATATTTGTCGGTCAACATAATGCTTGTTGCAGTAGCCTCCATGGCTTTAGTTTGTATTCTGAGTAATGCGGTTGCCTGATCGATTGTTCGGCGTAAATGAATGGGTTGTTGAATGACAAAGAAACTCAGTCCGCCAAATGCTAGCGCTAAAAAAATGCCACTGCTCCATAACCAAGTGCGCCCCGCCCAATTGTGCGAAGCTGAGCCGGGGAGGGCAGCCAGTTGCCAGGAGCCGTTAGGTAGTGATATATTTTGAGTGATGAGAAGTTTATTTGTAAATAAATCGGGATTGCCGTAAAACACGTCTCCTTTGGCTCCCAGGCTATCCTTGCCGCGCAGGCTGAGCTGCACGTTTTCACTAAATTCAAAAAAGCCGGCTTCGCGCAATAACGGTTCTAAATCCAGAATAATGATGGCTAAACCCCAAAATCGTTCGCCTGTTTCTGATGGGAAAAACACGGTGCGACGCCCTATCAGTGAGATGTCGCCTTGATCCAGTGACATGGGTCCGGCAATAATATATTTTCGTTCTTCAATCACTTTCTTTACTACTGCGTGATGTGCTGGATCGGAGAGTAAATCGTGCCCCATAGCAGCTTGATTTTCTTGACTAGGGTAGACATAACGGATAACAGCATGGGGTGCGAGTTGTAGACTACGAATACCCTTCTGTTCACCCTGTAATTCCTTTGAAAAATGGTAAAATTGCCGTTCGTTGAAATCAGGCTGAGTCTTTGCGAAAGCGCTTAAGCCGTGAATTAGGTGCAGGCGGCTGTTTAAAGCCGCTTCCAGTCTGGCTCGAAGGGTAGAAAGGTCCTCAACAACTTGAGCACGATGCTCTTCACGAAATTGTTTTATTTCTGTATTGTCGATTTGCCAGGCAATTAGCATAATTACCACGGCAGTCATGATTCCTGCAAACAGAGGTTTTATATTGGTAGAAATATAATCCATATGCATGGTGAATACCGGGATCTAGCCAGGTACTTCCCTTATCGTCATGTCAGTGGATGGTGGAGTGTGTTTCTTCATTTGAGCTATCTTCCAACGCCAGCTGTTGTGCTTTTTTATGGACGAGTTTATTCAGTGTTTTACTCGTCGGCGGCAGGGCTTGCACGGACTCATCTGTATGTTGAATTAGCTGCGTATTTTGTTCTATTAATACATCAAGCACTTTCTGTTCCTGATCTTTAATATGGCCCATTACACGCATGGTTTCCACTCGATTATGGAAGTCATTTAGCATTAAATCGTCCTGTTCGAACATGCGACTGTTAATTAGGGCTTTTTCAAGATTTTGTACATTGCCGAGTAAGTGCATGGTGCTGTCTGTGCTTTTTTGTATTTCATCGCGGATAGCCATCAGGCGTTTTTGGTCTTCATCAAGTTGCTGCCTGTTTTTATCAATTAGTAACTGCTGAATTATCACTGTTACACCGCTAATGAATTGACGTTGAATTTCCCCCTCAAACGGTAGGTCTTCTAGCACATTGTAATGGTTGATTCTTTGTTCAAATATCTCCCCTTCGAGCATGCCTACCAGACAACCCGTTTCGTATGCCTTTTGCGTCAGGTCGTCACTTTTCAGATCAGATACTCGATCTTTGGCCACTAAAGTCATGAGATTAACGATGCACTTGGCTTGTAAACTGCGTGATTCAATTAGATCCACTAAATAACTCCACTAACTTAGATATGGCATTCAACTGCCCTAGCGGCAACTTTAATCATAGCGGATCTATACGGTCTAGCAGCTTGGTGTAAATCAAACAGTTAGCCGGTTTTTAAAAACCGGGCGATGTATGGTGCGAAATAAAGACTGGGGTCAGTTTTCTGGGAAAATTACATGCCAATCTCACTCGTCGAAACATGGCTGGATTTCCAAGGTCCTTACTCTCATTTGGGGAGAGTATTTCGAATCGAGTAGAATGAGAAACAAACTTTTTGTTTATTTAATGCTGATCCTGATCGCCTGTAGTTCTTCCGATTCGATGATCCCTTCGACCTCCACTTTGACGTCTATTGCCAGATCTGCGCTGGAACCATTCACGATAGAGGCGTGTTTTCCGTTAACGAGCACGCTGGCTACCGTGAAGTTGTTGAGACTGGTGAAATGGGTGATAACCCCTTCGACCTCCAGGCTTGAGTGGTCGTCCAGAGGAGGGGCATCATCTTCGCGCTCTATGCTTTTAGCAAATAATTCATTATTGTCGCCAAATTCCGATCCTTTGACTTCAACAAACATGGTGAGGATAATTGAATCAGCGGTGAGATTGGTGAAATCAGCATCACTGTAGTCGATCGTAGCTTCACCGATCACAAACTGTTTCTGTTCTCTGTTCAGTGAAAGAATATGGCCTTCAATTTCCAGTTTGCTGCCGCTAGCATAGACATCGGATTTTTTTTCGATACGGGTTGCTTGTATGCTGTTATCACGTTTTCGGAACCCGCTGACTTCAACGACTTGATCGACGGCTATGGTGTCTAAGCTAAAATTATCCAGCACAGTCCGATCATCGATAGACACGTTGGCGCCGAGTATAACAACAAGGGCTTTATCGCCATCATTACTGGTAATGGCGCTTATAGGCCCTTCGATATCCAGGTCATAACGAACTGAACTGGCATTTCCTGTCGTTCTGTCATCGTTAACTTCAGCTTCGACAATGACCTGCATGCCCAGTTGTAGTTGATTTTCAGTGCCATTGTTGTCGTTAATGGTTATTTCAGCATCATTTAACTCAAACTCAATGCCGTTGACAAAGATGCTGCCAAAATCAGTGATAGTGCCACTACTGATAGTTTGTGAAGACATCTCTTGAGGCAAACCGGCGCTCTCGCTGCCGCCACCAGAGCTGCAGGCGCTGAGCTGAAAAGCAATTAACGCCATGGTCATTGCCAGCTTGAAATTGCAAGTCATGCGATATCCTCCGTGAGGCTGTAATCCTGATAATAACGGATTCTCGCTTTGTTTGGGTTGTAAATGTCTAGTAGGGCCCTGGAGGCCACATCTTGGACGCTGTTCGGTAAAGTGAGTGATGCATTGGCTCCCCATCAATTTATATTTATGTGATGGGATGTGAACCCTACTGCGGAGTTTAGAGTATTAATCTCAAAATAGGCAAATGCGAGTCTTCACTTTTTAACTCGATTTTGTTTTGAGAAATGTGGTTTAGAGTTTTGAACGACGTAGTTGGAGGCTTGTTTCGTTTATTTCATCGTAGCTAGACCAGCCCAGAGCCGAGCAGTGGGCATCGCAAATAGAGACAAGCTGTTTTTTTGCCTGGGAATTTGAAAAATAAAGAGTCCAGTATTCAAATTCGCTGTTTTTATTGTCACCGCTATTGTCACTGCGTACTAAACGCCAATGGTCGCCTAAAAATGATGCTGCGATTTGTTCAACGTGTGCGCGAGCAGATTCATCCTGCACAATCAGCCAGCGTAATTCAAATTCTCCCAGCTGATCTCTTTCTACAACCCTTCCGTTTACGGAAGGAGGCTTTGGTAGTTTGATGGATTTACTGCCGTAGCGAGTAGGGTGGTACATTATTGTGCTGGACAGTGGTGAATGTCTCCATGCAGCATTTACGGCTTCCCAGCCACCGTATTTACGCATAGTGCGCACAAAACGCAGGCCAACGCCGTATTGATAGATTTTTTCAAACCGCTGTCGGCTGATTGGGCCTGTCCGGGGTAAGACCATATGCTTTTCAAAATCGTAATTCATTATTTCAGCAACCGCGAGCATGGCCTCCCCTTCGATTAATGCCTTTAATCCCCAGGCCTGATCGCTGGTTGTTACTCGCTGCCTAATCCGGTTTAGATTCCAGTTCTGGTCTTGCAGTGCATGATGCAATTCATGCAATAGGGTGCTTTGGGAGAAAAATTGGTCTCGTCCCATCACGACAATTAAGCGTTGTGTGCGAATTTCATACCATCCGGCAAGTCTCGGATCGTGAATTTGTCTGGGATCCACGACAATGGGAACTACTGATTGCTTAAAAGACTGGTCGCGCCAACGCTGTAATTGTTTGCTTGCAGGGGCAAGACCGGCCATTAGCCTTTTCGTAAATCTGTCTTTGGCATTGGATTTAGGGGCTGGGTTGGGCAGGGGTTTATCCCATTTGCTCGATATGATAAATCGGTCAATATCGTTGACGCCGGTGATTAATGCCAGAAAGCGTTTTGAACTGTCAGTCAGCTGTGTCGAGGAGCAACTCGACAGAAGACAAAGAACACACAGGAAAAATAAATAGCGGCATGGAACCAAAGAGCGCATAAATTGAAAAACCCGTTAGTGAGTGCAAAACATTACACCAATCTTGCTGATTGATCCATCTCATGTTTTCTGCTTTCTTAACCGCGAGTTCCGCAAAATGGTTTTTCAGCATTCTGAATGTCCACGCCAAAATATTCAAACAAGCTGTTTCGTCCGGCAAAGGACTTGATTTCCAGGCTCTTGGAATCCTGGTTAGCTAACAAATTTTCAATATAGCTACTGACTTTTACTATATCTTCTGCAGTGGCAGGCTGGCTTCTATTGGGTCTGTTTTCAATAGAATTACTGATTCGTATCCATTCGGTTGCCATGGCATCACACCCAAACACATCAGCTGTGTAGTCAAGGTGGAGGCGAAGACCTCCGTCGCTGTTTCTTTTTACTTCAACAATTGAAATATTGCTGACATTGTTAGGATTGGAATCAATTTTCTCTTTTGCTACAGGGAATCTGTAACAGATTGCAGAAAAGTCTTCTCCAATAGGATCCAAAAGTTTGTAACAGGTATTACAAAGTTGGTCGATAGCCTCTTTAGTCATCGAATGGCATTCCTTTCCCCCTATGTTCTGGAGCGGGCTCAGTTGTGTATTTCCACGCCCCTTATGCCAGGACTGTTTTTTTTCGCGTCTTCAATTAGTTTCATTGCATTTGTTGCGACGATATTGTTGGGATATTCTTCCAGTAATTCTACGTATGCCTTTTTTGTCAGGTCGAATTTTTCTTGTTGTGAATAGGTAAAAGCGATATTCATCATGGCGATTTCTTTGTATGAAAAGGAAGACGGTGACATCATCGTGAAGTAGCGATATTTATCTAGCCATGAATATCGCTCAAAAAATTGTTTGCTTTTTGTAAATAATGCCAATGCTTCTTCATGCTTTTCCCGGTGTAGGGCTTTTGTTCCTTTGCGATGAAAAGTTAGTATTAAATGCCTTGAGATAACCGAATATAGCAAATAACACATAACGGCATAATAAACAGAGCTCCCTTTGTTTTCCGCAGGTAAAAGAAAGTTAAAGATGGCCATTAAAGCGAGCATTGAGACGACTTGCGGAATAACTCTCTTCAATTCCCAGTGCGTTGTTTGTAGTTGAGTCATAGTAGATATTGCTTCGGATTTTGCCAATTAAGAATGGATGAATAAAAGAAATGCCTGCAAGTTTTTGGGAGGTTTATATTGTCTCCAGTTTTTCAGCAAAGCAAGAGGCAGTCGTGGCTTTTATCATGAAATTTATGGAATTGCCAGCTCACATTTTTTCAAGACAGTGGTCTGAGATACGCATTGTACCCATTGTCCTGCCTTTTGACTATTTCGCTTTACACTGGATCTTTTCCGAAATTCTAAGTTAAGTTATTGCTCTATCTTTCCAGGGCTATGTTTTTGATACAGCGCCAATTGAGTTGACCGGCTGTGCCTGCCGTTGCTGTCATCAGTTATTGTTCGAAGCAATGCGCTTGAAAAATTGAAAATGAACAACGCGTAGCTCTGGTGAATCTTGTGGAGAAAATGGAAGGCCAGTCTAGAAAATATCTCTGCCCATCATCCGTGAAGTGATGTTTGCTGTATGGTCTCACTGAGGGGTGTTAGTTCACTTTCTATCAGCGCTTGCTCAACGCCATTAATGATAATGTCAAGTAACTCCATGGTTTGAGTGCCGGGGGCGTGCAGGCACAGATCAATCAAATGATCCAGTGTGAGTTTAAGCTGATCGTCATTATGAAAAACGCTGTCCTCATATTCACTGGTTATAGCTGATATTAGTAGTGAAATTTGCTGCTGATTTAATCTATGTCTAAGCATAATGTCCCCCTCTTTTGGGCTGGGTTGATTTTCTACAAATCGGCATTCGAAAGCCAATAATTTTTAGTAATGAACCCGGTTACTGAAATATCAGGAACTCTTAAGCCATGGTTTTGAAGGGTATACTTTTGAAGGATATGCTTTTGAGGGATATGGTTTTATCGCGAGCCAACGCGATGCATAAAAAACCATAAAAGTCTTACAAATCACATCGAAGATCAACATTTGTCGGCAGTGTAATAGTGACGGCAAGCTCGCCGAAGAGCTTTCGCTCATTATCCCTCACTTTTAGTACTATTTCTGAGTCGCCGGTTTGTTGCGTTGGGCAGAAATGCAGCTTGTAAAAACTGTTTGCCCAGTCTTCAAGTCCTATGCCGAGATCATTGAAGCCTTCATTGAGATTGGCAACATCCTCAACTTTGAAGAAACCGTCCTTTCCAATACTTTTCATAATAGTGTCATCGACATTGCCCAGGCCAATGGTGTAATAGTAATTGTCACTGTGCATATTCACCATTTCCATCATTTCCTCTTCGCTAACGCGTGCTGCCAGTTCGCGGCCATCGGTGAAAACAACGACGGATGCAATTCTTGACAGCTCCTTATTTTCAGGGCTGTTTGTAGTCAGGCCGTCATAGTGACACTGATCGACCCATTGGCATGCAATTTTTGTTGATTCTACGATGGCGCCGTATAGGTTGGTTGACTCATATCCGCTTAGGTTGAGTTCTCTGAATTGTTTGGAAAATAACACCTGCATACCTTCGGTGAGTTGTTTTTTGTCGCTGGTTGGCTGTTCTACTAGAGGGAAAATGCTTGAACGGCTGTTAAAATAGAAAATGGCCAGTTTCTGGTTGTCTGTGACAACCGTGTCAATAAAGCGCGTGGCAGAACTGACTAGCTGGTTACACAGATTGCTGTTGTCATCTGCGTAGGGGTTGGTTACGGTAAATTGCCCAGAGCTGGTATCGAAATACCGATCAATGCCTTCGCAGTCGCCGACAACAGAGCCGGAGAAATCAAGAACCAGCATGATATGATTGATGACAGTTTTTGGGTTCTTTTCGATCTGTATTTTGGATTCGGCCAGCTCGAAGTCATTTTCATATAAGGTGTAGGATACGTTTGGCTGTTCGAGTTCGCTAATGGGTGATAGTTCTGCCCTGTCCCTGGCTTGATAAGTGATGCTGTAGTGTCCGGTGCCGCCAGTGACGGTATCGTTGGTCGAGATAACATCAAATGCCATATTTGAGTTGTTTGTCGAGTTTGCCTCATCACTGCCTGAACTAGAGCTGCCGCCGCATCCGCTGGCAAGAATGGTGCACAAAACAATAAGTGTATGGACTGTTTTCATGGGTGAAGTGGCCCTCTGTGAAGTGTCTGGAACGTACCCATGCGATTTTATGGTGTTTCCTCATCTGAACACAAATACTATTCACTGTGATGTATAGAGGGTTTTGAATCAGTCGCGGGCTTGTTTAACGAGCGGTCTTAAAATATTTAGACCTTTTTGGTGAATGGATTTCACATCTACCTGAATGCCGGCTTCAACCCGTCGTGAAATCATGGTGACTGGGAAAAGTAACTTTTCGTTGCTCTTCCATTGAAGTGCTCTGCTTCGGCCGTGTTTGTCTCGGTAGATAACCCAGTGTACGCCCAGCTCCCTGACATAAAGGTCACCTAGCACGACGCCCATAGCCTGTAGAAGCTTTTTGTCGCTGGATTTTGCTAAATGTTGGTCAAGCAGTTTTTGCAGAATAATCAGGTCGTTATTTGTTTGCCCACGAATCCACATGCCTAAGTGTCTGCGGGCCAGTGTATCAACGCGGCTGCGTTGCTGGTTCATAAACCGTCGATCGCTTTCTTTAAGAGGGGTGACGGAGTTTGTATCAAACTGAGCAAGGGTTGGCCAGGCGAGAAAGCTAATCAGTAATGGAATGGTCCAGGTGGTCTGTTGAAAGAGCTGCGACCAGGGGTGTTTTGTCACCGAATACTTTCCTTATTGGGTTAGTAAACGCCATTTAATATCACTTAAGCATGGTATGTGGCAAGTCAGCAGAGGATAATCTTACCCGCGCATCGCTTGTTAGCTTGTGAAATGAGGGGTGCAGCAGTACCATTACGCTTTTTTTCTTTAGGAGATCCGCCATGATTGCCGGTAGCTTGGTTGCTTTGGTCACGCCAATGTATGTTGATGGGGCAATCGATTGGGAGCGCCTGGACCAGCAGGTGGACAAGCATATTGAATTGGGCACCAAGGGCATTGTTGCTGTTGGTACGACCGGGGAGTCGGCAACGCTGAATGTTGGTGAGCATTGTAAGGTCATCAAGCGAGTCGTTGATCGAGTCAAAGGCAGGGTATCGGTTGTTGCAGGTACCGGGGCTAACTCCACCAGCGAGGCGATAGAGCTGACTGAAGCGGCCAAGAATGCAGGTGCTGATGCCTGTTTGCTGGTGACTCCCTATTATAATAAGCCTACACAGGAAGGTCTTTACCTGCACCATAAGGCGGTTGCTGAGGCGGTGGTGATTCCCCAATTGCTGTACAACGTGCCAGGGCGCACTGCCTGTGATATGTTGCCGCAGACTGTCGCGAGACTGGCGGAAATCCCCAATATTATCGGTATCAAGGAAGCTACTGGTGATATGCAGCGAGGCCGAGAAATACTGGAATTGTGTTGCGATGAGTTCATTTTGCTATCCGGAGATGACGCTACCTTTCTTGATTTGATGGCACTGGGTGCCAAGGGCAACATATCTGTGACGGCCAATGTGGCGCCGGAGCCGATGGCGGCAATCTGTGATGCTGCTCTGGCGGGCGATATGGCCAAAGCCCGTCAGTTAAATGAACCTTTGCTCGGTTTACATGGTCGATTGTTTCTGGAGGCGAATCCTATTCCTGTGAAATGGGCGCTAAAGGAGCTTGGTCAGATTGATCAGGGTATTCGCTTGCCACTGACCCCTTTAAGTGAGCAATACAGAGAGCCTCTGCGAGAAGCTATGCGCCATGCGGGTGTGCTGTAATATGTGGGTGTTGTAAAACATAAGGGTAACGCTGATCTGCTAATGAGAGTGAGAATCCACTTGATTAAATTTATTGTTGTAAGGCTTTGCGTGTGCCTGTTGCCGCTGCTGTTGTTGTCGGGTTGCGGTTTTTTGTTTGGTGATGACGGTGTTTTTCGTGATCGCGGGGACGACTACCTTAAGGCAAAGGTCATGCCGCCTATCGATGTGCCTGAAAGCCTGGATAGTACAACTATCGATGAGCAGTATGTTATCCCTGCGCCTGAATTAGCGGTTTCTTCAGCGGGTAGTTTTGATGTGCCCAAGCCAGCCTTATTATCTGCTGCCGATCTGGAGGAGTCTGTTCGAATCCAGAAATTAAGTGATCAGCAATGGATATTGGTGAATGTGCCACCTGCGCAACTGTGGCCCCAGCTGCGTCATTTTTTGTTTGCCAATAAATTGTTTATTGCGCGGGACCAGGGGAACCAGGGGATCATGGAAACGGCCTGGATTGAGCCTGCGGTTGGTGTGGGTAACGAACTGCAGAAGGAAAAATACCGATTTATTGTTGGGCAAGGTGTTCAGCGCAATACGACAGAAATTCATATTCTTGAAATTGATGATTCTCTCAAGGCTGTGCAGCATGACAAGCATAACTGGCCTTCGCGCTCAGTGAACTTGCAGCGCGAGACATGGATGGTGAACAAGCTGGCCAATTATCTCGCCACTAGCGTAGGGGCCGCTTCAGTCTCCTTATTGGCACAAGGTATTAGTACCGCCAGTAAAATGACCGTAGTGAAAGATGAGCTTGGTATGCCGTATCTCGTGCTGAAGTTATCCCACGAAAGAGCTTGGGCATCCGTGGCCAAAGCTTTGGAAAAGGCAGAGTTTAGAATTGATGAGCAGGATCGACAGGCTGAGCGTTACATGGTTAGTTATTGGCCAAGTCCGCGCGATGAGGATATGCCAGGTTTTTGGGGGCGACTATTTGGTTTTGATGCGCCGGAATATGCAGAGCTTGAATATGCCGGAGAGCAGTACCGTATTCGTGTAAATCAAAAATCAGACAAAGTTGAATTACATATTGACCAGCTCGAAGGAGAAGGGGAGGGGGATACATTTGAGTTTACTCCACAGGAAGCGGAAAGAATCATGAATCTGATCAAGGGGTATCTGACTTAGTGCGGTATGCTTCATTAGGTAGTGGTAGTAAAGGCAATGCCACCCTGGTTGAGTCGAATGATTGTTGCCTGATGATAGACTGTGGTTTTAGCCTTAAGGAAACGCGGCGTCGTCTGGCGCGGTTAGACAAACAATTGAGTGATATTTCTGCGGTTTTGTTGACGCATGAGCATGGGGATCATATTCGGGGAGTCCGCACTATGCTCAATAAATGGCAGATCCCGGTGTATATGACCCAAGGTACAATGCGGCATTCCTCCTTGCAGGAACTGGAAACGGTGGAATTGATTGAGGGTTCGCGATCGTTTCAGCTGAGCGATTTTGAAATTCTGCCGGTCACCGTTCCCCATGATGCCAGGGAGCCCTGCCAGTTTGTGTTTTCGGCGACAGGTGTTCAACTGGGCATGCTAACGGATTTGGGGTGCGTATCGGCGCATGTTGTTGGAGAATATGCCGGTTGTGACGCCTTGATGCTGGAGAGTAATTATGATCCAGCAATGCTGGCAAATGGACCCTACCCTGCTAGTGTAAAAAGACGGGTGGCAGGTAACTGGGGGCATTTGAGTAATGAGCAGGCAGCGAATTTGCTAGAATCGGCGAAGTTACCCGATTTGCGGCAGTTGATTGTGGCGCATATCAGTGAAACGAATAACAGTATTGAACACGTTAAGTCGCTTTTTGGTCAGTGGGATGGGATGCTTGAATTGTTGCTGTATGCAAAACAGAGTAGCGGCTTTGATTGGATTGATTTGAAATAGTTTGTTGAAGACATTATGCATAAGCTTGAAGAATTGTATTTTGGCAAGGCGAAGTCATTCTCGGTGACGTGGCTGAGTCCTGTGAGTTAGTCGGTCGACGCTTGGGTATGGAGTTTGGGTAGTATTGATCCCGAACGCAAAAAATTCTCGGACAGGCTCCTGGGGCCGGTAATTTATTGAGGTTCTGAGCCGGCCTCTTCCGTCTATAAGCTATCTTCGACTTCTGATTCTTCAGCTGTCCTCTGATCTTCATCGGGCTCTGCCAATTCCATCTGTGCTTGTGCCAGCACTTCGACAATGGGTACACCTCTGGCATTGGCTTCAACCGCCATCACCTCGGCTCGTAACGCGAAGTGTTTTGTGTTCATCTCAATCAGCGTGTTAAGCGCAATATCGTAATGGGGTGTCTTGAATAATGCCGCAGGTTCATTGCCGTTGTGCCATTCTTCCTGACGGGTGAGATAAAAATTGCCCTGGTTTCGTATAATGAATAATTGGTTCATTCTGCTAGTTTGTACGCTTTGAATTAGTCGATCTAAAATAAGAATGCTGAGATGTTGGATTTTACCTTTAACGAGGAATAGAAGCTATGCTAAGTCATGTCGTTGTCGTGTAGAGCAAGCTTGGTAGTCGTCTTTTGGCGGCAGTTAATTCATCGGAGAGTGACAAATCTCCGGGGTTGGGTGTATTTTGATCAGGCAAGAATGAGCAAAGTGCAAAGCTTGGTCTATACTGAAATGCTATTGAATTAGGAATGGATGTCAGAGGATTATAGAATGACAGTGAATAACAGGCGGCATTACCTTCGTACTGCATCTGATGCTATTGTTGAAATGAGCCATCCCAGTATTGGCGCGATGACGGTGCGAGCGCGGGATTTATCCGAAGGTGGTGTGAGTGTTGATATGGGGAATCAAATCGCTCCACCGTTAGGGACAGAAGTTGATGTTATTATCAAGCGACATACGGGAGCCATTAATAATGAGCCTGTAAAAATGCGTGTTGTGCATCTACAAAATGATGGCTCGATGGGCTTGGTATTTATCTGAGTATTCTTCAGCTCTGACATGATTCAGCCTTAGGTTTATTTTTGCTCAGAGCATCGCTTTGGTGCTTCCAGCATCCCGGTCCACTGCTTGTTGAATTGATGGATTTGCGTGCAATCAATGGCTGGATTATCGAGTACGTGCAGTACTTTTAGTGATTTCATGTTGATCAGCGGTGCTATCTGGCGAATCTTATTGTGATTGGCATAAAGCCGTGTTACTGCTGATGATTTTGTCAGAGGGAGCAGATTTTCAATGCTGTTATGGCTGATGTCAATCGTTTCCAGTGCGTCGAACAGTTCGATGCCTTGCAAGTTGATAATGCCTGCATGAGTGCAGTTGATCTTTGTCAGCTGTTGGGCAGCGGTGATTTTTTTATCCCTGATGGTTTGCATGAGGCAGCGTTGTAAAGCGGGGTCCGCCACTTGAAAATCGCTGAACAAAATAGGTGGTGTGTACAGCACAGTGTCGTTTAAGGATAAGCGGTAAGGTCCACAAGCGCTTAAAGCGAACAAGCAAATTAGCATATAGCAAGACTTATTCATGTGATGCAACCACCGCAATAAAACACATATATTAGTATAGTCTGATTTGCTGGAGATAAATCCACCGATTTCTGCATTGTCAAGCCTCCCTTTTCATATATTTTCAAAATGTGCTGGAAGTCCCATTCTCGCTGAGTATAATTGCGGCCCATGGCAAGGGAAGGCTGGGTGGCAGTTTTAGTATTGGTTTTTGTATTTTAAAGGGTTGAAAACGCAAGATGCGTTGAGCGGTAAACTGCCCGAAGGGGTGTTTGGAACAGGACATGGAAGGTATCCAATAGTGGTTTTAGTCGGCCTATATTGTTCTTGGTTGTCATCGTCTGCTGTATTGCCAACGTTACACAATGCGTTTTTACCACACAGAATGATTAGCCTATGATATCTAAAAATGAGTTGCCGCCGCGTTTGACTCATCGTAAATCCAAGCCGTTGGGTGTTGTTCAGCAGGGAAATCTGCGTTTTCTGGAACAGGCTATTCATCAGTACTGGCGACTTGGGCAAAATATTATCTTGTGTTGGTGCCCTACTGAAAAAGGTGTTTGCTTACTGCTTGCTCCTCACTACTTTCTTGGTTCTTTTTCGGAATGCCTGAATGACTGTCATTCGCAGGATCGTCTGGAAGCTTTAAATGGTAAATTTGTCCGTCAGCTGATATCTGGTTTGCGACGGATGTCCGAAGAAGATTTTTACAGTACGGCTCGGCGATTTGAATTAGAACCTACGGTAATCGATTTACCTGTTCCGTTATTGCACGATCAAGTAGCACAGGCGGCTGTCGAAGAGCTGGTGAAACGCTACAGCATCAGTTATGTGGCCAGCAGGGCTGTCTTATTATTCGATATTGTTGATTTTTCACTCTTTACTCCTTTTGAGCAAACCAGCCAGCTAAACAGTTTGTCCTATTCCTTGAATTCAGCGTATAACAAAATGCTGCAAGCCAATGTCAATATTGATTTTGCTCGCACCACTACCGGTGATGGTTTTTATATCTGGAATCGGGAAAAAGGCGCGATGGCTGATGTGTCCTTATTTCATTTTATGCAACTGGTTGTCGCGGATAATGCGATTGCCAAGCGTAAATCCAAAGGCAATACGGTGCCTGCTATTCGTACCGGATTTCATATTGGCAGTCACTATGAATTCAGTCAGTCTGAGGGTTTGAATCCAACCATGTATAGCTACATTGTGGGTGATGTGACGATTGAGTTAGCACGTATGCTGGAAAGCGCCCAGGCAGGGCAGATTTATATTGGTGATTTCAAAACGCGTGCACCCACGTCGAGTCGCGAGAGTGCCTATATGGTGGAAGCAAATACTATTCAGTTTGTTGAACGTGCAAAAAAAATAAATGACCTAAAAGGTGTTGAAATTGCTGACGAGAAAACGGAAGCCATTCTCAGTTATCTAACCGGCGAAACAGGGGCATCCGGTGGTGAAAGCATTCGGCGCTTTCGTATTACTGATAAACATGGCCGTTTTCGTCATGCTTATAATCTGCGTATCAATATTTATCGTCAGGGGCAAAAGCCCATCATTCTCGGCATGCAAGACAGCTATCTTCCCAAGCCGCGCTTTAACCGGCAGCGTGGTTTTCTTGACAGTGGTTTATCCTCCACCACCATTCGTCCTGCAAGCCGTCGTAAACGGCTGGTGTTATCGGACTAATTAATTCTCATATGGGTTTGATCGTTAAAGCCTTGCAAGTGGAGTATGAATCTGCAGCAGTAACGCTGTTGCAGATTTTGCAACAGCGTTACTCTAAGCTTGGATTGCATGCCCCTGAATGTATGTTGGAGCTGGGTGAACATGGCCTGAGCCTGGTGCGGGGAGACAATCAGTTCAGTGCATTACGTGTGGATTTTACCGCAGGTACGCAGCACCATAGACGATTGTACGGTGGAGGGAAGGGCCAGTTAATTGCCAAGGCCGTGGGGCTGTCCAAGGGCGTCAAGCCACAGGTGCTTGATTGTACAGCGGGTCTGGGACGTGACGCATTTGTATTGGCTGCATTGGGATGTAAAGTGACAATGCTGGAACGCCATCCCATTGTGCATGCTCTTTTAGATGATGGATTAAAGCGTGCTATCAACAGCCAGGACATACCGTTGCGCGATATTGTTGGGCGAATGCCCCTGCACTATGTCGATGCCCTTTCTTACTTGCAAACGTTGGAATCACGGCGATTTGATGTCATTGTGCTGGATCCGATGTTTCCTTCGCGTAAAAAATCAGCCTTGGTGAAAAAGGATATGCAGATATTTCATCAGCTGCTAGGCAGCGATTGTGATAGCGATGAGTTGTTGACCCTGGCGCTTCAAAGGGCTGGGCATCGTGTCGTTGTTAAGCGCCCGGCTACAGCACCGGCGCTGAGATATAAGACATCAGATCAGCCGCCACCTATGTACAGTCTAAAAGGCAAAAGCAGTCGATATGATATCTACAGCCTGAAGCGATTTAACTGAGCCTGTCTGGAATAAGGCCGTCTGGGACAGGCTCCTGGTTTAACAAGGTCAATAGTTACTGCAGAAGGGGCCGCTGTCGCCGGTACCACCCACTACGGCGGTGCAGATTGCTGGCGGTACGTTATAACTGAACCATGTTTTGCCCTGTTCTGCTGCTGTGCAACGTGCAGCTTGACTATAACCTCCTTTTTCCACCAGACAGCTATTGTTTGTGCTGACGATAACACTGGCGGCGATGGCGCCGTCCTGTGATTGGCAGAATGATTCAACCCAACTTTCTGTCCAACCTTCAGCAATGGGGAAATCAGCGCAGTTATTATCGTTGAACAGGCTGACATAACGGCAGCTCAGCACTTGGCTGTCGTCGGGAATGGTGGCGCATTCGGTTGCCGGGCATTGGCTGGCATCCATAGCGCAGCTGCCGTCACCGCATTGATAAGGGCTTGATTCCGGACAGCCAACGGCTTCAAGTTGGATATCCATCGACAAGCTACTTGTGCTGTGGGAGCTGCCGTTTAATGGAAAGCTGATGGATGCCTCACCTTCGCCCCAGATATAATCACCGTTTTCTGGAATGGGCGGGAATTTTTCTATCATTTGTAATTCAACAAAAACCTGATAGTGACCTGCTAGCAATTCTTCTCGGTAATAGCTGGTTGCGGGAATGGTCACAGTCAACGGCTGATTCAAATCAATTACAGGATGGATAACCTGGTTGTAATCAGTACCACCGTCCGGTGGTCCCAAGGGGGGGAAAGAGAAGTCTTCCGCTTCATAAAGAAAGGCCATTAGCTGATAGGGTTGGTGCGGCAGCTGGTCTGGTAGATGAATCGTTAATTCCAATTGATCAGCCTGTGCGATCAAGTCCTGGTCGCAATGCGCTTTTGAGGGGAAGTAACTCGCGCAGGGTTGCCCGTTGACTTCACAGCTAGGCGGTGTCGCACCATTTTTATTGCGTACGCAACGTACTTCACCCAGGCTGCAGGCATGGTTAAAACCCATGGCCGCGCTATCAAATGTGATATAGGAAACCCAGTGTTCAGGGTCGTCACTGGCTGGATTGAGTGCCCAGGTTTCCAGGGGGTGTCCCACAACAGCAGGGTCTGGTTTATCGCAGGTGCCGCCGAATAGGTGTTTCCAGTAACAACCGGTAAATAGCGCAGGCCCTTGGTAGTGTTCGGCACCCAAGCAGGCGAGATTAAATCCGTCCGAGGTGCTGGCCCCTGCCGTGATTTGACAGTCACCGCCGGGCATGGTGTTGGGGTTGCCGTCAACGATGGTTCGTAGCTCATCGATGGTCGGCAGTCGCCAGTCGTCATGACCACCGAGTGTCAGATTGTCACAATATTGAACGGCTTGGGCGGGCACTACGCCGGTATCCGTATAATCATGGGCATCTTTCTGTGGATTCTGCCAGCACAAGCCAGTGCTTTGATCACAGGTATTGGGTGGCGGGCTACAACCGCTGAAGAGCCAAGTGCTTAATAAAATCAATAAGATAGATGTGCGAAGAGTGAGGTTCATGATACTAGGCCAGTATTTAATCATTATTATTTTGATAACGTGATACTGCTTGTGGTAGCCAAGCTTGTCAATAGTCCAGTCGATATTAAAGGTGCTGGTTCAGGGTAAATGCCATTTCTTAAGTTCTAAATCTTGAGACAATAAAACACAGATATGCGATAAATGCGACGATGAAACCAAGGGCAGCGATGGCCATACTGGCCAGCGTGCATAGCTCTTGTTGCAGTGAGGGTGTCATTGAGTGCTCTATCGCAAAGATACCCAGCATGCCGCAGAAAAAAACGATGCAGCCGCAACTGAATTGCAACAGTGCCAAGCGAGGCTGTGCTATCAGCTCTTTAATGTGTCCAGTTAGGCGATAAATCCACTTCATTGGGCTAGTGTTCCAATGGCAGTGATCAAGTAAGCAGTCGCACCAGGATGTTCTCATAGATGCGAGATAGCGTGTCAAGATCTTCGATTTTAACGGCTTCGTCTACTTTGTGAATACTGTGGTTACTGGGGCCTAGTTCAATGACTTGCGTTCCCATGGGCGCGATAAAGCGACCATCAGAGGTGCCGCCCGACGTGGAGAGTTCGGTCTCAATGCCGGTTACCTCTTTGATGCTGGCGACCGCAGCATCAATCAGTGCGCTATTGTCCGTGAGAAAGGGCTGACCGTTCAAAGACCAGTTGGCGCTGTATTCCAGTCCGTGTTTTTTAAGAATAGCTTCAGTGCGTTGGCGAAGTTGTTCTCCGGTGACTTCGGTAGAAAAGCGAAAATTAAAAATAACTTCTACCTCGCCGGGTATCACATTGGTTGCACCTGTGCCGCTGTTGATATTGGAAATCTGGAAGGAGGTGGCGGGGAAAAAATCATTACCCTGATCCCATTCGGTTTCAGTGAGTTCGTCCAAAGCGGGCAGTGCCTGATGAATCGGGTTGCGGGCCCTGTCTGGATAGGCAACGTGTCCTTGAATGCCGCAGATGGTTAGCTCGCAGCCCAGTGAGCCGCGCCGACCATTTTTTATCACATCGCCCACCGTATGCGTGCTGGAAGGCTCACCAACAAGACACCAGTCTGGGATTTCGCCTTGTTCTTGTAACCACTGCACCACCTTGATTGTGCCATCAATGGCATCACCTTCTTCGTCACTGGTAATCAAAAAGGCAATGCGTCCCGGATGAGAGGGGTGCTTTGCAACAAAACGTTCGCAGGCGGTAATCATGGCGGCGAGGCTGCCTTTCATATCGGCAGTGCCACGCGCACGTAGATAACCATCATCAGTAATGCAGGGTTCAAAGGGGGGGGATTGCCATTCATGCTCCGGGCCGCTGGGTACAACATCCGTATGGCCAGCAAAAACCAGTACAGGCCCGCCATTGCCGCGCACGCTCCAGAAATTTTGCACATTACCAAAGGGCAGTAAATCCGTTTGAAAACCCAGGGCCGTCAGTCGGTCTATCATCAACTGTTGGCAACCCGCGTCTTGCGGTGTCACTGACGGTCTGCGGATCAATTCACAACATAGCTGCAGTGTATCGGACTCTGTATTCATGGATCGTCCTAAGCTCTGTGTTTATCAGCGTATTTTTTCAATTATTGGCGTGCAATTCTTCGTTCAATTCAATGGCGGACTTGTTGGTGCGAACTTCAAGGGCGCCTGTTTGTGAATTGCGTCGGAATAGTAAATCCGATTTGCCTGCCAGTTCACGGGCTTTAACGGTGTCTACTGCTTCGCCATTTTCATCAAGTACTGTGACAACGGAACCTGCAGTAACATACAGTCCCGCCTCTATCGTGCAGCGATCACCTAAAGGGATGCCGACACCGGCATTGGCACCAATCAAGCATTCATCACCGATTGAAATAATCACGTTGTTGCCGCCGGACAAGGTGCCCATGGTGGAACAGCCGCCCCCTAAGTCAGAGCCTGCGCCAACAAAGACGCCCGCTGATATGCGCCCTTCGATCATGCCTGGTCCTTCAGTGCCGGCGTTAAAGTTGACAAAACCTTCGTGCATGATGGTGGTGCCGTTGCCAAGATAGGCACCAAGTCGAACCCTGGCCGTATGTGCAATGCGCACACCGGCTGGAACCACATAGTTGGTCATTTTGGGAAACTTATCCACTGACATCACTTCCAGCAGTTCACCTTGTAGGCGAGCGTCAAGTTGGCGCTGTGGCAGTTCGTTCAGGTCCACTGCGCCCTGATTTGTCCAGGCAACATTGGGTAGTGCGCCAAACAGACCATTGAGATTGATCTGGTGAGGTTTTACCAGGCGGTGGGACAATAAGTGCAGCTTCAAATAGGCCTCTGGCACCGATGACGGTTTTTCGTCGGACGCCAGCAGTACGGCCACGATGGATTGTTTGCTGTTTTTAAAGCTAGCGACAAGCGATGCCTGATGATGGCATTGCTTGTCGTTCAAAGCCGATTCCAGTGCCGACAGCTGAGCTTGGTCCAGGTCGATAGCCAAATTGCCCGCAGTGTAATCAAGGACTGTGCTGAGCGTTTCGCACAGACAGTTCTTAGGGTTCAGTTGGGGTTGAGGAAAGTAGACTTCCAGCCAATCTCCGGCCGCATTTCGGGTGCCAACACCCAATCCAAAACTAAATAATGTGTTTGCCATGTTTGACTGCCTATGTATGTTTAACTGTAATTATATGTTTAACCGTATTTGTCTGTTTCACTGTCAGGGCTGCAGAATCGATTTATTCTCCGTAACCTTAAAAAGGTGTTGTACTGATTTCTAGTTTATCAGTAATACGGCGACTGTTTTAGCGTATTCATTTGCTCTCTTTCACAGACGACTCCGCGCTCTTACAGAGTATTAACAAAACGTTTGATCCGTTGGGCGGCTTCAATGCAGTCATCATAGGGGGCGACCAGGGCGATACGAGCATAGTTTTTACCCGGATTCAATCCGGCGGTCTCTCTGGATAGGAATTGCCCGGGCAGTACGGTAACGTTTTCAGTAGCAAACAGCTGTTGAGTAAAGTCGGTATCTTCAATCGGTGTTTTTAGCCACAGGTAAAAGCCAGCACTGGGCATGCGCACATCCATGCAGTCTGCCAGAATAGCCGTCACTGCTTCAAACTTGCGCCGATACAGTTCTCGATTTTGAGCGACATGGGTTTCATCTTGCCAGGCGGTGATGCTGGCACGTTGAACTTGTTCAGGCATGGCGCAACCATGGTAGGTGCGGTACAACAGAAATTTTTCGATCAGCGCTGCATCTCCGGCAACAAATCCGGAACGCAAGCCGGGTAGATTTGATCGTTTCGATAGGCTATGAAAAACAAGGCATCGATGGAAGTCATTGCGCCCGAGTTCGGCGCACGCCTGCAACAGCCCAGCGGGCGGTTTCCTTTCATCAAAGTACAGCTCTGAATAGCATTCGTCAGAGGCGATGACAAAGTCGTGTTGATCAGCCAGTTTTATCAAAGAACGAAATTTGTCGGTATCAATGACGGCACCGGTTGGATTGCTGGGCGTGCACAAAAACAGAATCTGACAGCGTTGCCAGACGCTGTTAGGTACCTGATTAAAATCGGGTAAATAGCCGGTTTGTTCTGTGCAGGATAGAAACCAGGGTTCGGCGCCAGCAAGATAAGCGGCACCCTCATAGATTTGATAAAACGGGTTGGGGCAGATAACCAAGGGCTTGGCGTGTCGGTCCACGATGGCCTGTACAAATGCAAAGAGGGCTTCGCGTGTGCCGTTGACGGGTAGTAGATGCCGCTCAGCGCTCAAGCTGCCGGGCGCAAGCTGAAATCGCGTGCTGGCCCACTGCGCAGCGGCTTCTCGCAGTTCGTCAAGTCCTCGGGTTTTGGGGTAGATGCTAATGCCTTGCAGATTGTGTTTCAGACTTTCCAGCACAAAATCCGGTGCAGGATGCTTGGGTTCTCCAATGGAAAGAAAAATGCTGGATTTGTCAGCAGGTGCTTGCACAGCCGCTTTGAGAGCGTTGAGTTTTTCAAAGGGGTAGGGCTGTAGCAGGGATAAGTCCGGGTTCATGGGTTTTGTTCTTCTGCAATCGTTTCGTCCAGCGTTTCGCGAATCGCACGTTGTATATCTTCACATAACTCTGGGTCGTTAATCGGGTTATGGTTAAGGTCTGTGATAAAAAAGACATCCTCAACCGATTCGCCCAAGGTGTTGATTTTGGCGTTCTGTAACTGAATGCCGTACTCAACGAATATGCGGCCAATACGCGCTAACAATCCGGGGCGGTCCGGAGTGATAACTTCCAGCATGTTCTGCCCCTTGGTCAGGTCGCTACGCATGGTAGTGGTTGTGGGGATGGAAAAATATTTCAAGCGTCTCGTCGTGCGTCGTTGCACGATTTCTGAGTAATCTTGTTCGGCCGATAGCTGTTCATACAAGGACTGTCTAATCTCTTCATACCGTTCGATGTTATTGCCTATTGATTCGCCGTTAACATCCAGCACATAGAACGTATCCAGGGTGTGGCCACTGGCGGATCGGTAGATGCGAGCATCCTGAATGCTCAGGTCCAGTGATTCCAGCGTGGCGGCTACCAATGCAAACAGATAGCTGCGCACCTTGGTGTAAATGAAAATCTGCGTTGCACCTTCGTGCAAATTATCAGTGGTCTCCTGTATCAGGATGAGGGGCTTGCTTTTATCTTTGTGTGCTGCGATTGCTTTTGTTTGCCAGGCGATATCGCTTGAGCATTCACGCAGAAAATACTCATCGCTGGGATAATTCCAAATGGATAAAATCTGTTGCCGCGTAAATCCCTTGTTTCTCAGTTTGGCAATGGCCGAGTTCTGTGTGTCTTCGATACAGATGTGTTTGTCGATATAATGTTCCAGGCCACGGCGCAGAGCGCGTTTGGTTTCCAGGTAGAGCTGGCGCATTAACGATGCGCGCCAACTGTTCCATATGTTGGGGTTGGTTGCACGCATGTCTGCGACCGTTAGAACATATAAAAAATCCAGGTGAATCTGATCGCCAATTTTCAGGGCAAAATCTCGAATGATCTCCGGGTCAGATATATCTTTGCGCTGTGAAACGCGAGACATCAATAAGTGATTTCGTACAAGCCAGGCCACCAGATTACTGTCGCGACGTTTAAGACCGTGCTTGCGGCAAAATTGCATAGCGTCTTCTGCCCCCAGTTCTGAGTGATTGCCCCCGCGCCCTTTAGCGATATCGTGAAATAGACCAGCGATATAGAGCAGTTCAATATTTGGCAGTCTGCGAGCTGCATGCACGGCGATTGGGAATTGATCATTAATATCATCGTAGATAAAACGCCGCATTTGTTTGATGGCTAAAATTGTGTGCGCATCGACGGTGTAGATATGAAAAAGATCATGCTGGGTCTGACCGATAATACGCCCGAATTCCGGGATGTATTTGCCGAGAATGCCGTAGCGCTTCATGGCTTTCAATTGGGTGGCAACGTGGTGTGGGCTGCGCAATAATTCCAGAAACAGTTGCTTGTTTCTGTGGGCCTTGCGAAATTTTTCGTCTATCAGGTAGCGCTCTTCACGCAGTAGTCGAATAGTGGATGCTCTTACGCCGATGATATTGGGGTTGTCCGCCGAGAGGACAAAAATTTCCAGCAGAGCTGAAGGGTCATTTTTAAAGACTTTGTCATTGGAGGCTTCAATGTAACCGTTGCGCAGACGAAAGCGGGGATTGATTTCAAAGATGTGCTCGGGTTCGCAGGCCCTGAGAATCGCCTCGTCAAAATGCTGCATTAACATGTCATTGAGCTCGGCCAGCGCTAGTGCCCAGCGGTAATATCGCTGCATAAAATGCTCAACGGCCAGTTTGACATCGCTTTCTCGAAAACCCATCAGTTCAGCAACTGAATTTTGGTAGTCAAAGAGCAGACGATCTTCTTCGCGGCCACTGATCATGTGTAAGGCGTAGCGCACTCGCCAGAGGAAATTCTCGCCAGTGTGGATAATGCCTAACTCTTCTTCGGTTAGAAATCCCTGTGGTACCAGATCACGGATACTGTCAGCGGCAAAATGACGTTTGGCCACCCAACCGATCATCTGAATATCCCGCAGCCCGCCAGGGCAGCTTTTGACGTTGGGCTCCAGGTTGTATTCCGTGTTGTTGTACTTGCGATGACGAGTGATCTGTTCTTTCCATTTGGCCTCGAAAAAATCCTTGCTAGGCCAAATTTGATCTGGACCGACCATCGCCATCAGGCGCTTGTGCAGTTCGTCGGAGCCGATAATAGTGCGTGACTCCATGAGATTGGTGGCAATGGTAATGTCTTGTTCTGCTTGAACCTTACAGTCGTTGATGGTGCGTACACTGTGGCCTACATTCAGATTGATATCCCATAGAAAGGTAACAAAGCGCTCAACGTTTTCTTTGTGTACCTTAAAGAAATTATTTTCCACCAGGATTAACAGGTCTATGTCTGAGCAGGGGTGTAATTCACCGCGGCCGTAGCCTCCGACGGCCACCAGGGCGGCTGTGTTGGTTCCTTTCCAGGAAAGGTCTTCCCAGGCGTAACACAGTAGTCTGTCTATCAGCGCTGCGCGCAAATGGACCAGTTCAGCTATAGGGTCGTTGTCGCGGAATCTCTTATGCAGGTATTCTGCGCCATGGCTGATTGCTTCTTTGTAAACGCTAAGAGGGGGGGCGCCGGCTTGCAATCGTTCGCGAAATCGGATTTCATCAAATAAGGCTGTGGATAAAACTGCATGCATGGATGAATAATTATCCTCTAAAATAGTGTTCATTTTGGCGAGCGGTCAGTACTTCGCAACCATTTTTTGTTACCACGATAGTGTGTTCCCATTGCGCTGAAAGACGCCCGTCTTTGGTGGTGACTGTCCAGCCGTCCTTTTTGTTTAATTTGGTGTGGCGTTTGCCCAGGTTAATCATGGGTTCAATGGTAAAGGTCATGCCTTCTTGTAGTTTCAGGCCTGTTCCCGGTGTGCCGTAATGCAGTACTTGGGGCTCTTCGTGAAAAGTGCGTCCAATGCCGTGCCCACAATATTCTCTGACAACTGAATAATGATTGGATTCGGCATGCTTTTGAATAATATGGCCAATATCGCCCAATCTAATACCGGGTTTGATGATGTCGATCGCTTTGTAGAGGCACTCCCTGCTTGTTTCAACGAGTTTGACCGCGTGTTGCTGTGGGGTGCCGACAATAAACATCTGACTGGTGTCACCGTGATAGTCGTCTTTGATGATGGTGACATCCACATTCACGATATCGCTGTCTTTGAGCTGTTTTGTATCTGAGGGTATGCCGTGGCAGATGACCTGATTGACGGATGTGCAGATTGATTTGGGGAATCCATGGTAATTCAACGGGGCGGGCGTGGTTTTTTGAATGTTGACCATATAATCGTGGCAAATTTTATCCAATTCGCCGGTGCTGACGCCTACTTGAACATGGGGGGTAATCATTTCCAGGACTTCTGCTGCCAACCTGCCAGCGATGCGCATCTTTTCTATTTCTTCCAGGGTCTTGGGTTTTACCATTTGAGGCACGTTCATAGAAAAGGGTCCAGCAAGCAAAACCAAGCATTTTAAACCATGAGGCTAAAGACTGCTCGTGGAAAATGTCCCTTCTTTTTGTCGGCTTTCAATTGATTGAAAGGATAAACATCATTCGTGCGCGGGAGGGCTGGCGGCTTAACCACTTGGAACCTAAAAAATGTGTATAAATATCATTAGGGCGTGGGACGACTACTTTAAGTAATTGCTTGTTTGTGGTATAAAGCGCCTCCTCCGCCCATTAGCGCCAGTGCTGGTGCCAATGGGCGGAGAAATAGCCGTTGGATTCAGTCCAGCAAAAAAATACGCACACACGTCGACACGTGGTTCTGGGTGCTTTGGGGTTCTGATGTTGTAGTTTGGCTCGGAATCAGCAGGGTTGAACCATGGGATGTGTGGAGGTCTAACCCAGACAATTCGAGGTAATCATCATGGCAAGTGTCAGCATGCGTGACATGTTGCAGGCGGGTGTGCATTTTGGGCACCAAACCCGTTACTGGAACCCCAAAATGGACCAATATATTTTTGGTGCCAGAAACAAAATTCATATTATCAATTTAGAATACACTGTCCCTGCGTTTAATGAGGCGCTGGTATTTGTTAAGAAATTAACAAGCAACAATAATAAAGTGCTTTTTGTGGGTACTAAGCGGGCAGCGGGTAAATTGATCAAGGAACAGGCAGAAAGTGTTGGTATGCCCTACGTTAGCCAACGTTGGCTGGGCGGTATGTTGACCAACTACAAAACGATTCGCCAATCAATCCGTCGTTATCGCGATCTTGAAGCGCAAAGTAACGATGGCACTTTTGAAAAGCTTACAAAAAAAGAAGCCCTAATGCGTACGCGTGATATGGAGAAGCTCGAGCGCTCCATCGGTGGTATCAAGGATATGGGAGGGCTGCCGGACGTCTTGTTTGTTATTGATGTTGATCATGAGCGCATTGCCATCAGTGAGGCAAACAAATTGGGTATCCCGGTTATTGGCATTGTTGATACGAACAGCGATCCCTCAGGTGTTGATTATGTCATTCCTGGTAACGATGACGCCATACGAGCGATTAAGCTGTATGTCACCGCTGTGGCCGAGTCTTGTGCAGAGGGTAAAGCTGAAGCACAGGGGACGGTTGTTGCTGATGAGTTTATTGAGGTGAAAGCCGGAGCCGGAGCCGAGGCTGTAGCTGAAGTTAAAGCCGAAGTTAAAACCGAAGTTAAAACCGAAGTTAAAACCGAAGTTAAAGCTGAAGTTAAAGCCGAAGTTAAAGCCGAAGTTAAAACCGAAGTTAAAGCCGAAGTTAAAGCTGAATCCGAAGGCGAGAATGAAGTGACCGACGAACAATAACAGACTGCCATTGTTAATTGTTTAGTGGGTACATAAGGGGGCAGGGCCCCCTTTTTTCGATTATTAACAAATTCAAGTAATTGACAAACTACCGATTGGTGTTTGTCTATGATTTTTTGGAGGTAAATCCAATGGCTGCCATATCCGCATCTATGGTTAAGGAATTGCGCGATCGGACCGGTCTGGGCATGATGGAATGCAAAAAGGCTCTGGTTGAGAGCGAAGGGAATATTGATTTGGCAATTGAGAATTTGCGTAAATCCAGTGGCATGAAAGCGGCGAAAAAAGCCGGTCGTGTTGCTGCTGAAGGTTCAGTTTCCAGTAAGGTTGCCGAAGACGGCAGCTATGGTGTGCTGGTTGAAGTCAATAGCGAAACGGACTTTGTTGCACGAGATGAGAATTTTCAGGCATTTGCACAGAAAGTCACGGACAAGGTTTTTGCTGATAAGCAGGATGATATTGCCAAATTAATGGAGGGTGAGCTGGAAAATGCGCGTGAAGCCCTGGTGCAGAAAATCGGGGAGAATATTTCCGTGCGTCGTGCTGCAATCAGTGAGGGCAAGGTGATCGGCAGTTACGTGCATGGTAATCATCGGATTGCTGTCTTGGTCGTGCTAGAAGGTGGTGATCAGACGCTGGCCCGAGATGTTGCTATGCATGTGGCCGCTGTCAATCCGCAGTATGTTTCACCCGAAGATGTGCCTGCTGAGGTGGTGGAAAAGGAAAAAGAAATCCTGACTGCTCAAGCGCTAGATAGCGGCAAACCGGCAGAGATAGTGGAAAAGATGATTGGTGGTCGGATTCGCAAGTTTTTGGCTGAAATCAGCCTTAGCGAACAGGATTTTGTGAAAGATCCTGATATAAGCGTTGGCAAGTTGGTTAAGAATGCCGGTGCCAGCCTGGTGTCCTTTATTCGCTATGAAGTGGGTGAAGGCATTGAAAAGAAAGAGGAAGATTTTGCTGCTGAGGTGGCTGCGCAACTGGGACAGTAAAATCATTATCCCCTCTCTTTACAGGGAGGGGATAATACGAAGCGTGTTTCTGAATGAGTACTCCCCTGATGGCAGGATGAGTCTCAAGACGTATTGCTGATGGAGGCTGCCATATGCCAGGGCAACTGAAGGACAGGAAATATAAGCGTATTCTGCTCAAACTCAGTGGAGAAGCCCTGATGGGCGACGAAGGGTTTGGGATTGATCCAAAAATTCTTGATCGGATGGCCTTGGAGATCGGTCAGTTGGTTGGTATTGGTGTCCAGGTTGGTTTGGTGATTGGCGGAGGGAACCTGTTTCGAGGTGCATCACTGAACAAGGCGGGCCTGGACCGGGTCACTGGCGATCATATGGGCATGTTGGCTACAGTAATGAATGCGCTGGCAATGCGTGATGCTTTGGAGCGCTCAAACATCAGCACTACAGTGATGTCAGCTATTCCCATGAGTGGTGTTGTTGAACATTATGATCGTCGTCGTGCACTGCGTATGCTTGATAACGGCGATGTTGTTATTTTTTCTGCCGGCACGGGCAATCCCTTTTTTACAACAGATTCCGCAGCTTGCCTTCGAGGCATTGAAATAGAGGCTGAATTGGTTCTTAAGGCAACAAAGGTTGATGGCGTTTATAGTGCTGATCCAGTGAAGGATCCGGCAGCGGAAAAATACAGTACGCTGACTTATGATGAGGTACTGGAGAAAAAACTGGGGGTTATGGATCTGACAGCGATATGTCTCTGCCGTGATCATGATATGCCAGTACGTGTTTTTGAAATGGATAAGGCCGGTGCTTTGTTGAGCATTGTGGTCGGTGGTGATGAAGGTACACTCATAGAAGCCAAACAATAAACGGGAGGATTGCGCATGATTAATGAAATCAAGCAAGATGCTGAGACACGTATGGGAAAAAGCGTGGATGCTCTGCATGCGGCATTTAGTAAAATCCGTACGGGAAGGGCGCATCCGAGTTTGCTCGATACTATCCGGATTGACTATTACGGTGTTGATACGCCATTGAATCAGGTATCCAATGTAACAGTTGAAGACGCCAGGATGCTGTCTATCAATGCCTGGGAGGCGAAGATGGTGCCGGATATCGAAAAGGCGATTCTAAAATCGGATTTGGGTTTGAATCCATCGACGGCCGGAAACGTAATTCGTATTCCGATGCCGGCTCTGACAGAAGAGACGCGCAAGGGCTTTATCAAACAGGCGAAACATGAGGCAGAGCTGGCGCGAGTATCAGTGCGCAATATTCGCCGTGACGCTAACAGTCATTTGAAGGATCTGTTGAAAGACAAGGAAATCAGTGAGGATGAAGAGCATAAGGCGCAGGATGATATTCAGAAGTTAACCGATCGCCATATCGCCGAAGTTGAAAAAGGTTTACAGGTGAAAGAAGCGGATCTGATGGAAATTTGATGCGCCCTAAACTCAGTGAAATACCTGTCAAGGCTAATGGCATTTACACTGGCGGGCAGCAAACCCCAATTTTCATTAACTAGACTGAATAGCCATGACAGGCTTATCGAATTCGCAAAAGCAGGGTATCAACGTGCAGGGTACCAAAAAGGATATAGAGAATTTGCCGCGCCATATTGCCATCATTATGGATGGTAATAATCGCTGGGCCAAACAAAGAAAACTGCCTGGAAAATTGGGACATCGTGCGGGTGTCGAAGCTATTAGGGAAGTGCTCAAGAGTTGTGAGCGATTGGAAGTAGAGGTGTTGACGCTATTTGCCTTTAGCAGTGAAAATTGGCAACGTCCACCCACGGAAGTAAGTGCCCTGATGAGTTTGTTTATGCGTTATCTGAAAAAAGAAGTCAAAGAGCTGCATCAGAACGGAGTTCGGGTTCGAGTCGTTGGTGATCGCCATCGTTTTAGCTCAAAACTGCAGAAACAAATTGAAGATGCTGAGCTGCTCACACGAGACAATAAAACCACAACCTTGGTGATTGCGGCGGATTATGGCGGTCAGCGGGATATCGCACAGGCAGCTAGACAATTGGCACAGAAAGTCAAAGAGGGGCAACTGGAGGTGGATGACATCACAGCTGCACGGCTGGATGAAACGATAGCACTTAGCGATTTGCCAAAACCTGATTTGTGTATTCGAACCGGTGGTGATCACCGAATCAGCAATTTTTTGTTATGGCAGTTTGCCTATACGGAATTGTATTTTACCGATGTCTACTGGCCGGACTTTAATGAAACGGAACTTATCAAAGCCTTGCAGAGCTACAGTGGTCGTCAACGCCGATTTGGCAAACGAGACGACTTGATGCATGGTGTACAAAGTGCTTAAGCAACGTGTCATCACTGCCATAATACTTTTATCGCTGCTTGGAGCGATTGTCTTTAATGTTTCCTATCAAGGTTTTTTGCTTCTAGTAGCAATCATATTTCTGCTCGGTGCGTGGGAATGGTCCATGTTGTGTGATTTTCAGTCATTGGCAGCGCGCACTGCCTATTTGCTGCTGTCAGCCGGACTGATGTTGGCGACGGTCGTTTCTGCCTCTGCCTGGAATGCTGAACAAATGCACATCACAGTGGTCCAGTACATTCTGGGCCTGGGGTGTTTGTGGTGGGCATTGGCCTTGCTGTGGGTAAAAACGTATCCTGCCAACAGTGCTCTGTGGGGCAGCAGGTTTGTTTGTGCACTGATGGGTGTGCTGGTGTTGATACCAAGCTGGCTGGCACTGGTTTATTTACGCAGCCTTGATCAAGGTCTGATGTGGATTCTCTATGTGTTGGCTATTGTGGTTGCAGCCGATACTGGCGCGTATTTTATGGGGCGGCAATTTGGGCGACGAAAGTTATTGCCGGCTGTGAGTCCAGGTAAATCCTGGGCGGGTTTTTGGGGTGGTTTCGCAAGTGCGGCGCTATTAGCAATTGTCACGGGTATCTATGCTGAGGTAGCGGGTCTGTCAGCGGCTGCGCTTCTTATCGTGACGATGATTGCCGGTTTGGCATCTGTTTTAGGTGATTTGTTGGAAAGTATGGTTAAACGACACCGCGGGGTGAAAGACAGTGGGCGATTGCTGCCGGGTCATGGCGGCGTAATGGATCGCATAGACAGTATTACCGCAGCAGCTCCGGTATTTACCTTGTTGGCTATCCTGTTGGGGAGAGGCGCATAAATGCAGGAGCCGATTCAGGAGCACATTCAGGAACCGATTCAGGAACCGATTCAGGAGCCGATTCAGGAACTACAGTGGATCACGGTGCTGGGCGCTACCGGCTCTATAGGCGTGAATACGCTGGATGTCATTTCGCGTCACCGGGATTGCTATCGTGTATTTGCCTTAACGGCCAATACGCAGTTCGACAAATTGTTTGAACAATGCTGTGAATATCAGCCCGTCTACGCTGTGATGAGTGATGAATCTGCAGCAGACAAACTCCGTCAACGCCTGGCTGAGATCAATCATACAACGCAAGTATTAACGGGCGAGCGGGCGCAGTGTGATGTGGCCGAAGCAGACCGGGTTGATGTGGTTATGGCCGCGATCGTGGGTGCTGCCGGTCTTGAGGCAACCCTGGCGGCAGTCAGGGCCGGGAAAAAAGTGCTGTTGGCCAATAAAGAATCATTGGTGATGGCCGGTCAGCTGTTTATGGATGCGGTCACGGAACATGGCGCCGTGTTGCTGCCGATTGACAGCGAACATAATGCGATCTATCAATGCATGCCGGGTGATTATCGTAGCGGACTGTCACAAGTGGGCGTGCGGCGTATTCTACTGACCGCTTCGGGTGGTCCATTTCGAGAGGCGGCATTATCAGAACTCGCTGCAGTGACACCTGATCAGGCTTGTGCGCATCCGAACTGGCGTATGGGCAAGAAAATATCCGTCGATTCCGCCACCATGATGAACAAAGGATTGGAGCTAATAGAGGCGTGCTGGTTGTTCGACACAACACCAGATCATGTTGATATCGTTATTCATCCACAAAGTGTGGTCCACTCTATGGTTGAATATATTGATGGATCGGTGTTGGCCCAAATGGGTAATCCTGATATGCGCACACCTATCGCCCATGCATTGGCATGGCCTGATCGGATTCAGTCGGGTGTTAGCAGTTTGGATATTATCGCGACCGCTAGACTGGATTTCGAAGCACCAGATTATGAGCGATTTCCCTGTCTGAGTTTGGCTGTGCAGGCAGCGCGTCAGGGTGGCATGGCGATGGTCAGTCTAAATGCCGCCAATGAAGTTGCCGTTGCAGCATTTCTTGAGGAAGCAATCAGGTTCAATCAGATCGCGCAGGTGGTTGAAGTTGCTCTGGAACAAGCAGAAAATAATGAACCGCGTGATATTGATGAGGTCAAACGGGCAGACTTTGAGGCTCGTCAGCGGGCTCTAATTGCAATCAGTCGATTAACTTGAGTAGCATCAGTTTGGCATGGATACACTCTATACCATAGCAATAACATTATTAACCCTGGGCATACTCGTTACAGTCCACGAGTATGGTCATTTTTGGGTTGCTAGGCGTTGTGGCGTAAAAGTGCTGCGTTTTTCAATTGGGTTTGGCACTCCCCTGTTGACTTGGCGCGATAGCTCGGGAACGGAATATTGTATTGCCGCCATTCCTCTTGGTGGTTATGTAAAAATGCTTGATGAGCGTGAAGGGGAAGTCGAGGCACAAGATCTCAAATTCACGTTTAATAATCAGCCAGTGCTTGCCCGTATTGCGATTGTCAGTGCGGGGCCTATAGCCAATTTTATTCTGGCAATTGCAGCCTATTATTTCGTATTTATCACCGGTATTACTGGTTTGGCACCCATTATTGATGCAGTTGAGGCTAATTCCATTGCAGAGCGGGCTGGGCTTGAGTCAGGTCAGGAAATCGTGCAGGTCGATGGTACTGAAACACCGACTTGGCAAGTGTTGAATATGCAATTGCTCAAGCGTTTGGGTGAAAGTGGTGTCATTCGTTTTGCGGCCAAGTACCCCGGCTCCGATATCGTGTATGAAAGTGAAGCTAGGCTTGATCGCTGGTTGATTAACGATGAAGCGCCTGATTTGCTAAAAGGTATTGGTATTACAGCGTACCGGCCGAAGATAGATGCTGTCATTGACGATGTATTGGAAGATTCGCCAGCGGCACATGCGGGATTGAAAACTGGCGATCGTATTCTTGAATCGAACGGTCAGCTTATTGAAGACTGGCAGCAGTGGGTAGAAATTGTACAGGCCCAACCAGGGCAGCCACTGGATGTCAGGGTAGCACGTGGTGAAGAGAACCTGACATTGACGGTGGTACCAAAACTTCAATCCGTCGATGGAAAGCAGGTGGGACAGGTTGGCGTGATGGTTAAAATTCCAGAGTGGCCTGATCACATGTTACGCACTTATCAGTATTCGGCCTTCACTGCAATTTGGCCGGCGATAAAACGTACAGGACAAATAAGCCTTTTTACCCTGGATTCCTTGAAAAAGATGTTAATGGGGCTGATATCACCAAAAAACTTGAGTGGTCCCATCACCATTGCTAAAGTGGCGAGCTCTTACGCCAAGTCGGGTTTTGAATCCTATTTGGGGTTTTTAGCGCTACTGAGTATTAGTTTGGGGGTGTTGAATTTACTGCCTATTCCGGTATTGGATGGTGGGCATCTGCTTTTTTACGGTATCGAGCTGGTGAAGGGGAGTCCGGTACCTGAAAAGATACAGATATTGGGGTATCAGTTAGGTTTAACATTTATTCTGGGAGTGATGTGTTTCGCTCTCTATAATGATATTTCCCGCCTGTAGAATCAGCGTTTAAATAAAGTACATTGCTGGTGGTATCACTGAGATTGATCAACCAGTATGGCGAGTTTTGTTATCAGGTATATGGCTTAAATGCAAAAAATTATAAACATTGGCCTGTTGTTTCTTAGTCTGTCATGGGTTTCGATAGTTACAGCGCAGCCGTTTTTTGTTGAAGACATCCGTGTGGAAGGCTTACAGCGGATTTCTGCTGGTACTGTGTTTGCGGCTTTACCTATCAATGTGGGTGATAAAATTGCTGAGAGCGAACTGCGTTTAGCGATGAAGGCATTGTTTCGCACCGGCAACTTTGAAAATATTCAAATCGGTCGCGATGCTGATGTCCTTGTGGTGATTGTGGAAGAGCGTCCCTCTATCAGTGAAATTAATATTGAGGGAAACAAGGCGATTGAAACAGACGCCTTGCTGGAAGGGTTAAAAAGCTCCGGTCTTGCTGAGGGGCAAGTGTTTAAGCGATCTACCCTGGAAGGAATTCGTCTCGAATTGCAGCGCCAATATGTCTCTCAGGGACGATATGATGCTGAAATTGAAGCTGAAGTGATCGAGGAGCCGCGCAACCGAGTGGTGGTTGATATTAATATCAATGAAGGGTCTGTAGCCAAAATAAAGCACATCAATATTGTTGGCAACAAGGATTTTGAAACCTCAGCATTGCTGGACATGTTTGAGTTGCGTGCCAGTGGTGGTTTTTCATTTATCACTGGCGTGGACAAATATTCCAAAGAAAAGCTAAAAGGCGATATTGAAAAGCTGGAATCTTTCTATCTCAACAGAGGGTATATCAAATTCAATATTGATTCGACTCAGGTGGCTATTGGTCCTAATCGGGACGCTGTTTTTATTACGGTGAATATTACCGAGGGTGATGTTTTCAAAGTTGATAAAGTAGAGCTTGCCGGTGATATTGTCCTTGAAGAAGCCATAATGAGACGTTTTCTGCTTGTACGAAAAGGACAGATATTTTCGCAGCGCCGGATTACGGCGACAGAAGAGATTTTGGTCAAACAGTTAGGGGCCAAGGGATTTACCTTTGCCAAGGTAAATGGTATTCCAGAGGTTGATGAAGAAGAAAAAACGGTCGCTATCAAGTTTTTTGTTGATCCTAGTAAACGCACCTATGTGCGTAGAATTAATTTTCGAGGCAATACTAAAACGATTGATGAAGTGTTGCGACGAGAAATGCGGCAAATGGAGGCGGCGCCTGCAGACTCCAGTAAGGTTGAGTTATCCCGCGTAAGGTTGGAGCGTTTGGGCTTTTTTAAGGAAGTCAAAGTTGAGACGCCTGAAGTACCTGGTAGTGATGATCTTATTGATGTGGAATACACAGTCGAGGAGCAGCATTCCGGTAGTATCGGAGCCAGCATTGGTTATGCAGATGGATCCGGTATGGTGATTGGGGCTAACCTGCAGCAAAATAATTTTTTGGGTAGTGGTAATAATGTCGGTGTTTCGATCAACACCAGTAAGTATCAAACTCAATATCGATTCAACTATCGGAATCCGTACTATACGGAGGACGGTGTTAGCCGGGGTTTCAGTCTCTACTTTCGTAAAGCCGATTTGGATGAGATTAATATAAGCAGTTATAACACCGATACCTATGGTGCCAATGTCAGTTTTGGTTATCCGCTCAGTGAAATTGAGCGCCTCAATTATAGTTTGGGTTTCACTCATACTGAGATAACGACAGGCTCTTTTGTTGTGCACGAAATAAAGGGTAGCCCGTTGCCAGTTAGCTCTATAGATCAGTACGTATTTAGGGAAACCTTAGATGAAAACGGTAACCCAACGCTGCCGACTGAAGAAGAGTTGGGGGGGATTCCAGAGCCCGTGTTTGATCTGGGAGAAGATCATGATTTTTTCAAAGATGTGGCAACGGGATTTATCAATCGCTTTGGTGACATTTACAATAATTATATTTTCAGCGCAAGTTGGGTTCGCTCTACGCTGAACCGTGGCCAGTTAGCAACACGTGGTGCATCCAAGCGACTTTCTTTGGAAGTGTCACTGCCCGGTAGTGATCTTGAATTTTATAAAATGATCTTTGATGGTCAGCTGTTTGTACCGCTTACCCGGAAAATGACACTGCGTATGCATGCACAAATCGGCTTTGGTGAAGGCTATGGTGATACCGATGAGCTGCCTTTTTACAAGAACTTTTTCGCCGGTGGTTTTCGTTCTATTCGTGGTTATCAATCAAATTCACTTGGACCACGCAGCACTAATCCCAGTTTGTATGCGATAGTGGAAGGGGGGGATACCAGTACGAATGCTGACGATCAATATATTCTGGGACCGGATGGGAAATTTCATAGTATAACCCTGAGTGGGCGACCGGACCCTTTTGGCGGCAACGTGTCTATTGAGAGTGGTGTTGAAATATTGTTTCCATTGCCGTTTATCAAAGATCAGCGTTCCGTACAAACTGTGTTTTTCTTGGATGGTGGAAATGTATTTGATACAGATTGTGGAGAGCTGCAGCAGGCCTGTTCAAATGTGAACCTGTCGGAGATGCGGTATGCTGTTGGCTTGGGCTTGACCTGGATTACGGCGATGGGGCCATTGACCTTCAGTTTAGCCAAGCCTTTCCATTATGATGATGTTGATAGAAGAAAGACTTTCCAGTTCTCATTAGGCACCGGGTTTTAAATACATAATTTGCTCGATAATGGGCTGATTCAGTTAGGAGATTAATAACGTGTTGAAATCAATTACAATAGCCGCTGTAACAACCATTTTATTGTCGATGCCTGCACTGGCTTTGGCGCAGGGAAAAATCGCTGTGCTCAGTTTACAGGAATCAATTCTCAATACGGATGAGGCACAAAAGAGTTTGCAGCAACTGCGACAGGGGGAGGACTATGTTACCGCCAAGAAGGAATTTGATGAGCTAAAGAAAAATGGTCAGGCATTAGTGGATAAAATGCAAAAAGATGGCGCAGTGATGAACGAAGAGCAAAAAGAAGAGCTGTCCAAAAAAGTAAAATCTACGCGTGATGATCTTGAACACGTCGCGCGAAAACTGCAACAGGCAGAAAAGGATTTGCAACAAAAGCTATTAATGGATATTGGGCCGCGAGTGAAGGAAATAGTTGCTGATTTAATCAAAACGGAAGGGATTGGCCTGTTATTGGATCGTCAGGCAGCCTTGCATGTGGACAGCAGTTACAGTATTACACCGAAAGTGACTGATAAGTTGAACCAGACACCCTGATTGGGTATGGCAGTGATGAGCCGGCAGCTCGACTTCTGTTTGGGGGAACTGGCCGAGCGGCTTGAGCTTGAGCTGCGTGGTGACAATACACTGCGAATTGAAGGATTGGCCACCTTGCAAACCGCGCGACGTGGCCAGATTACTTTTCTGGCGAATCCTCAATACCGACGATATTTAAAGGACTGTGCTGCCAGCGCTGTCATTTTAAAAGCAGAATTTGCCGATGAATGTCCCACCGCTTGTTTAGTTGCAAAAGATCCTTATCTGGCGTTTGCCAAGACAACGCAGTTATTTGATCAATGTCCGCGAGCCAGGGTGGGTATACATCCAACGGCTTGTGTTTCACCCGAAGCGAGAGTTGATCCGTCGGCCAGCATTGGTCCCCATTGCTGTATTGAAGAAGGTGTTTCAGTGGGCTCTGGTGTGACGCTTGGCGCAGGCGTTGTGTTGGGCTCAGCTACTCAAATTGGTAGAGACACTCATTTGCATCCCAATGTGACGGTTTATCACGGTGTTAGCATGGGTGCTAATTGTACTGTTCACAGTGGTGTGGTTATTGGGGCGGATGGTTTTGGTTTTGCGCCAAGTGCTGCTGGTTGGGAGAAAATTGCCCAGCTTGGTGGTGTGCGTATCGGTGATCGCGTCGATATCGGGGCGGGCACCACGATAGATCGAGGGGCGTTGGACGATACTGTTATTGCTGATGGCGTCATTATCGATAATCAAGTCCAAATTGCTCATAATGTTTGTATTGGTAAAAATACGGCGATAGCCGGTTGTACGGCAATTGCTGGCAGTACGGTGGTTGGCGCCAATTGTACTATCGCTGGTGCGGTTGGTATTGTTGGACATCTTCATATTGTGGACAATGTGCATATTACGGCAATGTCCTTAGTGACAAAATCGATTCGTGAATCGGGTTCTTATTCTTCCGGGACCGGGATGCAGCAAACCCGGCAGTGGCGTAAAAATGCAGCACGGTTTTCTCAGCTTGATGAGTTGAGTCGGCGAATTCACAGCTTAGAAAAAGCGAGCACTTGAATCATAGGCCGTCCAGACCTTAGGCAATTTAAAAATTGTTAAGCACACCCGTTTATAAAAACAATTCTGAATGCATCGGGCATAGTTAATTCAGGAGAAAAAAAAATAACAATAGGGATTAAGCCTGAGTCCGAGAGTTTGGGTTTAAGACGGGCGATATTGATACGTAGTAAAATAAACTGATTAGGCAATAGACAAATGATGGATGTAAACGAAATTAGGCAATACTTACCACATCGTTATCCGTTTTTATTGGTGGACAGGGTAATGGAGCTGGAACTGGGGAAACGTATTCTGGCGTATAAGAATGTCACTGTGAACGAGCCGTTTTTTAACGGGCATTTTCCGGATCATGCAGTCATGCCGGGTGTGTTGATTGTTGAAGCAATGGCACAGGCCGCTGGCATACTGGGATTTAAAACAATGGATAAAAAACCGGCAGACGGTTCCATTTATCTGTTTGTCGGTGCAGATAAACTGCGTTTTAAGCAACAGGTTGTTCCAGGTGATCAGCTAATGTTAGAGGCAGGCTATCTCTCTGATAAGCGTGGTATCTGGAAGTTTGAATGTCGGGCGATGGTAGAGGGCGATCTGGCGGCCTCTGCAACGATACTCTGTGCGGACAGGGAAAAATCTTGATTGATTCAAGGGCTATTATCGATCCTAGTGCCAAGCTCGCTGACGATGTTGAGGTGGGTCCCTGGTCTATTATTGGTCCTGATGTGGAAATTGGTGAGGGGTCGGTTATCGCATCCCATGTGGTGATTAAAGGTCCCACGATAATGGGTTGTCATAACAACATTTTTCAATTTTCATCAGTCGGTGAAGATACACCGGATTTGAAATACAAGGGTGAACAGACACGCTTGCGGATCGGTGATCATAATACGATTCGCGAAGGCGTCACTATCCATCGGGGAACGGTTCAGGATCGCGAAGAAACAACGATTGGTGATCATAATCTCATTATGGCTTATGCCCATATTGGGCATGATAGTGTCGTTGGAAATCACTGTATTATTGTTAACAATTCAGCACTGGCGGGTCATGTGGAATTAGGCGATTGGGCGATTTTAAGCGGTTACACGCTTGTCCATCAATTCTGCACGATTGGTGCACACAGCTTTACCGGTATGGGAACGGCTGTGGGCAAGGATATTCCCGCTTACGTCACGGTCAATGGTAATCCGGCAGCGGCGAAGGGAATTAATGTCGAAGGCTTGCGTAGACGTGGTTTTGAGGCGCAAGATATCGCTGCAATTAGAAAAGCCTACAAGATCGTCTATCGCCAAGGTAACACGGTTGACGAAGCGCTTGCTCAATTAGAGCTGCTTGCAGTTGATCATCCACCCGTGCGGTTGATTATTGATTCCCTGAAGACATCACAACGGGGTATCGTTCGTTAGATCAGTCTATTCTCGGGCAGGCTACCACTCTATACTCGGACAGGCTACTAAGATATGCGTATTGCCATTGTGGCAGGTGAGGCTTCCGGGGACCTGCTTGGTGCCAGCTTAATAGAGGCGATTCAACGCAGGATGCCGGATTGTCGATTTGAAGGAATCGGCGGTCCACGTATGCAGGCGCTGGGCTTTCAAAGTTATTATCCAATGGAGCGTCTGTCGGTCATGGGGCTGGTGGAGCCGTTGAAACGCTTGCCCGAATTACTGCGAATGCGTCGTCATTTGCGTGAACGCTATCTTGATGCCCCCCCCGACCTGTTTTTAGGTATCGATTCCCCCGATTTTAATTTAGCCATTGAGCGCACATTACATCAGGCCGGGGTGCGCACTGCACACTATGTGAGCCCGTCGGTATGGGCATGGCGGCAAAAACGCATCCTAAAAATTAAACAGTCCATAGACCTGATGCTGACGTTATTCCCTTTTGAAGCGGCGTTTTATCAACAGCACGGCGTGCCGGTTGTCTTCGTCGGTCATCCCCTGGCTGATCAGTTTCCTCTTGTCGCTGATGTGGAATCGGCCAGGCAGGCATTGGGCATTGAGTCAGGAAGCAAAGTTGTTGCGCTTTTGCCCGGCAGCCGTGGAGGAGAAGTTAAATTATTAGCCCAGCCTTTCCTTGATGCGGCCCATTGGTGTCTCCAGCAAGAGCCCGATCTACAGTTTCTCATTCCCGCTGCGAATCCCGCTCGCAAGCAGCAGCTTGTTGACATGTTAAAAACTTGTGCCTGGATGACAGATTACGGTGAAAATACCTTACGTATTCTTGATGGTGATAGTCATCGGGTCATGGCAGCAGCAAATGTGGTGTTGATGGCCTCTGGCACCACAACACTTGAAGCGATGTTATTAAAAAAGCCCATGGTTGTGGCTTATCGCATGGCGCCCTTATCGTATGCCATTATTTCACGCTTGGTAAAATCCCGTTTTATCTCTCTTCCCAACCTGCTAGCGGATAAAGCACTGGTGCCGGAGCTGTTGCAAAAGGCAGTGACGACAGAAAATCTGGGCAGCAGAGTGATGGAAAGGCTGAATAATCCGGGCTTGGTGGAGGAGTTGCACGGCGAGTATACGGAAATACACAAGGCCTTGCGCTGTGATGCCAGCGAGCGTGCGGCTGAGGCAGTACTGACACTGGTTCTTTCGAACAATAAGAGTACATGATGATGAAATTTGAGTGCGCCTATCAAGGCGATTTACTGGCAGGTGTTGACGAAGTGGGGCGTGGACCATTAGCCGGAGATGTCGTAGCAGCAGCCGTTATTCTTAACCCATCCAAGCCGATTGTGGGTCTGGATGACTCAAAAAAACTGTCGGAGAAAAAGCGTGAAGCCCTGTATGATGAGATTAAATCCAAGGCGCGTTGCTGGTCGATTGCCAGGGCATCGGTAGAGGAAATTGATCAGATCAACATATTGCAGGCCAGTTTGCTGGCAATGAAAAGGGCGGTTGACGGTTTATCCGTGATGCCCGAGTATGTGCTGGTTGATGGCAATCGCTTACCCAATTGGGATTATCCTTCTCGAGCGGTAGTCAAAGGCGATAGCCGCGTTGCCGCCATTGCAGCGGCATCGATTCTGGCGAAAGTGGAGCGAGATCGCGAGATGCAGCATTTGGATAGTGTTTATCCGGGCTATGGATTGGGAGCACATAAAGGCTATCCTACCAAAGCGCATCAAGCCGCTTTGCAAGCACTGGGTCCCAGCCCGATACACCGCCGTTCTTTTGGGCCGGTTAAAAAACTGTTGGCTTAGTCTTTAGAAAGAAAGCGTTACTCCAGGTTTCGGGAGGATCGGCGCTATTAATAATTTACCACGGATACAGTCAATGATTTACCACGGATACAGCCAATGAATTGCCAGTTTGTACATCTGCGTACCCATACCGAGTTTTCACTGCTTGATGGTTTGTTGCGCATCAAGCCGCTCGTCAATAAGGTGGCCGAACTTGGGATGCCTGCTGTAGGTGTAACGGATCAAACAAACTTCTATGGCTTGGTAAAATTCTATAAGGCAGCAATAGCGTCAGGAATCAAACCCCTATTCGGCTGTGACTTTTTTGTATTGGATGAAGAAGACGAAGATCATCAGCCCTACCTGCTCACCTTATTTGCACAAAATCAGCAGGGTTATCGCAATATTATCGAGTTGATTTCCAAGGCCTACCAGCAGGGGCAACGCCAGGGAATTGCCCATATCTATCGCCATTGGCTGGGTGACTATTGTCAGGGCGTTATCGCGCTTAGCGGTGCCAAACAAGGCGATATCGGCCGGGCGCTGGTAGCCGATAATACTCAGCTGGCAGACCAGCGTCTTCAACAGTGGTGTGCTTTGTTTCCCGGACGGTTTTATCTCGAAGTACAACGCACTGGCAGGGATCAGGACGAAAGGTATCTCCATGCAGTGGTGACATTATCTGAGCGCGGCGCTTGCCCAGTGGTTGCCACCAATGATGTAAGATTTATGGCGCAGTCTGATTATGAGGCGCATGAGGCGAGAGTGTGTATCTATGAAGGTCGAACGCTTGATGACCCGCGTCGTGCCCGACTCTACAGCGATCAGCAGTACCTCAAAACACCGGCTGAAATGCTAGAGTTATTTTCCGATATTCCCGAAGCTTTACAAAACAGCATTGAAATAGCCAAGCGCTGCAGTGTGCCACTGACGTTGGGGGATTATCAACTGCCGGATTATCCCGTGCCTGCAGGCATGACGATGGATGCGTTTTTTAGGCAACAATCCCAGGAAGGGTTGCAAGAACGTTTAGCGGTTCTCTTTGATACTGAGTCATCGGATTTTGCTGATAAAGAAAAAATCTATCAACAGCGACTGGAGTTTGAACTCAATATTATTATCCAGATGGGATTTCCCGGTTATTTCCTGATTGTGATGGATTTTATTCAGTGGGCTAAGGATCACGATATACCGGTCGGTCCGGGGCGGGGGTCAGGAGCGGGTTCTTTGGTGGCCTATGTGCTGAAAATTACAGACCTTGATCCGATTGAATATGACTTGCTGTTCGAACGTTTTCTCAATCCCGAGCGTGTTTCAATGCCGGATTTTGATGTTGATTTCTGTATGGATAACCGCGATCGGGTTATCAATTATGTTGCTGAAAACTACGGTCGTGATGCGGTCAGTCAGATTATTACTTTTGGCACGATGGCCGCTAAGGCTGTTGTGCGTGATGTGGCCAGAGTGCAAGGTAAGTCCTATGGGCTTGCGGATAAGCTGTCCAAAATGATTCCCTTTGAAGTGGGCATTACACTGGAAAAAGCCTGCGAGCAGGAAGAACCACTGCGGGATTTTCTGGCCGAAGACGGGGATGCCCAGGAAATCTGGGATATGGCGAAACAGTTGGAAGGCATTACGCGTAATGTTGGCAAGCATGCGGGTGGCGTGGTGATTGCGCCGACCAAACTGACAGATTTTGCGCCCTTATATTGTGATGAAACCGGCGGAGGATTGGTCACCCAGTTTGACAAGGGAGATGTGGAAGACGCGGGGCTGGTCAAATTTGATTTTCTGGGTTTGCGGACCCTGACGATAATTGACTGGGCCATCAAAATCATCAATGGGCAAAGGCAATTGTCGGGAGAGTCGGCGCTGAGTGTCATGTCGATTCCGCTGGTGGATAAGGCGACATTTGATTTGCTGCAGGCAGCGACAACCACTGCTGTGTTTCAGCTTGAATCACGAGGGATGAAAGATCTGATCAAGCGTCTGCGACCGGATTGTTTCGAAGATATCATCGCGCTGGTGGCCTTATTTCGTCCGGGGCCGCTGCAATCGGGTATGGTAGATAATTTTATCAACCGCAAGCACGGTAGAGAGGCAATCGCCTATCCCGATCATCAATATCAGCATGAATCACTGAAGCCGATACTGGAACCCACTTACGGCATTATCCTGTACCAGGAACAGGTCATGCAAATTGCTCAGGAACTGGCCGGCTATACGCTTGGCGGTGCAGACATGCTGCGCCGGGCGATGGGTAAGAAAAAACCGGAAGAGATGGCCAAGCAGCGTGACGTCTTTGAGAGCGGAGCGGTTGGCAAAGGTGTGGACGGTGAGCTGGCCATAAAGATCTTTGATCTGGTGGAAAAGTTCGCGGGTTATGGTTTCAATAAATCCCACTCTGCAGCGTATGCCCTGGTGTCCTACCAGACGGCATGGCTAAAGACTCATTATCCGGCGCCCTTTATGGCGGCAACAATGAGCTCAGAATTGCAGAACACCGACAAAATTGTCATCTTCATTGAAGAGTGCCGAGCCATAAAACTGGAGTTACGCTCACCTGATGTTAATGAGGGTGAGTATATGTTTACCGTCAATGACAAAGGTGAAATTGTCTATGGGCTGGGAGCCATTAAAGGCTTGGGTGAAGGTCCGATTGAGAGCATGATTACAGCAAGACAAAACGCAGGGCCATTTCGGAATCTTTTCGATTTTTGTGAAAGAACCGATTCACGCAAACTGAACAAACGTGCTCTTGAAGCGCTGATTCGCGCTGGCGCGTTTGATAGCCTGGGCGAAGAACGCTCGATTCTTATGGCCAGCATGAATGAGGCAATGAAAGCAGCTGAGCAGACAGCTAAAAACCAGGATTGTGGTATCAGTGACTTATTTGGTTCGGTGGTTCCCAGTACAGAGGAGCATGATGTTTATACCGATTTTCGACAGGTACACCTCTGGAGTGGTCGAGAGCGCCTGGCGGGTGAAAAGGAGACTCTGGGCTTATATCTAACGGGGCATCCGATTGATGATTATGAGAAGGAAATACGATTATTCAGTCGTTCACGCATTGTTGATTTGAAAGCAGATAAAAATACACAAGCCGTAACGGGTTTGATTGTTGGGATGCGTACCGTAAAGACCAAGCGCGGAGACATGATGGCGATCCTGACGCTTGATGATCGTTCCGCACGTCTTGAAGTGACGATCTTTTCAGATCTCTATTTGGCAAATCGAGATAAGTTGGTCAAGGATGCCATTGTTGTGCTGGAAGGAGAGGTCAGGTATGACGATTACTCGGGTGGTTTAAAAATGACCACAAAAACGGTCATGAGCCTGGTCGAAGCACGTCAGCGCTATGCCCGGGAATTACTGATTACGGTGAATGACCGACAGTTTAGTCCAGGTTTCGAGGCGCAGTTTGCGGCCTTGCTGGCGCCACATCAAGAGGAGGGTTGTCCCGTCAGAGTGAAATATGAGCATGACGAGTATCGGGTTGCACTGTTGTTGGCGGACAAGTGGCGTGTTAGTCCATCTGATGAGCTGTTGACTCGTTTGAAGGATTGCTTTGGGCAAGGCAATGTGGCGTTAAATTACACTCGTTAATGTGGTAGAGTGAGCGGTTCAATGGCCTATGGTGTGTGTCTGAACCCATTATGAAGTAACACATATGGAGAGTGTGTCATGCCTCAAGTGCTTAACGAGCGGTCAAAAAAAGCGGTAATAAAAAGAACGATGAATCCGAATTATCTCGATTTTGAACAACCCATTGCTGATCTTGAAGTGAAAATTGAGGAGCTTCAATTGGTCGGCAGTGATAATGATATCAATATCACTGATGAAATCACCAAACTGAAAGAGAAAAACCAGAAGCTAACTGAAAAGATCTTTTCTAATTTAACACCCTGGGATATCGTCAAAGTAGCCCGACACCCCCTCCGCCCCTACACGCAGGACTATCTGCCACGGGTGTTTACTGAATTTGAGGAATTGCACGGTGACCGACATTTTGGTGACGACAAAGCCATTATTGCGGGTGTTGCACGCCTGGATGGTGAGCCGGTTATGGTCATTGGCCAGGAAAAAGGCCGCAGTGTGAAGGAAAAAGTAAAGCGTAATTTTGGTATGCCTAAGCCGGAAGGTTACCGCAAGGCGTTGCGATTAATGGAAATGGCCGAGCGCTTCAAATTGCCCATTATTACCTTGATTGACACCCCAGGGGCCTATCCGGGCATTGATTCGGAAGAACGTGGCATCAGTGAAGCTATTGCACAAAACCTGGCGGTAATGTCTCGCTTAAAGACGCCGATTATCTCTGTCGTCATTGGTGAGGGTAGCTCTGGTGGTGCGTTGGGCATTGGTGTCAGTGATCATATTGCCATGTTGCAGTATTCCACCTACTTTGTGATATCGCCTGAAGGCTGTGCCAACATTATATGGAAAACCTCTGAAAAGGCCCCGGATGCGGCAGAGGCGATGGGCCTGACATCGACGATTCTTCAAGATCTGGGGATTGTTGATGCAACAATTCCAGAGCCTATGGGCGGCGCACATCGGGATATTGATTTGGTGTCAGAGCGTATCAAGGCCCATCTGGTTGAAGAAATGCGATCTTTGCTGGCGATGGATATAGATGAATTGTTGGAAAAACGCTATCAGAGGCTGATGTCTTACGGAAACGATTGAACGGATTAAAGGATTAATGTAGCGAAAAGCGATGTTTTCATTGTTACTGAGAGTTGTTGAAATAAGGGGGGGCAATTGCTCCCCTTTTTGCTTAAAGCAGCTTGCATTGAGTGTGTTTCATTCCCCTAGTACGGGTTAGAACAATCAGTAGATACTATTGAGTTTATGGATACGCCATTGTTTTCTGATATTGACCGCCAGTTAAGCGCTTATGCTGACTGCAAACGCTGGATTGTGGCCTACAGTGGTGGTCTGGATTCTCATGTGTTGCTACATCTGGTTCAGAGAGCATGGGCAGAGATGCCACAAGTAAATTCTCAGTGGGAAAAGCCTCGATTGCTCGCCCTGCACATTAATCACGGGCTAAATCCTCAAGCGGATCAGTGGCAGGAACATTGTGCTCGGAATGCACGCTTAGCAGGTATTGAGTTTCTGTCTGAGTCGGTTGTAGTGCAGAGAGCATCGCGCGACAGCTTGGAGAATGCAGCGCGGCGTGCTCGATATCTGGCGTTTGAGCAATTGCTAGAAACCGATGATCTGTTGTTGATGGCCCATCACCAGGATGATCAAATCGAAACATTTTTACTACGTCAGCTGCGAGGCAGCGGAATCCGTGGCTTGACAGCCATGCCGGCAAAGAGAGCGCTTGGGCGCGCTCGCTTATTCAGGCCACTTTTGTTAACGACGCGCCAGCAGATCCTTGATTATGCACATCAACATCATCTCCAGTGGATAGAAGACGAGAGCAATCTCGATCCGGTATATGACCGTAATTATCTGCGTCACCTCTTAATTCCCAAGTTGGCCGATCGTTGGAGCGGATACCGAAAAACCCTTTCCCGTGTTATCGAACAGATAGATGAGTCCAATCAGCTGTTGGATGATCTGGCTAGCATTGACCTTGAGGATTCGCGGGACAAACCCTATGCCTGGGGTGGGTCGGCCTTACCGCTTAAGCCATTGCGGGTATTAACGTGGCAACGCCAGAAAAATGCCCTGCGTTACTGGTTGAAAAAGAAAAACTTGCCCGTCCCGACAGCAGCACAGATCAGGGAATTGAGGCCAATGCTGGAAGGTGGTGCCAGTCCACTGGCTGAGTTGCGCTTTGCTGGCATTTGCCTGCGTTGTTATAACGATCAATTGATTGTGATGCCTCCCCTGTCAAAGCATGAGAAGGGAAAACGGTATGTTATTAAAAAGCAGGAGCTGCTCACAATAGAGGGTGTAGGCCAAGTGCAACTGCTGCCCGCTGGCTTGGGTCAAGGCGTATTGCTGCGTGATAATCTCCATATTCGGTTTCGCAAGGGAGGGGAGCGGTGCAAACCGCTGGGGCGAGGAGGGACACAAAGCCTGAAAAAGTTGCTGCAAGATCGACGTATACCGCCCTGGTGGCGTGACAGGGTGCCCTTACTTTACGGAGGTGATCAACTGTTGGCAGTTGCAGATTTATGGGTGTGTGACGGTTGTTCTCCTCCTGCTAATCAAGTCGGCTATCAGCTGCAATGGCTTAGACCAGAGATGGCGATGCCGGGCCATTGAGCGCTGATTGGCTTTCTGCTAAGCTGCCTAGCCATCCTTGGAGGCTTGAAGCATCAGTTTCCAGACCGTTCTTCATCCAATTATTACTAATATAAAAGGCTATACATGACGCGATATATCTTCGTCACCGGTGGTGTTGTTTCGTCCTTGGGAAAGGGTATTGCATCTGCTTCGCTTGGCGCTATTTTGGAGGCGCGGGGTTTGAATGTCACCCTGATGAAACTTGACCCTTATATCAATGTTGATCCTGGCACCATGAGCCCGTTCCAGCATGGCGAAGTTTTTGTCACAGAAGATGGTGCTGAAACAGATCTAGATCTGGGGCATTACGAACGTTACGTTCGCACGAAAATGACCCGGCGCAATAATTTTACGACAGGACGTGTGTATGAAACTGTACTACGCAAGGAGCGCAGGGGCGATTATCTCGGTGGCACGGTGCAGGTGATCCCTCATATTACGGATGAAATAAAGCGGCGCATTATTGAGGGTGCTGCTGATGCGGATGTTGCTCTGGTCGAAATCGGTGGTACGGTCGGGGATATTGAGTCGCAACCTTTTCTTGAGGCCGTTCGCCAACTGAAATTTGATCTTGGAAGCCAGCGGGCATTGTTGATCCATCTGACTCTGGTGCCCTATATTGCCACAGCCGGTGAGACAAAAACCAAGCCTACCCAGCATTCGGTGAAGGAATTAAGATCAATCGGTATTCAGCCCGATATTTTGTTATGCCGGTCCGAAGTTGAAATCGAAAGTTCAGCACGAGATAAAATCGCGCTTTTTACTAACGTTGAAAAGCGTGCAGTCATTCCGGTGCCGGATGCCAGCAGTATTTACCGCATTCCCTCTATGCTGCATGATCAGGGACTGGATAGTATTGTGGTAGAAAAGTTTGGCCTTGATTGCCCGACCGCAGATCTGAGTGAATGGGATGCTGTAGTGGAGGGCCAGCAGAACCCGCAACGGGAAATCACCATTGCCATGGTGGGCAAGTATATGAATTTGATTGATGCCTACAAATCCCTTAATGAAGCTTTGACGCACGCGGGCATACACGCCCACACCAAAGTAAAGATCGCCTATGTTGATTCCGAAGATATTGAAAACCAGGGTGCAGGATTGCTTGAAGACAAAGATGCCATTCTGGTGCCGGGCGGATTTGGTGTGCGCGGTGTGGAAGGCAAGATCCAAGCAGTGAAATATGCGCGTGAAAACGCGGTACCCTATTTGGGTATCTGTTTGGGAATGCAGGTTGCAGTGATTGAATATGCTCGCCATGTCTGTGGATTGAAAGCTGCGCACAGTACCGAGTTTGATCGGGAAACACCCCATCCGGTTGTCGGACTGATCACAGAATGGATTAACGTGGATGGTGCGCATGAGGCGCGTGATGAGGATTCCGACCTAGGAGGCACAATGCGGCTTGGCGGACAGGAGTGTCGCTTGGTGTCGGATGCCTTGGTGCGAGATATCTATGGTAAAGATTTGATCCAGGAGCGTCATCGGCATCGCTATGAAGTCAACAACCATTATGTTGACGCTTTGCAAAAAGCGGGTTTAAAAGTCGGTGGCTGGTCAGCGGATGACACGCTGGCTGAAGTTGTTGAAGTGTCGGATCATCCCTGGTTTGTAGCTTGTCAGTTTCATCCGGAATTTACCTCAACTCCACGTGATGGCCATCCGCTGTTTAGCGGTTTTATTAATGCGGCTATCGACTATGCCGAGCAAAGGTAGTTGCTTGATATGATGCAAAACACGATTCATGTTGGCGATATTGCTGTCGCCAATGACAAACCCTTTGTTCTGTTTGGCGGCATGAACGTGTTGGAGTCGCGGGATTTAGCAATGGAGGTTGCCTCTCACTATGTTGACGTGTGCCAGCGATTAAAGATTCCTTATGTGTTTAAAGCCTCTTTTGACAAGGCCAATCGCTCTTCCATCAACTCTTTTCGAGGGCCGGGTCTGGAAAAGGGGTTGGCTATTCTCAGTGAGATAAAGCAACGGTTTCATGTGCCTCTGATTACCGATGTGCACGAGCCTTACCAGGCACAAGCGGTGGCTGATGTGGTGGATGTCATTCAGTTGCCAGCGTTTTTAAGTCGACAGACTGATTTAGTGCTTGCTATGGCAAAAACAAATGCAGTTATTAATGTGAAAAAGGCCCAATTTCTGGCGCCACAGGAAATGGCGCATATAATTAGAAAGATTGAAGAAGCGGGCAATCCAAAGATTATGCTCTGTGAACGGGGCAGCTGTTTTGGATATAACAATCTGGTGGTCGATATTCTGGGTTTTGGCGTAATGAAACAATTTGCCTGCCCCTTGTTATTTGATGTCACGCACGCCTTGCAACAGCCAGGCGGCAGGCCGGATTCAGCGGGTGGTCGACGCACGCAGGTCGTTGAGCTTGCACGGGCAGGTCTATCACAGGGTATCGCGGGTTTGTTTCTCGAGGCGCACCCTGATCCTGAAAAGGCGAAGTGTGATGGTCCTTGTGCATTACCTTTGGGTAAACTGGACGCTTTTTTAACACAAATGAAATCAGTTGATGATCTGGTAAAGGGATTTCCACCCCTGCGGATTAACTGAATGAGTTAAATTGGAAAATTCGGGAGTAATAAAATGACTGCAATCGTTGAGGTCAAAGCCTTTGAAATTTTAGATTCTCGCGGTAATCCCACTGTGCAGGCAGAAGTAGTGCTTGCCAGTGGTGCGATAGGAACCGCGTGTGTTCCATCAGGAGCATCAACGGGTTCACGCGAAGCATTGGAGTTGCGTGATGGTGATAAGAGTCGCTATCTTGGTAAGGGTGTATTAACAGCTGTCAATCATATCAATACTGCGATTCGTGACGCCTTGCTTGGGAAGGACGCCATGGATCAGCGTGGCATTGATCAGATAATGCTGGATGCGGACGGCACAGAGAATAAATCCAAATTTGGTGCCAATGCGATTTTGGCTGTATCACTTGCCGTGGCAAAAGCGGCAGCTAATGCGAAGAATATTCCGCTTTATGCGCATATAGCGCAACTTAACGGTACAGCTGGTCAGTACAGTATGCCGGTGCCGATGATGAACATTATTAATGGTGGTGAGCATGCCGACAATAATGTGGATATCCAGGAATTTATGATTCAACCGGTTGGTGCAAAAACCTTTGTGGAAGCACTTCGATGTGGCGCAGAAATATTTCATAATCTCAAATCGGTATTAAATGCGAAGGGATTGAACACGGCAGTGGGTGATGAAGGTGGATTCGCACCGAACCTGCCATCAAACGAAGCGGCCTTGCAGGTGATTGCTGAGGCGGTGGAAAAGGCCGGTTACACCTTAGGGGAGGACGTTACCCTGGCGCTGGACTGTGCGGCATCGGAGTTTTATCGGGATAATAAATACGATCTGGCCAGCGAGGGCAAGCAGTTCGATGCGGAAGGTTTTACGGATTATCTTGCTGAACTCTGCCAGAAGTACCCCATTATCTCGGTTGAAGATGGCTTGGATGAGAGTGACTGGGATGGATGGTCGATTATGACGGAAAAGATGGGTGATACCATTCAACTGGTCGGTGATGATTTGTTTGTTACCAATACCAAAATACTCCAGGAAGGAATCGACAAGGGGGTTGCTAATTCGATTCTGATTAAATTGAATCAGATAGGCAGTCTAAGTGAGACGCTTGATTGCATTCAGATGGCCAAGGATGCGGGTTACACGGTGGTTGTCTCCCATCGTTCTGGTGAGACCGAAGATACCACCATTGCTGACTTGGCGGTAGCAACGGCAGCTGGGCAAATCAAAACGGGCTCTTTGTGCCGTTCTGATCGTGTTGCCAAGTATAACCGTTTGATTAGAATCGAAGCCGAGCTTGCTGGTCAGGCTTCTTATAATGGTCGAGCGGAGTTTAAGTCGTAAAGAGTTAACGTTGTAACAAACCATTATGATAAAAACGTTGTTGATTGTATTGTCTGTTGTGCTTGTGGGGCTGCAGTATCGCCTGTGGATAGCTGAAGGCAGTTTTACAAATATTGCCGAGCTGAAGGAACAATTACATCAGCAGCAGGCGGTCAATCAACAACTTCTAGAGCGAAACCAGCGACTGGAAGCCCAGGTGATTGAGTATAAAGAGGGCTTGGACAGTGTTGAGGAAAATGCCCGCAATCAGTTGGGTATGATTCGTAAAGGAGAATCCTTTTACCAGTTGTTAGGGGAGTAGCCAAGCTTCTTACCTATGGCCTGTGCGTCTGTGAAGTCTCAACTCAGTGATCCGTTTTGGTTTGTGGTGCCTGCTGCTGGCGTCGGTGCTCGCATGGGCATGGAAAACCCCAAACAGTATTTGCAGCTTAATCAGCAAACCATTATTGAGCATACGCTGACAAAACTGACTGCTTTTGAAAACAGTCGAGGTATTGTTGTAGCTATCGCAGACAATGATCCTTACTGGTCAGAGCTATCTTGTGCCAAGCAATCACAAGTGCAAACGGTTGTTGGAGGAGCAGAGCGTTATGAGTCGGTGTTGAATGCATTGGAGGCCATCAAAACGCAGGCCAGTGACAATGATTGGGTATTAGTACACGATGTGGCACGGCCATGCATTCGCTTATCGTTGATTCAGTCTTTAATGCGTGAGCTTGACGGGCATGAAGTGGGTGGCCTATTGGCGTTGCCGGTATCCGACACGATTAAACGGGTTGCTGATGATCAGGCTGTACAGCAAACGGTTGACAGGCGATATTTATGGCAGGCACAAACGCCACAAATGTTTCGCTTTGGACTGTTATACCATAGCCTGCAGCAGGCGCTTGCAGACGGAAGAGTCGTGACAGATGAATCCTCCGCGCTTGAATACGCTGGATATCAACCCAGGGTGGTTGAAGGCAGTGCAGAGAATGTAAAAATCACTCGCGCCGAGGATTTGCCCTTGGCCGCTTTTTATTTGCAGCAGCAGGAGAGTTGTGCGTGATGCGTATTGGGCATGGTTACGATGTGCATCGCTTCGGTTCGGGAGATTCCGTGATATTGGGCGGTGTACGGGTGCCGCACGATCGTGGATTGATTGCGCACTCAGATGGTGATGTGTTGTTGCATGCTGTTTGTGATGCTCTGCTGGGAGCCATGTCGCTGGGTGATATAGGCAAACATTTTCCTGATACCGACAATAACTATAAAAATGCCGATAGTAGAAGCCTGTTACGACAGGTCATCGCTATGGTGGCATCACAAAGTTACGACGTTGCCAATCTTGATGTTACTCTGCTGGCTCAGACACCGAAGGTTAGTACCTATACCGATGAGATGTGTCATAATCTTGCTGCCGACCTTCAGGTAGAGTGCAATCAGGTGAATGTCAAAGCGACAACAACGGAAAAGTTGGGCTTTGTTGGGCGTGAAGAAGGTATTGCGGCGCATGCGGTTGTACTGCTAGTCAAGCAAGAAAAGTGCTAGCGCTGACATGATTAAAGCCTACCTTGTGAGTAATGATACGTGACTGACTGGCATCTTGAAACATTTGCCCACGCAATGGATGGGCCGGTTTGTTCGGCGGTTTTCAAGCAGGAGCTATCCGATTTTCAGGTGTACGAAGAGCTGGGTTTTGAGCTGGAGGGAGCTGGAGAGCATAGCTACCTTAAAATTCGCAAAACGGATTGTAATACGGTTGATGTAGCAACGTGCATTGCCCGGCTGGTCGGTGTGCGAGTGAGCGATATTGGTTATTCCGGCTTGAAGGATCGGTGGGCGGTGACGGAGCAATGGTTTAGTGTCTATCGACGGGGTAAACCGGAGCCTGACTGGGAACAGTTGAATAACGATAACATTTCAGTTCTCGATACCAGCAGTCATCGTAAGAAACTGCGTCGTGGTGTTCATCAGTGCAATCGATTCAAGCTGGTGTTGAGAGGCATGCAGGGCTCCAGGGAGGAAGTAGAGCAGCGGCTTTTGCAAATCCAAAATGGAGTGCCCAATTATTTTGGTGAGCAGCGATTTGGTTATAGGCGTGGCAATGTGTTGCGGGCCATGCAGCTTTTTGAGCATAACCGTCCGGCGCAACGACCTGCTCGAAAACAGGGCTTGTACCTTTCTGCGGCGAGATCCTTTCTATTTAACCGGATTTTGTCAGATCGGATAGCTGCAGATACATGGCAGCGTTATATCCCCGGAGATGTGTTTAATCTGCAGGGCAGTCGCAGTGTTTTTGTGCCGGAACAGCTTGATGAGGAACTGATTGATCGCTTAGATCAGGGTGATATTCATATTACCGGTGTCCTGTGGGGAAAGCAGAAGAGCGAAGACGGCAGCAATGCGAGAACAGATGCTGAGGCTGTTGAGCGGCGTGTGATCCATCAATATCCTGTTTTGGCAGAGGGTTTGGTGAGAAGCGGCATGCAATTGCAAAGGCGAGCGTTACGAGTCATTCCACAGTCAATGTGTTGGCAGTGGATAGATTCTGATACATTAGAGTTGTCTTTTTCCTTGCCAGCCGGTAGTTTTGCGACTGCAGTGGTCCGAGAGCTCATTATCCCCGATCAACAGGGGAGTAGGCCGGGAGATAACCGAGGGGAGAAAAATCTGTTTTGAATAGTGTCAATTTTCAAGGCGTTGGTATGACTTCCCAACGTACACGGGCACGCATGGTGGAACGTGTACGACAGCAGGGTGTGTGTGATCAGCAGGTGTTGGATGTGTTGAACTCAACACCCCGGCACATTTTTCTCGATGAGGCCTTGGCGCACCGAGCCTACGAAGACAGTGCCTTGCCCATAGGGCATAACCAAACATTGTCGCAACCCTATATTGTTGCGCGAATGACCGAATTGCTGTTGGCCTCCGGTCCTGTCAGTCGGGTGTTGGAATTAGGAACAGGTTCTGGTTACCAGACAGCCGTATTGTCACAATTGGTAGAGCGTGTTTACAGTGTCGAGCGAATCCGATCGTTGCAAGAAAAAGCGAGACAACGTTTTGGCTTATTGAAATTGCATAATGTGCACTTACGCCATGCCGATGGAGGCATGGGTTGGCCGGAAAAAGGTCCTTTTGACGGTATTCTTTCAACGGCGGCTCCACGGCAGGTACCGAAAGAACTTATGGAACAGTTGGCAATTGGTGGTCGCTTGGTGATTCCTGTGGGAGGTGATAATGATCAGGAGTTGATTGTGATAATTCGTCAAAATGATGGTTATGAGCAACAGATCATAGAAAAAGTTCGTTTCGTGCCGTTGGTCAAAGGCTTGGTGCGTTAACAAAGCCTCGTTGTGCAGAGATAAATTTTAGGACAAAATTCTAGCGCTGCAAATCACATTGTTATAAGAGTATGGAAGTATGTTAAGAACAAAAAGGTGGTATTAAATGCTTAAAGCAATTTTGATTTTATCGGCAATTACGCTTATTCCCGCCTTGGAGTTGCGTGCATCGATTCCCTGGGGCATCTTTCAGCTGGGAGATACAGTAACGTGGCCTATGGTCTTTGTTGTTTGCCTGATTGCTAATATATTGCTTGGATTTCTGGTTTTTACGGTAATGGGGCCGGTATTTAGTTTTGTGCGAAGATGGCATTGGTTTGACAGAACAATCTGGCCTCGACTCGAGAAAACACAACACAAGATTCACCCTTATGTTGAGAAATACGGTGAATTAGGTGTGGCTGTATTTATCGGTATTCCTCTGCCTGGTTCGGGGGTTTACACAGGAGCTTTTGGTGCCTACCTACTTGGTTTGGATAAACGGAAATTTGCTATCGCCAACGTAGTTGGCGTGTTGATTGCGGCAGTGGCGGTGACAGCCCTGTGCCAATTGATACTTCATGGTGTTGTGGCCGATGACAGTATGCTAGCTCAGTTGATGCTAAAAATAAAAGGATGAGCGCTGCCACTAGAAAAATGAGTACTTTTAGCGCATATACAATAAAAATACTAAAAAATTTCAATTAGTTGAATATTGAATTGAAATTTTTGCATTAGGATTTTATGCTTTCGCTATGAAAAGAAAGGGTAAAGTCTGATTTCAGTTCAGAGTGTTACTGTAAAGTGCTATTGTAGCCATGACCATGTAGCGTTCCATCGCAATGGGATACAGGCGAAGAATGAAAAAGGGTGTACTGTGGTTAAGCCTGTTACATGTTGTTTTCTTGTTAATCGCATGTGCTGGTGGCGCAACACATGCTCCGGTTGTGGAGCGCCTTGCTAACGGTAAAGTAAAAGACGCAGATCATCATCGGGTAGCTGGTGGTGAAACTCTTTTTACGATTGCCTGGCGATATGGGCTGGATTACAAAAAACTAGCATCGATCAATAAGATAAAGCCACCTTATATGATCCAGCCAGGACAGAACCTGGCGTTGCGTTGGCCGGTGGCAGGGCAAAAAGTAGTCCCGAAAAACGGCCGGCAGATGAAAAAAAATTCATCAAAAGTTCGGGATGCCGGGAGTGTTGGAAAGAAAGAGTCAGCGAGGCTGGTTAAGAAAAGGCCTCGCGAGCAGACAAAATCCACTTGGCACTGGCCTGCGAAAGGAAAACTGTTGAGTGGTTTCTCCAACAGGGGTAAGGTAAACAAAGGTATTGATATTCGAGGCCGCATGGGAGATGCTGTCTACAGCACGAAATCGGGTACAGTGGTTTATGCAGGTAATGGCTTGGCGGGATATGGAAACCTGATTATATTAAAACACAATGAAAGCTATCTCAGTGCATATGCACATAACCGAAGAGTATTTGTTAAGGAAGGACAGAGGGTCCAGGCCGGTGTTAAGATTGCTGAACTAGGGAGTAGCGGGGTAAAAAGCCCAATGCTGCATTTTGAAATCAGGCATGAAGGGAAGCCGGTTAATCCGTTAACCTTGCTTCCTTCGCGGAAATAGCATTTTTTACCGATGCAGGTAATCAGTAGAGAGGCGACGAGACAATGATAAATAAAATACACAAACTGGCTGGAGATGCGCAGGTATGGTGACGGAAGTCTCAGGCAAGGAGCATGTGGATGATGGTCCTGTTGGCGTTGACATGAAGGTTAGTCTTCAAGAAGGTTGTGCTGAAGTTCCAAAAGCGAAGCCAAAAGCGAAGCCTAAATCAGTGTCTAAATCAGCGCCTAAACCAGCGTCTAAACCAGCGTCTAAATCAGCGCCTAAACCAGCGCCTAAACCAGCGCCTAAACCAGAGCGCAGGGCGCGGCGAGGTGTGGGTTCAAAACAACGAGCAGACGATGATCGTTTTCAAAAAACACTGGATGCGACCCAGCTTTATCTGAACGAGATTGGATTCTCTCCTCTGTTGACGCCAGAAGAGGAAGTGTATTTTGCGAGATTGGCGATAAAGGGCGATGAAAGCGGCCGGAAGAGAATGATAGAAAGTAATCTTCGCTTGGTAGTCAAGATTGCTCGTCGCTATGTTAATCGAGGATTGTCACTGTTGGATTTGATTGAAGAGGGTAATCTTGGTCTGATCCGAGCGGTGGAGAAATTTGATCCGGAAAGAGGGTTTCGCTTTTCCACCTACGCAACCTGGTGGATAAGGCAGACAATTGAAAGAGCCATAATGAATCAGACGCGTACTATCCGTTTGCCCATTCATGTGGTTAAGGAGTTGAATGTGTACTTGCGGGCGGCCCGAGAGTTAACACAAAAACTTGATCATGAGCCTTCTGCGGATGAAATTGCCGGGCTGCTGGATAAGCCGGTGGAAGATGTCAAGCGGATGTTGGGTCTGAATGAGAAAGTGACTTCTGTTGATACGCCGTTGGGTCCGGATTCTGATAAATCACTACTAGATACTATCCCTGATGTGCATGTATCAGACCCGGCTGAGTTACTGCAAGATAGTGATATGCAGACCAGTATTGGGGAGTGGTTGGGCGAGCTAACCGAGAAACAGCGCGAAGTGGTTGCTCGCCGGTTTGGCTTGAGAGGATACGAGACGAGCACGTTGGAAGAGGTTGGTCGAGAAATTGGGCTCACGCGTGAACGTGTGCGACAAATTCAGGTGGAGGCGTTAAAGCGTTTGCGAGATATTTTAGAAAAGCAGGGTTTGACAGGAGCGTCAATTTTCTCTTAATCCTGATTTATATAAATCAATTTCAGTATCAAAAGCCGGGATGGAAGTTGTAAGTCCCGGTTTTTTTTGTGCTTTTTTTAGGGTTGTGAGATTGCGCTAGATAATGCGACAGCTTCCAGATGATGTCTGCGCTTCACAAGATCTAAGTAAGTGGGCGTATTTTGAAATCGTTGCTCAAGCTTGTAGTTGGTTTGGTGTAAGTTCAAGCGAGCTGCACCCCCTATGAGCCAATAGTGGCAGGGTAATGCGCGGGAATGCGGGAACAGCACAGGCTCTCAATCTCTGAGGATGTTGAGCCTGTACTTGTTTTTTGCGACAGGAGCAATTCAAGCGATGAAATCAGCGCTGCAGTTGCTCTAGTTTGCCTTCCTTGCCGTCCCAATCTTCGGCACCCGGCATGGAGTCTTTCATTTCCGTGATATTTGTCCACGTTTCTGCCAGTTCGGCATTCAATTCAAGAAATGCTTGCTGGTTTTCTGGTAGCTCATCTTCCGAGAAAATTGCATCTACCGGGCACTCCGGCTCGCACAATGCGCAGTCGATACATTCGTCTGGATGGATGACTAGGAAGTTTGGTCCTTCATAAAAACAGTCAACAGGACAGACTTCGACACAATCAGTATGTTTGCAATTAATGCAGTTTTCTGCAACAACGAATGTCATTTTTGGGGATCCCCTTGTTTATCTGGCTAATCTATATTGGCCGGCCATTCTAGCACTAAATTAATGAGGAAACGAATACCTAGAGATTCGGATATTTTTAACTGAATCAATGATATTGAATTTTATTCAAGCAAATTTTTCAGCTGATATATCCACTTCAGGGCCTGAAGAGGGGTTAGATTATCCGGGTTGACTTGCTCCACCTCGTCTCTAAGTTGAAAATCAGGTGTGGCGACAAACATTTCGGCTTGCATTGGTGGGGATTCCATGGAGTTTTGATGAACTGTAACTTCTTGATTTTCCAGTTCCACAAGCTTGTTTTTGGCCTTACTCAGTACATCGCTGGGCAGCCCTGCCAGTTTTGCCACCTGAATCCCATAGCTCTGGCTGGCAGGGCCTTCCTGGATGCTATGTAGAAATACGATGTTTTCCTTATGTTCGGTGGCATCCAGATGGACATTGGCGACCGTCAGGTATTGTTCAGGCAGGCTGGTCAATTCGAAATAATGAGTAGCAAATAAGGTAAATGCTTTTACCTGCTCGGCTAAGTGCACTGCACAAGCCCAAGCGAGGGAAAGTCCGTCAAAGGTGCTGGTCCCGCGCCCTATTTCATCCATTAACACCAGGGAGCGTTCAGAGGCGTTATGTAAAATGTTGGCCGTTTCGGTCATTTCTACCATAAACGTAGAGCGACCACCGGCTAGATCATCAGAGGAGCCGATACGGGTGAAAATTTGGTCTACAAGGCCGATCTTGGCATTTGCTGCTGGAACAAAACTACCGATATGTGCGAGCAGTACAATCAGTGCTGTTTGTCGCATATAGGTTGATTTACCTCCCATATTTGGACCAGTAACGATTAACATTCGGCGTTGTTCGTCAAAGAGCAGGTCATTGGCGATAAAAGGCTCGTCGAGAACCTGCTCAACGACCAGGTGGCGACCGGCTTCGATATGGATTAATGAATCGCTTGATAGGCAAGGGCAGGACAGATTTAAGTGGTCAGCACGTTCTGCCAGAGTGGTCAGCACATCGAGTTCTGACAGAGCGGTGGCCGTGTTTTGCAATTCAGCCAGCTGCTCGTTGAGTGTCTCCAGCAATTGATCATAAATAATCTTCTCCCTGGCCAGCGCGCGGGATTTGCTGCTTAACACCTTGTCTTCAAACTGTTTTAACTCAGGCGTAATATAGCGCTCGGCGTTTTTAAGGGTTTGGCGTCTGATATAGTCGGTAGGAGCATTAGCGGATTGGGCTTTGGAAATTTCGATAAAATAGCCGTGTACCCGGTTATAACCGACCTTTAAGGTGGATATGCCAGTGCGCTCACGTTCTTGGAGTTCAAGGTCAATAAGAAACTGGCCAGCGTGACTGCTCAGTTGACGTAATTCATCCAATTCAGTATCAAAACCCTCAGCGATAACGCCACCATCGCGAATGAGCATGGGGGGGTTGTCGATGATAGCGCGGCCCAATAGATCGGTTAGAGCGGGGTATTCAGCGATAGACTGCAATAATTGAGCGATTAGGGGTGAGCTAATAATGTTACCTGCCTGTTCCTGCAGAGCTGTCAGGCAGCATAAAGAGCTGTGCAGGCGCGATAAGTCTCGGGGCCTGGCGGAGCGCAACGCTATCCTGGCCAATATGCGTTCCATATCACCAATAGGGCGCAGTAATTGACCAATAGGTTCAAATTCATATTGTTCCAGCAATGCTTGAATTGCCAGCTGGCGCTGTTCAATAATGTCTTTATTGCACAAGGGGCGGTTCAGCCAACGTCGTAACAGTCGTGCCCCCATGGCCGTATAGCAGCGATTGAGAACAGAATATAGGGTATTGTCCTGACCTCCTGAAAGATTGGTATCGATTTCCAGATTGCGTCGACTCGCCGCATCAAGTACCACGCTATCCTCTCGGCGTTCATTCAGCAGGGATCGAATATGAGGCAGGGCTGTTTTTTGTGTTTCCTTAACATATTGCATGAGACAGCCGGCTGCTTGAATGGCGATGCGTAAGGAAGTACAGCCAAAGCCTTCCAAATCCCGGGTTTGAAACTGTTGGTTTAAGAGGCGTTCTGCGGTTTCAATCTCAAATTCCCAGGGGGGACGCTTGCGTAAACCGGCGCGATTATCCAACTGTTCAAGGCAGTGCAACTCTTCATTTACCAGCAGTTCTGCCGGATTTAGGCGCTGCAATTCGCTGAGCAGAGAGTCGAATGAATTGACCTCCAATACAAAAAAGCGTCCGCTGCCGATATCCAGACTGGCAATGCCAAAGACTCCCTGGTGTTCATTGATGGCAACGAGTAGATTATCCCTGTGTTCTTCCAGCAATGCTTCATCGCTGATGGTGCCTGGTGTGACAATGCGTACCACCTTGCGTTCAACAGGGCCTTTGCTGGTGTTGGGATTACCAATTTGCTCGCAGATGGCAACCGACTCACCAACGCGTATCAGCTTGGCCAAGTAACCATCGGCAGCGTGATACGGGATGCCTGCCATCGGAATCGGGTTGCCTGCCGATTTGCCTCGGGCAGTCAGCGTGATATCCAGAATGTCGGCGGCCTTTTTGGCATCGTCAAAAAAGAGTTCGTAAAAATCTCCCATTCTGTAAAACACCAATTCACTTGGATGGTCAGCCTTGATTTTAAGATACTGTTGCATCATCGGCGTATGTTTTCTACTGTCTATAACGTTTTGATTCATATGGATTTATTTATCCGACACACACCTGTGGCTGGCGTTTTTTTGTTGATGAAGTCGAAGGCTGTTGCAATTAAATCAATAATTTAAAGGTCTGAAGTAATCTTATCGCTGATAAAAGTGTAACATTTAGTGTGGTTTTTTTAGAGCATTGTTTTCAGGTTGAAATGTTACACTTCGTTGTAATTGAGGGGTTCAGAACTGTTATTTGAGCCCATAGATTGCGTTAATGCTGTCGAGTATTTGCTTCAGTGTTAATTCTGCCAGTCCGAGGCTCTTCATATCGATTGGGTCATCGGCAATGCCTGTGATGAAGGCGCGCATATCATCTTGGATCGCGTCAGGGAGCTCTACCCGTAACTGGGGGCTCAGGAGTTGTGAAATCTTCAGAACATCGTTTTTGTGCTTTCTTAAATTCTTTGAGTCGACCTTCACTCCGTCTTCTTTGCGCTGGGTGAGATCGCTCCAGGCTTTCATTTTGAAGGGGATTATGTATTCCACCTTCAAGATAGAAACGCCATCGAGGATTTCTTTGCCGTCCTGAATACACTGGTAGTAACCATCGTCCAACAAGATTGCTGATAAACTTGAGACTTCTTCATCTACTGGGATTGGCGTCAGATCAGTGTCACCCTCCAGCAGAACGTCTTCGGGTTTTCTTGAAAAAAGCTCAAGCATCACTGGGTAGTCTTTACTACCTGGTTTCGTGAATCGGTAGAATTGCCTATCACCCGTGCTTTTCTCTTGGTGTTCGTACTCACCGGCTTTGACGAAGTCCCAAAACCTTTGGGCAAACTCGGCGTCTAGCGCTTCAGTGCAGAGAACTATGTCGAGATCTTTTGTGGCACGAAAATCTAGACCGGCATCTTCCATAGACAGATAGCAGGCCACACCGCCTATCAATGTATAGCGATCCTCATAGCCTTTAAAAAATGTTTTAAACGTATCCAAACCTTGAATCATTGTTTATCCCATACTTCTTGAAGTAGTTCATCTTTTGCGATGTCCAGTCGGTCATCATGTTTGGCGTCCAGGCTCAAATATAAAGAGAGACGATCAACGGCACCATGCTCGCTTAGTAGAGTAGGATCATAGCGCCACAGTTCAACGGCTACACTTTCACCGTGATCGTGAGTCAGCTCTTTGATATGCATTAGCTTCTTTAGCCCAGGCCAGTCTTTCGCATTAACGGCAATTGCCTTGTGTTTAGGTGTCATCATCATGCCCAGTGCAGATAGGGCGGTCTCACCTGCCTCGATACCTAGGTGGTATTGGTTAGCTTCATAATCCTCGCGGTCAACCCACAGCTGTTTTTTTATCGGGCTGCGAAGGAAGGGCTGTGCTTGCTCCCAGAGTTGCGGGCCATGGTGAATAAAGCGCAATTGTTTTTGCCGGCCGATGGCAACGGTATTAGCCAAACCGCAGGCAGTCAGTTCGGTGTACGCCCGAGAAACTGTCATTTTGCTAACAGCAAGTTGCTCGGCGATTTGTTGAGCAGGTATATCTTCATCCCAACGCTGATAAAGCTGGAGTAAGACTATCTGCTGGGCGACAGCGCCCAGTTGCTTAGGCTCATCAGCTGGGAGTTTATTAGTTGCAGTAAAGTGATCGCGTAAATCGGTTGCAGCAAAGGGCAGGTATAACTGCTTTCCAGGCACAATAAAGGCGATACGCTGCTCCACCAGACGCTTGCGATTAAAAGAGGTGGTGTTCTCAACTACATAGATAACAGGACCGGGAAAAGACTGGCCGATGGCTTTGAGGTGCTTCTTGAGTACAGCAGCCTTATCAGTCTGCTCGTCACCACTATCTAGCATGAGTAGGCACGTTTGCCCTTGTAGCTTTGCTTTTCTGTAGCTGTACCCACTCTGTAAATAGAGGGGAAGTTGCGCAGATTCTTGCCAGTCATCACCCAGCTGTAACTCTGCGAACACTTCGTTCACATAGTTAGTCAGTAGCTGAAATAGATTAGTTTTGGCTTTAGTATCCATAGGAATCAGTAAGTTAACATTAAAATTGCACGGTAACAGTAACAATGTTATCGTGCAAAATCAATGTTACTGTTAATAAATAACCATTGGAGGTTGTCTTATTCAGGCCAATTTATGAGCTGAATAGCAGGAGTAATCGGATCACAAGTAGAAACACCCTCAAAATCAACGGGTTATGGGCTCTTGGTGCGTTTGACTCCTTCGCTATCGCTCGGAATCATAGATATTTATTGTAAGTACATGCTGACGGTCAGCTGTTGATGACCAATTCGCATCAGCTTATTTGGGTTCCGCGAATTCAACAATTTGGATTGTGAAATGACAGGAATAGATCAGGAGCTACAGTCCATAGAAGATGAGCTTGCCGCTATTGAGCTGCGTAAAGCGGAGCTACTTCAACGACAGTCGTATTTGTTAGCGAAGCAGAAATCACTGGTTCCAGGTATTACGCAGACAGAATCCATTTCTCTGACGACCCAGCAGAAGGTCGACCTCTTTATCGATTTATTTCAGGGGCGCAACGATACCTATGCCGTGCGCTGGGAGAACCAGCAGGGACGAAGCGGTTATTCCGTCGCCTGCGCCAATGAGTGGCAGCAGGGTATTTGCAACAAGCCCAAAGTGAAATGCGGGGAGTGCAGTCACCGGGATTATTTGCCATTGGATAAACAGGCTGTTTATGAACATCTTGCAGGTAAGAAGACTGTTGGGCTTTACCCTCTGTCGACAGAGGATCAATGTTGGCTATTGGCCGCCGACTTCGACAAAGCTGACTGGCAGCAGGCTGTCGCAGCATTTCGACAAGCTTGTGAAGATTGGAATATTAGCTGTGCGATCGAGCGTTCACGCTCGGGCAACGGGGCACACGTCTGGATTTTCTTTGAGCAGGCTATCGCCGCTAAAGATGCCCGCCGTCTCGGTATTGCACTGCTGGATAAGGCAATGGAACAGCATGCCGGGCTTTCCTTTGAATCCTATGACCGCTTATTCCCTAATCAGGATACGATGCCTAGCGGGGGCTTTGGCAATCTCATCGCCTTGCCGTTGCAGTATATACCCAGAAAATCCGGCAATAGCTCGTTTATTAACGAGCAGTTTCAGCCCTACCCGGATCAATGGGAGTATTTGGCTTCAGTGCCGAAAGTCAGCGCCAAACAGTTCTATGACTGTTTAGGTCGTGTCAGTGCTGGCAATAACGGTAATGAAAAACATTCGTCGGTAGCGGATGTTAAGCCTTGGGAGAGAAACCTCCCTGTCGCAGAGGCGCAGATTTCAGACTGTCCGGAAACCTTAGAGCTGGTATTGGCAAACAGGTTGCATCTGCCGATAGCGCATTTGCCACAGGCTTTGGTTGCTCGGATAAAACGTATTGCCAGTTTCTCTAATCCTGTGTTTTTTAAAACACAGGCACTGCGGTTTTCAACGAATGGTATTCCACGGTTTATTTGCCTAGCGGAGATTGAACAGGGTTATTTGGCGCTACCACGAGGCTGTATTGATGATGTTGTTGCCTTGTTGGAGGAACAGTCGATTACCGTTGATAGGGAGGATAAACGCAGTTCAGGACAGCGCCTAAAAGGCATGAAATTTCTGGGGGAGCTGCGCAAAGATCAGAAGACGGCCGTTGCAGATCTCTGCAAACATGACGTCGGTGTGCTGCAGGCGCCAACTGCTTTTGGCAAGACGGTGGCTGCCATTGGCATGATTCACAAGCGCAAGGTCAATACCTTGATACTGGTGCACAGCCGCCAGTTACTTGATCAATGGCGGGAGCGGTTGAACTCATTCTTATCAGGCGTCGATATCGGTGTCATCGGGGCCGGCAAGCGAAAAGCTACAGGGCAGATTGATGTAGCCACCTATCAAAGTCTGATTAATAGAAAAGATAATACGGTCGACGAGGCGTTGTTCCAGTATGGTCAAATCATCATTGATGAGTGTCACCATATTTCAGCCCCTAACTACGAACGGCTGCTCTCCGAGGTGCATGCCCGCTACGTGGTGGGCGTTACCGCAACCCCTGAGCGGCTTGATGGTCATCAGCCGATTATATTCATGCAGGCAGGGCCTATCAGGCACATTGCCAAAGTGGCCAATCAGCAACAATTTGAACAGCGAGTGGTGAAACGGTCGCTCTACCAGGCCCCGCCACTAGAGTTAACACAGGTAGAGAGTCGGCCACATATAGCGGATGTGTATCGGTGGCTGATGACTCATGAGGGTAGAAGTCAACAAATTGTTGAAGACGTGCTTGGTACAGTGAGTAAGAGGCGTAACCCGATTTTACTGACGGAGCGGCGTGAACACGCCGAACTATTGGAGGAGTTGCTCGGGCAGCGGGGCGTCACTTATGAGTTGTTGCGCGGCGGGATGGGCGTAAAGGCGCGGAAGGCAGTGGCGGAACGGTTGGCCGATACCCAGGTGCTGATCGCGACCGGTAAATATATCGGTGAGGGTTTTGATTTGCCCCGATTGGATACGCTGTTTCTGGCCTTGCCTATATCCTGGAAAGGTTCTCTAGCCCAATATGCCGGACGGATTCATCGTCAGGCTGAGGGAAAAGAGCGGGTTATCATCTACGACTATGTAGATTACTCCCTCCCAATGCTGGAACGTATGTTTCGCAAGCGGCTGCGGGGATATGAGGCGTTGGGCTATACCATTACTGAGCCGGGCAAGGACGCCGGTTTGGTACAGGCTCATCTACAGTTGGATGCTACTGGAGCTGATCCACAGTGAGCCAAAGTGTTTAGCCATTTCGCTATTCGGAATGAGTCGGAATAGGATTTATAGGCCCATTTGATCAAGCCTTTAAATAACTATAACAATGAGTGTAGTATTTGTGTCTTTGTCTGTTTAACTAATTGAATAATAAGATATTAATACCCATGCATCATCGGTGTATGAGTTGATTCTGATGCCTTTGATTTCTCTGCTTTTTTTGTCATTTTGATAATTCATAACCTTTAAAAACAATAAGTTACAGTTTTCGTGCTGTTCCAGTCAAGTCCAATGAAATCCAACTGAATCCAATGCATGCCAATTAAAAAGTGTAACTTATTGCTGGAGGCCTTTTGAGCTCTGTATTTCAGATGATTCGAAAGACGGTACGGCGAGATACGGCCACTTTAATAAACCCCGCAGAATATCAGACATATGAATAAACCACTATCAGTCAGAGCCATAGAGACGATGAAGCCGGGGGGCAAAATTAAGTCAGATATTAGTGAATCCGCTGGCTTGAGAGTCAAGTGTGAAAAGGGAGGTACCAAAACGTTTTTTTATCGATACAGGAACCCAGAAACCGAAAGGTTGGTGCAGATAAAAATCGGTAACTACCCACAAGTAAGCCTGGCCGAAGCGCGTGTTCAACTTCAGGAGCTAAAGGTTCTACGTAAATCGGGTGTCTGCCCGAAAGCTCAACAGCAAAGAAACCGGCAAAAGCTTCAGGAGCAAAAGGTGGCTCAGGCCAAAGAACAAGAATTAAGGTCTTTCACCGTCGCCGACCTCGTAGATTTGTACCTGGCTGGATTTATCGAAGATCGATTTGTAGAAGATCCTCGGAACCCTGACCAAAAGAAGCGAATTTCAGGTGCCAGAAAGCCCAAAGGGCAAGCAGAAACTCGGAGAACATTATACGGCGACGCTGTTAAAATATTGGGTGATTTCCCCGCTTCGATGATCACAAGAAAACAAGTGGTCGACATGATCATGGGTATTGTTGGACGTGGAGCCAATGTTCAACCTAGAAAACTCAGTTGAATCTACTGTGAGGGCCTAAGGCACTAAATCTAGAAGTTTTTTCTAAAATTTTAAACTCACCGTATGGGTGATACTGCTTTCGTCTAAAATTTCAGGAAAAAACTCCTATCTTCAGCACCTTAAACCCTCTCGCTACGATTCAACTGAGTTTTCTAGGTTCAAGCTGGCAATGTGTTGAGAGAGCTATCGGCAGCATATGAATACGCCATTGGACTCGAGCGATTTGAAGGCGATTTTGCGAACCCCGCATTGTTAGCAAAGGCAAGCTTGAAACAGGCAAGGGTGCGGTTGACCTCGCAACGCGGGAAAAGAGCTTTGTCAGATAAGGAAATAGCAGAAGTACTTCAGTGGCTCCCAGGCTCCGGTTATCTCGCTTCAAGTCCGCTCTTACCCATGAGAAAATCTGGCTCGATTTGAACTGGCAGCTATAGTGCGTAAAAGCCAGCTCTTCTCCTTATGCCTGTTGAGTATATATTGCTCAGCAATTTCAGGAAGGTGCCCATTCCTGCCGCTCAAAGAGATAGATTTCGGCACTCTGGAACGACTGCTTTGTAGTTCTGCTGCTTACGGTAAACCTAGTACAGTCATGGGCTGTTGATCACCCATTATAGTCATACAGGTTACGATTGAATTGATTTCCTGTGCTACTCTCGGATCAACGGACACTCAATAGAGTAGCCAGCTTGGATATTTATGAAAATGATTCCGCCCGCCACGGCTCTTATTATGTGCTTTATTGTTAGCGGTAGATTGTTTTTATTTCTTATCAAAATCAACGAGCCTTATTATGAATCCCAGATTGCCATAATGTGCTACCTGCGTCCAAGATGGTAGCAGCATCCGAGTAAACCGGTAACAATTACTGCTAATATCTGGAATGCATTATCACTTGCTTTCTTATAACGTACTGGTGGCATTCCAAAAAATAAAGTTGGCACGTAGTCTGCTTTTAATAACGCACAACAATAAAAATAATACTGATAATAATAAAAAACAGAAGAGCAAAATCTGGATGGGGGGTTCGCTCCCCGCTGGCTTCTACCCTTTCTATAATCGTTTTCTCCTGACACTCAATGCTTATCGTGAATAAGGCGGGCTCACCGGCTCGGCCGAGCTCGAACCAAGCTCACGGCCTCCGCTCGAAACACCACTTTGCCGTCTTGATTGTGCAATTCGTGACGCGTCTCAATGATTCCAGCATCGCTACTGAGAATAATCAACTTCTCAGCTGCCAATTCCTATCATTCTGATCAAATAAACTGATGTTCCACCAGCTCCCCCCATCAACAAGCTTGACCAAACCATCCCTTATTGTGTTTTCTT
>PIVM01000640.1 GCA_003353945.1 Gammaproteobacteria bacterium
CCCTTCGAATCCTGTTGCCGCTGATATTGCAATAGTTGTATCACCCAAAATGGGTGGTCTGGATGACGTAATTTGCTTGGGAAGAAACCCAATCTCTTGGCAAACATCCAGACTGCCGCTTGTACGCTCTCAATGACAGTGCGAACAGTGCTCCTGGCCAGAAACGCTGCCAGAAGTGGCCGTTCACCAACGACACTGCCGCAGAAAGCTACATGAGCCCTCAATTCTAAACAACAGATTTCCAAGCAAAATAAGCTCACAAGTACCTCGCATATACCGATTTGACTTATCAACAGATCATTGATACCATTCTCGCGGTGAGAGTGAACGCTTGAACAGGCGCTGGAGATGTGTATTCTGATCAAGTGAGTCTATGAATGCGTGTGAACCCGTATCTACAACATCGTAATTGTAGTGTGTTGTGTAGGAGGAATCTACGGAATTACCGGAAACTCTGGAAAACTCGATTCATAAAGCAAACTCCAGAACATCGTCCCAATCGGAGGGTCTCAGTCGCGTTTTTTCTCGGAACCATTCAACTTGTTGATGAATAAGTAAGTTCTTGAGACCTTCAAGAAAATAGTGTCTTGAAAGGAACCCTTTACCACCACCAAGCGCACATAACCATTGCATAACTGGATTGCGCGCTAACTCAGGCTCGATTTCATAGAAATAACCACCGATAAAAAATGCCAAGGCGATGATATTCTTGATGGATGCCCAATCGCGCACTTGAAACTCTTCCCAGCCAATAGCGTTTTTAACGAACTTGAAAACACCTTCGATTATCGCTCGTTTCTGTATTGGTCAAGCGCATGTTGCACGTCTGATACTGAGGAATGAATTTCCCCAGTATCAGACGTTTTTGCGGGTGAAACCCCGTCATTCAGGGATGTCGACTCCAAAAAAGAGGTGGGCTATTTGAGCAGAGTGTATCTGACCAATACAATTATCGCTCGTTTCATATAAATGAGGTAGATACCCAGCGCTTGTTGATCATTAGCGAACCATTGGTGCTAGTTGAGAGAATATCTTCACACTACATATAGTATGCTTGCCAAATGTGCTACTAAATGCAGGCATCAGGAATACGTGGCAGTGATTTTCTGTTCAGGTGCTCACTCCCTGAACCCGCATATAGTAGCATTCTAAGGAATCATACTGCATGTTGTGGTTACAAACTAGCACCATTGGTTA
>PIVM01000641.1 GCA_003353945.1 Gammaproteobacteria bacterium
GGGACCTGACTGTGTTGAGATCGAAGCCTTTCAATGGGTAAATACTATGATTGGTAATATCAAAACACCTATGCATGGGGCGTATCATTCAATTAATCCGAAGCACCTGCCTCGTTATCTTGCGGAGTTTTGTTGTCGCTTCAATCGCCGGTTTGATCTTGATGAATTGCTTCCTCGGTTTATGTATGTAGCGTTGAGAACACCACCGATGCCTTATCGGCTTCTTAAGATGGCTGAGGCTCATGGGTAAACAGGAAAAAATTTGAGTGAAAAAAAACCAGAAACCTGGGGGGATGGAGGGGATATTTTCATGATTTATATATATTTCAATCTCTTTCGTCGATTTATACGAAGTGCAAATATCATCAATTCGCGCATTAACAAACAACAACTTACAACAACTTACAATTGGCACACTACTGTATTTCCTCAATAACGGAGGACAGATCAAGCCCCGCTTTTACCTGTATAAAATCTTCTCGGCGGCTACACATGTAGTGCTCAGTCATTTCTTGTCCTGCATGGTGCATTAGATCCTGTATTGCTTTTGGATCGCGCCCGTTTTGCTCGTATAACCATGATGAAAGTGAGCGTACATCTGCCAGAGGAGGGCGCTCTTTAGCGGGTAGATTGGCATGAATTCCAAGCATATCCCTGATGTCAGTGAACACGTCGCCAATGTAATCAGCGGTTAACTGTGTAGGGTGCGTTTTTAGCTTACTGTAGTTCCTGCCTTTACGCTTGGGCATAAAATGCACAATGTAAGGGGGGCGATACCGCTACGCCTGGCGCGTTTAATAATCTGCTCTTCTTCTGTTGGTGAGAGCTCAATAGCAAGAGCTCCGCCTGTCTTCTTGATGCATGTGTAAAGCCGGTTCTGTCGCAAAACGATGCTTGAGCTCCCAGTATGGTACACTGGCATATCGATAATTCAAGGATCGCATAGTTCATGATTAGTTTCAAAGGTCGGCATTTTCACCAAGACATGATCATGCAATCTGTTCGCTGGTACTTGGCGTACAGTCTGAGTTACCGAGACATCGAAGAAATCATGAAGGAGCGAGGCTTTGACGTTGAGCACAGCACGGTCAATCGGTGGGTCGTACATTACGCGCCGAGGCTTGAGCAAGATCACCGCTTCATCAAACGGAAGACAAAGTCGGTTCTGGGCTTTAAGAATTTCCAGTCCGCACAGAA
>PIVM01000086.1 GCA_003353945.1 Gammaproteobacteria bacterium
CCAGAGGCATCAGGGATACTGAGTATTTTAAACTCAAAATCAGGCAGTCATCCCTCCCTGATGATCAATCTATGTTCTATTTAGATGCATGAGCTCACTCACTAAAGCGGAGAAGAGCCTCTTCATGCAATTTCCTCCCTTACAAATCAACGTGTTAGCAAATTTGGAGTAAGTTAGCGTGAAGATCTTGGCTGGGACCCAACACGAAATCACAGCCTATACACTATAATTGAACCGTGCCGAAAATTGCTATTCAAGATCCTTTTTAATGGAACGATCAACCTGCTATGAACATCGGTAAAAAGAATAAAAACAACTAATGAATTATGTTTTATAGAACACTTGGTAATGAATGCATTTTGAAATACACATTTAATTGATAATACATCTCCTGTTCTCAATTTTTCTTCTATAATTCAATTTACTGCTATTAATACTAATTCTTTGTCCAAATATTCACATGTGTTTTTGCAGTTTTCACGCACGTAGCATGTTGTAGTTTTCACGCACATAGCATATTGCAGTTGACATACTTTACGTAAGGGCCCCAGAAAAAATGTATTTTCCCTTTGCCCCGACATCATCACGATTTACTTGAGTTGACGGTTAAAAAAAATGCTATCAACAAAAATACTCATGTGGAGACAAGTAATAAACACCACCCATTTAATTGATTAATCAACAAAAGAGGTGACAGCAAAATGGCAACTAATTGTTGGGATTACAAGAAATGTGGTCGTGAAAATAACGGTGTAAACGTTCACGAATTAGGTGTTTGTCCTGCTGCGAGCGCAACTGAAGCAGATGGTTTCTGCGGTGGTAAAAATGGTGGCCGAGGGTGTGCCTTTATTACAGGCACTTTTTGCGGTGGTGTAATTCAAGGCGCCTCAAAGGATAAGGAAAAAGATTGTGCAAATTGCGGCTTCTACGAGCAGTTGATAAAGGAACACGGTATTGATCAGAACGTACTTCATTTTGGGAAATACGTTAGAAAGAAAAGTATAAAGACTTACGTAATTTCTGATATGGAATACAGCTAACACACTGCCATTGTCATATGTACCAATTCAGATCTGACAGGGAAGTTAGCCGTTCAATAATAAAGAAATGGGTGCTTGACACCAAGCCTAAGGAAATATTCAGACAGTTTGAATTTAAGTGTATTAACAAATCCTTTTTAGGGCCTCGGAAATATTAAATTTTCCAATTGGGCGCTGAAGCATGCTTTCTCACCGAGGCGTTCAAATGGGCGCATATTGGAATATGTAACCATTTTGACAACGAAGGTGAGGGAGCAGGAAGCAAGCCTAATTGGAAAATTTATTATTTCCGCGGCCCTTAAGACAAGTAACACACTCTCCGCGTTCACATCACTACTAATGCAAACACTCTTCAATTGCATGTTGAATTGTCGCCAAATTATACGGTTTCATTAAATATTTTTGAATGCCAATCGAGTCGACTTGTTCTTCTGAAATCACGTTACTATACCCTGTGCTTAATATGATAGGGATATCCTGCCTGTTTTTGAGAACCGCCTGGCTTAACTGCTTGCCTGTCATATGTGGCATAGTCTGATCAGTCAACACCAGATCATATTGACTAGGATTTTTCTGAAACAATTTCAACGCATCAGAACCGTCATTGCAAACGGTAACAATATCATTCGTTCAACTTGTCGAAGGTTTCGCGAAGTTGTTTCAAACTAACAGGCTTGGAGAGATGTCCGTTCATACCTATCAGCGAGCAGTGATTTACGTGTTCCTCTAAAACATGTGCAGTTAATGCATAAATGGGCGTTTCTGAACAAGCATTTTCAGACTCCCACTGGCGAATGTTTCTGGTTGCCTCATAACCGTCTACAAAGGGCATTTCGCAGTCCATTAAAATCAGGTCAAAGTGCTGATTATTTTGACAGACAAGTGATTCAGCCTCAGCGCCATCTGCGGCAACTATTGCCTGAACACCCAACTTAGACAACATTCCCTTAACGACCAATTGATTAATTGGATTATCTTCAGCCAGAAGAACTTTGAGCGATGAAAAATCTGTGCAGTTTTCCTGAAAAACACGATTCGTTATCCGTTTATCGTCTATATCCAGACAAACGCTAAAACCAAAACATGTGCCCTTGCCTACATCACTTTCTACCGTTATATCTCCTCCCATTAGATCAATCAATCGGTAGCAGATGGCTAGACCGAGCCCCGTTCCGCCGTATGGGCGAGTAGTTGATTGATCCATTTGTGTGAAGGGCAGAAATATGGTTTTTAGTTTTTCAGGGGCAATACCAATTCCAGTATCACTAATTCGAAAGTCGATAACTACTCGACTCGGCGTAATTTCCTCCAAATTAAGTTGTAAATTAACCGATCCTTGTTTAGTAAACTTAAATGCATTATTTAGCAAGTTGCAGAGTATTTGATTTAGACGAACCCTATCGCCGTTAACAAGATCAGGAATCTCGGGTGCTATCTCAGTATCAAATGTGATATCCCCATTTGCTGTCAATTGAAAAGGTGCGACGACCTCTTCAATAAATTTCCGCAGACAAAATGAAGAACTTTCCAACTCCAGCTTGCCGACTTCGATTCTTGAATAATCAAGGATATCATTAATAACGGTCTTCAGCGTATTGCCAGACAGCTGAATAATCTGCAAATATTTTTGCTGCTTATCGTCGAGCATAGTATGTTCCAGTAGCTCCGACATCCCCAGCACACCATTTAGAGGGGTGCGAATCTCATGGCTCATACTGGCGAGAAACTCCGATTTTGAACGGGCAGATTGCTCTGCGGCCAACGTGGACTGACTCAGTTGCCCATTTGCCGCAACAAGCTCTGCGGTACGTTGCTCAACTCTGCACTCCAATTCCTTATAAAGGCTTTTCAGTCTCTCTTCACCAATCTTGTGATCGGTGATATCGCTGACAGACAAACGAAGCTGGTAGATTTTTTCATTCTTATCAACCACTGGCCTGAAATCTATTCTGACCCAGAATCCTGTATCACCACAGGTATTCTTCTGCTCGCGATCTTGAAGTTGCAAATCAATACTTTTCCGTTCATTCTTTTCCAATATTGTCGAAATACACAGGAAATAGTCATCCTGCATCTCTTGGTGAATAAAGTCAGTTAATCTTTTTCCTATTAGCGTTCCTCGCCCCTCAGATAACATGTCCTCTAAAGTCACGTTTGCTTCAATAATAAAACCCCTGGGATCCAGAGTAAGATAACCAATTGGTGCAAAGTCATACAGATCACTGTAGCGATCTCTCGCCTCAAGCAAATCAAGCTGGGTGCTTCGCAGTTCTTCATTCTGCATCTCCAGCTCTATCTGGTGCGTATGTAAATCGTGAATAAGCCCGCGCATTTCCTGCGCATTTTTGGATTCAACGTCCGCATGGGCCTCTTTCTCCATCATTTTGAGATGAAATTCCTTCTCATGTTGCAACCCATTTGGATTCATTGTTCCTTCACCCGAATACACTACGTCAACGGCGAGAAACCGCCCAAGTTAAGCATAGACGTCAATATAATGAAAATCGACTGGATTGCCAGTAAAGATTGGCAATATTAATTAGCTGTTTTTATAGGGATATTAACATGGAGCTCAAATGTTTCCGCGATATTATTCAAACACTGAAACCTATTTATAATTACTTATTTGATTTACGCTAGCTACTTGTGCAACTTGTAGTCATGCGCGCAATAGTTTGCACATAATTACAACTTTATTATCAAAAACTATAACTTGAAAGCTCAAGATTCTTCTATCTATTGCTGGATCACGCCCACTTCAGTTTGAAAAGGGGAATTAATCCCTCATTTTTTCTGATTATTTTGCCATGTGCTCAGAATAAAATTATTACCGCCAATGGAAATGGCTTTTTCTTTCACTATAACGTCGCGAATGTCGCCGTTCTTGCACTTCATCTTGGTCTCAAAAACATCCATCCCATGATCGATAACTTTTTTCGCATGATCGGCAGTATCTTTTTCTGATTCTACGGCTTCTATATCCGGTATTTTCAATTGCAGGAACTCATCGCGAGTATAGCCAAGATCTTTGCACACTATTTCATTGCATTCTTTGATAGCTAAAGTCTGTGCATCAGCCAGTACAATTGAGTCACTGGCTAGATCAAAGAGGATGCGATATTTTTCCTTGCTTTTCCGCAGTGATTCCTCCATCTGTTTCCTCTCACTGATGTCAGGAAAAACAACAAGGCCCGCGATTAACTCAGCTTCGTTGTTGTAGATAGGCACACCGGTCATAACACCCCATCTTTCGGTCCCGTCTTTTCTTACGATTCTAACTTCCATATCGACTGTTGATTTTCCTTCAAGTGCTCGTGGCATCGCCAATTCTTCGCAAGATATGTAATGTCCATTAGAATCGTAGATCTTCCAGGACGGCACTGTATCGCGAATATTCACACCCGGTTTAATATTGGACTCATCTTCAAAAGCCATTAGATCTTGAAACGCATCGTTATAAACTTTCAGCGTACCATCTGGCGTCACAACAACCATCGGTACCGATGATTGCTCAATGATAGCTTCCAAGAGTTGGTTTGTATCACTGAGTTTTCTCTCAGCCTGTTTTCTGTCGGTGATGTCCACAGAAATGGCACCAGTGCCCAAAAGCGTATCCTTTTCATCAATCAGTGGAAACTTGTGCGTAAAATAGTCATGGATAGTGCCATCCTTATGGCGGGCCTGCTCCTCCATTTGCAAAGGCACTTTGCTTGCCTCAACATCATCACTTATCCAGAGTGTATCTGCGATGTCATAGGGAGAAAAGTTATGAATATTTTTGCCCACTATTTCCTCTAATGGCGGCCCATTAAGGACTTCAAAATGTTGATTCGCCAAAGTGACTTTACCGTCAGGATCTCGAGTTGAGATCAAGACCGGGGAGTAATTGAGAATTGCTTGTAAATGAGCTTCGCTTGTGCGCAACTCGTCCTCAGCCTGCTTGCGAACAATTTCGGCAGAAGCCCTGGCTGCCAATATTTCAATAACGTCCTTCCATTCCTTTTTCTCGTCAACTTTGTCACGAGAAACAGCACAGAGTATACCGATGGCTCTTCCCATTTTATCGCGCAAGGGCGACCCCACATACGCCTGAGCATTCATCTCAATAAACGCATTGTCAGTGGGAAAAATTTCACATATGCCCTGAGGATAGAAACAGTAGCCTTTCTCCATCACGTTCTCGCAGGGAGTTCCCTTCAACGTATATTCATATTTCGGAACCACTTGTTCATCCAGAACCATTGCCAAGGCACTGACCATCTCTCCGCTAATATTCCCAATACCCACTATTTTCCCAACCATGACACACTCCATGCCAAGGTACGTAGAAAGTTCTCTTGCAATCCGATTAAAACACTCGGCACCTGTTACTCCTACAGTGCTCCTTACCAGGGATCGAAGCATTTCCTCCGATTGTTTTCTTTCGGTAATATCTTCAAATGTGACAACTACACCATCTATTACGTTATTAACGGTCCGGTAGGGACGAATCTTCATAACGTATATATCACTGTTACGGCTTTGCACTTCAAGCTCTCTGACTTTCAAATCCTTTAGGACCATTTTCCCGTATTCTTCCAGGTCAATATCAATCAAACTGGTTGCAAAATGTTTAATGGGCCGCCCCGAATCAGAGCCCGTTAACGGGATAATATCAGTCGCTTTTGGCGTGAAACCGTGAATGCATAAATCCAAATCCAAAAACAAGGTGGCGATGTAAGTGCTGTCCAACAGGTTCTTCATGTCGTCGTTGGTGTGAGATAGCTCTTCTATACGAGTTTGAAGTTCCGAATTGACGGTGGTGGACTCCTCATTGAGCGACTGCAGCTCCTCCTTCGAGGTCTCCAATTCTTCGTTAGTGCTCTGCAATTCCTCGTTGGTACTCTGAAGTTCCTCGTTGGTTGATTTCAATTCCTCATTGGAAGTTTCTAACTCCTCAATCGTCGCCTGCAGGTTCTCTTTTGTCAGCTGCAATTCGATCTCAAGCCCTTCAACTGATTTTGCATTTTCCTCTTTTGCCTCTACTTTTTGCTTCTCTTTGCCTCTTTTTAAAGATGTCGTTTTTTCATTAAAAACGACCATCATCAATCCATGCTCATTGGGTGTTTCTGCTATGGGCCTGACAGAGAGGCACAACAACAATTGACTATCGTCGCATTCAACCTGTATATCTCGCAGTATAATCTCCTGCTTATGCATTGCCACTTTGCGAATTGCCAGGGCCAAGCTAGATTTCAAACCCGGGCGTGCCATATCCAGGATATTGACGCTAACCTTGCCTTCTGCAGGTTCAAGAAAACGACCTATGCGCCCGTAAATGTAAACAACATTGCTGTCACCGTCGATAATGGCACAAGGGGAGGTGTTACTTTGCTGGAGAATTGTTTTGACCAATTGCAGTGCACTCAGTTCTTTCGCCTTCTTAATATTTTCCGGGACTTCCAGCTCGACCTGCTCAAATTCGACAGGGGACACCGGAAAATCTAGAATGGGACGCGAGGACACATTTACAGCCTGAGGGCTGAAAATCTTCCATTTCTTGTTCAGTACAGTAAACAAATCGTTGGCACGCCCACTGGATTCAGAGGATCCGAGAAAGAGAATGCCGTCAGGTTTCAAACTGTAATGAAAAATCGGCAACAATGTCTTCTGTAATTCATGGTCCAGGTATATCAGCAGATTGCGGCAGGACAGAATATCCAGCTTGGTGAACGGCGGATCCTTGATGACATTTTGTGGTGCAAACACCAACATTTCGCGGATTGCCATCTTGATGCGATACTGACCATCACCTTCATTAATAAAATAGCGCTTAAGACGCTCAGGCGACACATCGGTCTGAATACTCTCCGGGTATAGACCAGCGCGAGCAATGTTAATCGCTTCTTCGTCAACATCCGTGCCAAAGATCTGAACGTTGAAGTGCCGTTTCATCTGCACCATACATTCCTGCAGGATGATAGCCAAAGAGTATGCTTCCTCACCTGTGGCGCAGCCTGGAACCCATACCCGAATCGAATAGTTGTCCGTTTTGTTTTTAAGAATTCTCGGAATATATTCATTCCGTAGAGCATCAAATGCCTCGGAATCCCTAAAGAAGTTGGTCACTCCTATCAACAACTCTTTGTATAAGGTGTCCACTTCACACTCGCTTGTCTGCAGGTGGCGCACATACTCCACTATGTCGTCAATTTGATGGACATTCATACGCCGTTCAATTCGTCGGCAGATGGTGTTTTTCTTATAGTGCGAGAAATCGTGTCCCGTACGCGTACGCAGAATGATGTAAATCTTCTGCAAAGGGTTCTCCGTTGCTTCTTCAAACGGAGAAATGGCAGGTGCAATTATTTTAACGGCATGCTGCGTATATTTTATTATTTGCTCCGGCATTTTATCTGGAGATAGCACATAGTCGGCCAGCCCTGTGGAGATCGCGCTTATAGGCATACCATCGTACTTGGCCGATTCCTTGTCCTGAACCATCACCATGCCTACCTCGTCCCTGATAGCTTTTACCCCCCGAGTACCATCTGTGCCAGTCCCCGAAAGGACAATGCAAATCGCATTGCTGCCTTGATCCAAGGCCAGCGCGCGAAAAAATGTATCGATGGGCAAATTGGTTCCTCGCGGCTTAGAAAAATCCATTAGTTGTAGAATGCCATTGAGTATCGTCAAATCCTTGTTAGGCGGAATAACATAGATCTGATTACGCTCTACCTTCATCCCATCGTGTACTTGATGAACCTTCATCTTCGAGCGTTTTTGCAACAATTCAGGCAACAAACTTTCATGATTCGGATCAAGATGAGAGATGATGACAAAGGCTATTCCACTATCGTGAGGCATCGCTTTGAAAAAGCTCGCAAAGGCATCCAGGCCGCCCGCCGATGCTCCCATGGCAACAATGTAAAATCCTGCCTTTTCCTCTTTTACACGGTCTCTCATCTCTCCCTTTGGTGACATTTTCTTCGATGTCGTCTTTTTGGAGGTCGGTCGTTTTGCCATGGTAGGCGTTCCTCTTTATTTTTGAATACCTTGTCTTGCTGCCCCTAGCGAGGCCAAGCTAATGGGATCAGACAGTCAAGAGATAAATATCGAGCCTATCGCGTCTTTAGGGTCGTGGAAATAAACGTGATAAAGCTGTACTATCCGTCCCTTCTGTCAATCAGAATTTGGGCATATTTGAATATTATGCACGAATAATTAGCATTACCCTATCGGGTAAAATTACCACATAACCGGATGCTAAAATTCACTGTTTTTTGTTCAACAAACGCTCGATTAGTTTCAATCCACAAGCACAGCACATTACTCTTGAAATAAAGAATCAAGGATAACCCATGTATAAATTTAAACCCATGAAACCGGTGACGCCGGATTTTTTCAATACTGCTAACCTTATCGTTACCACAGTTATGGAAGCAAATTGCGGCCCAGAGAAATTTATGGAAACACTCTCTGGCGACACTGTCTGGACGGAATGGGCTCCTTCATTAAAAGCAGTCGAATGGACGAGTGAGAAACCATTTGCGAAAGGAGCCACCCGTACTGTGTATTTGGTTGGAAATCACGCAGTAAAAGAAGATTTCTTTATCTGGGAAGAGAACAAACGTATAGCCTTCTATGTGGTGGAAAGCACTATGAATGGCGTGGAATCATTTGCCGAAGACTATGTTCTTGATGAACTTGGAAATAATCGTACTCGACTAACCTGGACTGTCGCCATGCAACTCACCGGCATTGGAAAGTTTTTTACTCCGTTTGCCCGCATAGGTATGTCGTTTGTGTTTTCACGATGGTTGAATAGCTATAGGAAAATTTTGGAGTCTTGACATCTCACACTCATCCCAGCCTTTTTCCAAAGGAAGAAGGGGGGGAAATCATTCATTCCTGGAATGAGGATTTACCCAAATGGGGAAGGAGTAAAAACTGAGTGCCGTTCGACTTTGCCGCTATTTGTTTTCCAAATACACGCCTTCTGCCACAATTGAGTATTCTTTCTGCGGACCACGGATGGTTTCGCCGGATTGACCCGCATCGTCGGCATAATGTTTCGCCATCTCTTCACTTAAGGTGTGTTCAGTAAGCACACCATAAACAATACTGCGTTGATTGTAGCTGTCGGTTGGGACAAAGAATTTATAATCCTTAAAGGTTACTCTGGCGATATGCTCTCCGTCAGTCAGGATCATCCAGCATCCTCGGTGGCGGCAAACTTGATTGACTGTACCCGATATTTTTTGTGCTATCTGTTTCAGGTTGTTAATACTGCTTATCGCATTCTTTAAAGGCATGATGTCTCCCGCTACAGGTATAACAGCTCCGTAGGTGGCGCCTGACTCAGGTGACATCTGCTCCGCATGAGTAGCAATGCCTGTTAAAGCTATAAGCAGGGACGTTAGAATTGCTATCTTTTTCATTGTTAAGCTCCTCCGCTGACTAACCTTGGATAAGGTATCACTAAGTTTAGCAAAATCTACTCTGCCTGGATCTGTGGGGTTCAATAATCCTAGAAAAATTTATTATTTCCGAGGCCCTTACATATTACGCCGATACTGTCCGCCCACTTCAAACAAGGCATTCACAATCTGGCCAATCGAACAGACCTTGCTGACTTCCATCATTAAGTCAAAGACGTTTTCGCCCGCAACCGCCGCTAACTGCAATTGATTCAGCTGCTCCTTCGCTTCATCATTGTATGCCTGATGCAGGGCTTCAAGCATCGTAATCTGATAACTCTTTTCTTCTTCTGTCGCGCGAATCACTTCCTGTGGGATCATTGACGGAGAACCCTGATCGCTGAGGAACGTATTCACACCGATAATCGGATATTCTCCACTGTGCTTGAGGTTTTCGTAATATAGACTTTCTTCCTGAATCTTGCTGCGCTGGTACATGGTTTCCATAGCACCCAGCACGCCGCCTCGTTCGGTGAGCCGATCAAATTCCGCCAGAACTGCCTGCTCAACCAAATCCGTCAGTTCTTCAATAATGAAAGCACCTTGCAGCGGATTTTCATTTTTTGCCAGACCCAACTCACGATTGATAATCAACTGAATGGCCATCGCTCGACGAACACTTTCTTCAGTGGGCGTAGTAACTGCCTCGTCGTACGCATTTGTATGCAAAGAATTACAATTATCATAAATCGCATACAGTGCCAGCAGAGTCGTGCGAATATCATTAAAATCAATTTCCTGGGCATGGAGCGAACGCCCCGATGTTTGAATATGATATTTCAACATTTGCGCTCGTTCGTTGGCACCGTATTTGTTTTTCATCGCCTTGGCCCAGATGCGCCTGGCAACACGACCAATAACCGCGTATTCAGGATCAATGCCGCTTGAAAAGAAAAATGAAAAGTTTGGCCCAAAGTCATTGATATCCATACCCCGACTTAGATAGTACTCCACAAACGTAAATCCATTTGCCAAGGTAAATGCAAGCTGAGTAATAGGGTTGGCACCAGCTTCTGCCATGTGATAGCCGGAAATGGAGACGGAATAAAAATTTCGAATATCGTTATTGATGAAATATTCCTGAATATCACCCATTAAACGCAAAGCAAACTCGGTGGAAAAAATACAGGTATTTTGTGCCTGATCTTCTTTTAGAATGTCGGACTGTACCGTACCCCGCACTTGTTGCAATGTACGTTTCTTGATTTCCTGGTATTTTTCGGCTGGCAGAATTTGGTCACCGGTGACACCTAGCAACATCAATCCTAGACCGTCATTCCCTTCTGGCAATGTTCCCTGATAACAGGGACGGACAACACCTTTTCCTTCAAAGATTTTCGCTATTTTTGCATCAATCTCATTCTCAATACCTTGTTCACGAATATAAATCTCGCATTGCTGATCAATGGCTGCATTGAGGTAAAATCCTAACATCATGGGTGCAGGACCATTAATGGTCATCGACACGGACGTTTTGGGATCAGCCAGATTAAATCCAGAATACAACTTTTTTACATCATCCAGGCAACAGATGGAGACGCCGGCGTTGCCAATTTTTCCGTAAATATCCGGTCGAGGGTCCGGGTCACTGCCGTACAACGTCACCGAATCAAATGCCGTTGACAGACGTTTTGCCGGCATATCCAGGGAAACATAATGAAAGCGGCGATTTGTCCGTTCCGGTCCACCTTCTCCGGCAAACATGCGGGTCGGCTCTTCACCTTCGCGTTTAAAATTGAACAAACCAGAGGTAAAAGGAAATTCGCCCGGTACGTTTTCCTGCAGACTCCATCTCAGCAAATCCCCCCATGCCTGGTACTTTGGTAACGAAACTTTGGGTATCTTGGTATGAGAAAGAGATTCCGAATGCGTTTTAATTGAAATGTCTCTACCACGCACCGAATAGGTAAACAGGGCATCATGATATTGTTTTTGTTTATCAGGCCAATGTTGCAACAATTGCAGATTTTTGGCGTCGAGATCCGTCGCCAAGGTTTGGTAAAGTGAATTTAGCTGCTCAAGGAAGTCTGTTTTATTTTTCCTTTGCGATCCTGAAGAAATTGCATCAATCGTCTGCTGGATGCCGTAAAGCTGTTGTGCGATCTGCGCTTGCTGCTCCACCCACTGGTCATACTGCCGATTAGTATCACTGATCTCGGCAAGATAACGGACACGACTGGCAGGCAGTATGCAGCCTGTCTCCGGTGCACTTAGCTGCGGCAACGCATCGTGAGACAAGGCATCATGAGGCAAGGCATCGTGAGACAGGCCTGGTGACAACTCTGCTTGCGTGCGCTGACTCAACGCTGCCATGGCTGCATTGTAAAGCGTTGTCATACCCTGATCATTAAAATGAGAGGCAATTGTGCCGTAAATCGGCAACTCATCATCACTTGCCTCAAAGAGAGTGTGATTACGTTTGTACTGTCGCCTCACATCCCGTATTGCATCTTCTGCACCGCGTTTATCAAATTTGTTAACAGCAATAAAGTCAGCAAAATCGAGCATATCGATTTTTTCAAGCTGACTCGCAGCGCCGTATTCCGGTGTCATCACATACAAGCTAACATCGGCATGTTCCACAATCTCCGTATCGGATTGACCAATGCCGGAAGACTCAAGAATAATCAAATCAAACTGCGCCGCTTTGAGTATTGTTAACGCATCACTGACATGAGCAGACAACGCCAGATTGGTCTGACGCGTCGCCAAAGAACGCATATACACTCGTGAATTATGCACAGCGTTCATACGAATGCGATCACCTAATAAAGCGCCACCGGTCCTGCGCTTGGATGGATCAACAGACACAACAGCCACCGTATTGCTTGTTGTATCCATTAAAAAACGACGAATCAATTCATCAAGCAAAGAGGACTTACCCGCCCCACCCGTGCCGGTGATGCCCAAAACGGGCGATTGGCTTTTATCTGCCAGTGTATGCACTTTATCGAGTAAAGCCTGAGAGTTTTCGGGCGCATTTTCAGCAGCAGAGATCAATCTTGCCAAGGCCAGACTATCTCGCTCCGCCAGCTTCGCGATATCCTGCTCGCTTGCCTCCAACCCTTTGGGCTCATCACACTGCGATAGCATGTCATCAATCATCCCCTGCAGGCCCATCTTGCGACCATCATCGGGTGAATAGAGTCTGGCAATGCCATATGCGTGCAGCATCTCCATTTCGTCCGGCAGGATAACGCCCCCGCCTCCTCCAAATATTTTTATATGCTCAGCACCGTTTTCCTTTAACAAATCGTACATATAGGTGAAATATTCATTGTGACCACCTTGATAGGAGGTCATCGCGATGGCATTGGCGTCCTCCTGAATGGCGCAATTGACTACCTCCTTCACACTGTGATCATGACCGAGATGAATCACCTCGGCGCCACTTGCCTGCAGCAAACGCCGCATGATATTGATTGACGCGTCGTGGCCATCAAACAGCGATGTTGCTGTGACGATTCGCACTTTGTTTTTCAGTTGATACTGATCGGCTGTCATTAAATATTTATCTCATTAGCTCTCGTTTTGATCGTATGTAGGGTGCAATAAGCTTGCGCATTGCACCGATCTTACGAAATGTCTATGCTGCAATGCGCAAGCTTATTGCGCCCTACTACGGCTATTTATGCAGCAGTAGAACTTAAGCCTCCCGCAAGATAGTGCTAGGTGGGATGAATACCCGCTGAACTGACAACTGTTGGACAGCGAATTGTTTCACCGATGACAGTTTTAACACCTTTCACTGTATTATTCTCTACGAGAATCTTCTCAATTTTCACGCCGGTTCGAATCTCACCACCCAATTGGGTGAACATTTCAAGCAAATGGTCGGATACCTTCATCATACTGCCCAGCGGATACCCCCCTCCCCCGTTGTTAAAGGCATCCTGGGTGATGCGGATTATTCGGCTGCTGAAACCAGATCAATCGGCTCCACTATGGCCATATCGACTTCGTTTGAGCTCATATTGTTTACCTATTCAACATGAATGCATTTCTGGATTATATGTCTGGATTATATGGAATGAGGATTGGTTTGGCCAAAACAATGATTCCGCAGAAAACATCTTCTGCTATCACCTATCACCGGCCGCAATATTCACAATTAGAAAGACAGGTATAGTGAGGATAAATAGAATGGTTTAATCACCATTCAATGCCCAGTTATAGGGAATATCGGGCCTTATTTTGCTGGATTGATCAATTGGCATGTACGTGGTAATAAAACTGACAATACCCCCTGCTTGTTTGAAATCTTCTTCAAACCAGGAGAATATCTTTGATACTTTGAGCGTATTTCCTAACTTCTTCACGCCTTTGCCTGGGTTATTTACAAATTTCGACACCTGATCATCCAACTGGGCACTCAGGTCTTCAGCCCGGTAAGCTTCGGTACGCAAATCTGGGCAGCTGAGTGATGCACAGACTATGGCAAAGTGAATGCGTGGCTCGCCCATTGGGCGTAGTATGTCGTGTTCGATTTCACCCAGGCTGACTGGCTTGCCGCCAATACGACCAGCCGGCATATCCCAAACCGGCTTATACCAAGGCCCTACTTCTTTGATGCTCGAAACGGGCCAATGGGCGATGACCGTATTGATGGCCAGAATATTGTAGGCGTTGATATAAAATGCCAGTTTTTCCTGACGATTGGCCAGCTGAATGACAGGGAACTGCTCAAGCATCTGCACGAGGCGAGTGAAATCTTGGTCCTTTTTCAACATCGTGTAATTTAGCCAATGCAGAGTAATACCGTCTTCGGTTTTCACAGAGATATAACGTTGCAAAAACTGGTCGTAAAGTCGCCAGTCCGGTTCCGCCGCCTGAACACCATATGGGATCAATACCAGTAGCCCTATGAGAATTGTTTTCTTCATTGAGTATTGCTTCCTAGAATTGCTAATGGATTTTTTTCCCTCATCCCGCTTGCGGGTCAGGCAATCCGACACTCCGATTAGGGAGTGAGACAGTATAGTCTTTAGATACTTTAGGCCTAATATTGTTACAAACGCATGACGTCACTTGATATAGATCAAGTTACTTTATAGCAAAATCCATTCTCCCGTACACGACTGTAACGTTTACACATTTTCTTGCGTCTACTTGGGCATCTACTTGGGCATCTACTTGGGCATCTACTTGGGCATCTACTTGGGCATCTACTTGGGCAAATGGGGTAATCGCAACTCGCTTCGAATGAAAAGTGGCAGAAAAAATAGTAGTTCGAGCGCAACCCAGTTTCATTAAAATCAGCTGCAACTAATTGATTTATGTTGGCTAGATTATTTTTGCGTATTTCTAACTTTTGGGAGACCACAATGCAGCTATCATCTCAATTGAGCCGACAACTCTGTTTCCTTAGGATAATACTGATCTCACTACCGTTGCTCATCATCGGCTGCGATGCAGGAGATGGTGATGGACTGGATGAAAACGGCTTAGCAATTGAGAACACACCCGCCGCGATAGACTTATTTTCGCGAGTGCAGAGTGAGGTTTTCACAGCGCGGTGTATTGCCTGCCATATTGGCGCATCAGCACCGCTAGGCCTTGACCTCTCAGAAGGAAATGCTTATGCAAACATTGTTAGTGTCACCAGCACGCAACAATCGACAATGATGCTGATATCGCCAAATAATCCTGAAGAAAGCTACTTGGTTAAAAAAATTCGTGGCGACAGTGATATTACCGGGGCTCAAATGCCGCGCAACGGCCCTCCCTTCTTATCTGATAATCAGATTCAACTGGTGATTGATTGGGTCAACGCCGGTGCTAAAGCAACAGCAAGCTCGGGTGCTGAAGAAACAATAAACGCGGGTGCTGAAGAAACAACAGATGACAATGAGTTTGTGGCGACTTTGTCGGATTTCACCAATTATGCAAGTTGGCAGGCAATCGATTACTCAATTGATGCCAGCAATCCTGCTTTGGGCACGGCACATAAGGGCGATGATGCCGCTTATTCTCGGCGTACTTATAAAAATGCCACCGCACAGGCCAGCACTGGTGAATACGCCATCGGATCGATCCTGGTTAAAGAAGTTGTCACTTGGCAAGATGGCGATAAGGAATTCTCTCCCATGGCCGGATTAAACGCCATGGTGAAACGTGGGGGTGAATTTAACTCAGGCAACGGTGGCTGGGAGTGGTTTGATATCGCTTCAGACGTAACCGCCATCAATGGTCAAGGCGCCGACCTGATGGGCGGCATGTGCGATGCCTGCCACTCTCAAGCTGAGTCACAAACAGGCGGGCTTGACTATGTCTTCCCATATCCCAGCGAATATATCGCGTCTGCTGCGGATTTCGCTGATTATGAAGATTGGGAGCTAATAGAGAAACGGTCGGATCAAAACTCATTGCTCGGCGAAATAGCTCATAAGGCCGATGATCCCGATGCGATCCGTCGAATCTACAAAAAGCAGTTGTATGCCTACCCCGATACGGCTGAGCAGGGCTACCCCGTAGGAACAATTATTGTTTTAGAGGTCGAGCAGAATGATGCAATAACTGAAGTGACTGCGATGGTCAAAAGAGGCGGCACATTTAACACCGATAACCATTATTGGGAGTGGTTTATGCTAGCCCCCTTAGATCTAAGCATTATGGTGGATGATTCCGGCGAGGCTCGCGGTGCCAACCTGATGGGTGGCATGTGTAATAGCTGCCATTCCGGAGCAAACCCTACTACGGGTGATGGCATTGACTATGTGTTTGAGCATAAGGACGACCCATTTAATCACCCATAGTCATCAATCAACCATAGTCATCAATCAACCATAGTCATCAATCAACCATAGTCATCAATCAAAAGCGCATTCACAAAAAAAAGACAACCCGCGGCTTGGCAAACATACGTTAGGGATTAATTTATGAAACCTTATAAAATCAAGATGCTCTACTCACAACTCGCGAAATTTGGCTTAATAACACTCTTATATTTTTCTCATACAGTAATCAGTCATGCAGAGCCCTATTTTGCAGTGAGAGATGGCCTTAAATGTTCAGTCTGCCACAGCAATATCACTGGGGGTGGTAAGCGTTCAGCTTATGGTCAAATCTACACAAGCACGTTGAAACCGGCTAACAAGACTACTTTGTTCAACCCCAAGCTCAATGACAATATTTCTATCGGTGCTAATTTTCGTGCAAACTGGACTTATGCGCAGTTTGACAAAGCCAAAGCGGTTGAAAATCAGACATCGACACCGCAGGATATAAATGATACGAGCAGCTTTAATATTAGCAACGGCATTGTCTATCTCGAAACACAATTGAACAGTGGAATGTCTTTTTATCTTGATCAACAAATTGCCCCGGAAGGCGGAAGAACCCGCGAAGCCGCCGTGATCTGGCAGGGGCTGCCCTATGGGGCTTATCTCAAGGCTGGAAAGTTTTTTCTACCCTATGGCCTGCGCTTGCAAGACGACCAGGCATTTATTCGAGAAAGCACTGGGTTCAATTTTGACAATTCTGACACGGGTCTCGAACTCGGCCTTGAACCTGGCCCGTGGTCGTTAAGCCTGGCGGTCAGCAATGGTACGCAAGGAAGCGGCGAAAACAATAAAGATAAACAGGTCTCCCTCGTTGGGTCATATGTACAAAAAAACTATCGCGTTGGCATGTCTGCTTCGGTCAATAATGCGCCTAATCAGGTGAAAAAAACCGCACACAACATTTTTGGTGGTTTCGTGTATGGCAAATTCAACGTTCTTGGCGAAGTGGATTGGATAAATAATGAAGAAGGTGCAAATGAGATCGAACAATTAGCGTCGTTCCTCGCTGTTAATTACCTATATTCAAAAGCGCTCAATCTCAAATTGAGCTATGAATATTTTGATCCTAACGATGATATTGATGAAGATGAACAAACGCGACTCCGCTTATTGGCGGAGCTGTTTTTAAATCAATATTCGCAATTGAGAACAGGCATTAAAATTGAGGATGGCATTCCACAAAATGCAATACTAAATAACGAACAGTTATTTGTTGAATTACACTTGTTCTATTGATGCCAATATTCAGGTTCGTTTCTCATGCAGGGGTTCTGAGAATACACCCGATGGCATCAAATTTTGTGCTTGCTACGCAACTTTACAGGCTCGCTTGGCTGCTTTAATCTGCTTTTTTGAACAACTCTCTTGCGATGCCTCACCAATACACCATTTTCTACCATGTTCCCAAGCGGTGATAGGAAGCGATTTACCATTACTGCATTTGACAACATAGTTACGGTAGTTTTCTCCAGTTTGCAAAATTCCCTTTTGCCCCGGTGTAATTTTGACAGGTTTGGCTGCAAATGCAGAGAAGCAAAGGAAGGTGGTCATTGCCACGAAAATAATGCACATATTTTTCATATCTAACACCTCAGATGAATACCAAAAATCGTTACTAGTAGGCGGTGTATTTAAGGTTTAGATCTTGAATACGTCAACCCACGGTACTCTGACACGAAAGCTAGACCATTATAAGCTGTACGTATACTCTAAACCGTACCGTCTACGATCTCCCGTTGCAGCCCACGCTGTTTCACCGGTAAGTGGCACCACGGACGTAACGTAATCTTTATCGTTACAGTTTGTGCAGTAAAGTCGAAACTTCATGCGCTCGGTTGGATCAAAAAGTATAAAGGCAAACTGGCTGAGAGCGTAGGCTGCTTGTTCATTAGCGCCATCCGGAGTAAACACCTGATCATCACGCCAACTGTAATCAAATCTGACTCCGGGTTTCCAACCGTTTGACAAGGTATGGTTATATTCAAGTGAGACCCACAAAGAGTTTTCAGGGGCGGCTGGCAAAACGTTACCCGTAAAATCGCTACCATCGGGACCGAGATAATCGTCAAATGTGGCGTCAATATAGGAATAACTTGCTTGCATCAGCAGGTCCTTGGCCAACAAGTACTGCAAGTCGACTTCCAGGCCGCTCAAGGTGCTGGCAGCGGCATTGTCTGTGATAACCTGAGTGGCACCCTGTGCGTCAACGATCCCTTGAATCTGTTGATCCTTGTAGTCATATTGATATATGGCAGCATTTAGCTGCAAGCGTTGTTCGAACCAACGAGATTTCATGCCCATTTCAAAGGCTTTTAACAGCTCTTTATCAAAACTGTTTTTGGCCACCGGCTCTCTGCGTGCAATGAATTGGATGCCGCCACTTTTATACCCCTCACTATAACTGAAATAGGCGAGGAAAGGTTCTTCGGTATTAGGAGTCCATTCTAGAACAACTTTAGGATCTGTTGATTCAAAACGAAGCGTATCGTCAAACTCAAAAGTATCCAGAGGAAATGCCTGAGGATGTCTATCTTGTGGTCCGGTTGCCCTGTAGGTGAATTTTTTAGTATCACGACTGAACCGTAGACCCGTTGTTAGAGACCATGAATCAGTAAAAAAGTATTTTGCTTGTCCAAACACGGCCCAACTTGTGGTTTTTAGATCAACAAAAAAATCCAGTGGGTATGGAGGCAGTCCCCATGGTGGGAGACCCCTTGGAGAAAAGGGAACCGTGCCAGGCAGGTGGCATTCATCTGCCAACTCCTCACCAAGGTCTGAGGCCGCTATGCATTCATCGCTCATCGGTGCAGCACCGTTGGGAAAATCAGCAAAAAAGACATCGCTTCCTAGAGGTAGATTATCACCACGATCCGCATCATCCAAATACAAAAACACACCTGTAATCCATTCCAGTTTGTCATCCATTGAGTATGCACCGCCGCTCTCTGAGCTAATTTTGAACTCTTCACTGTAGGTATCCGAGTTTTGTTCCGTCACTTGATTGATGATATCGAAAATCAACCTATCGTTATCGGCAACTTCCTCGACTTTTTCGGCACGAAAACCCAGCCTGGAATCTACTACCAAATCTTCACCAGCCCATTCCACTTGAAAACTGGAAGTGAAGGATTCTACCTCTGTACCGCCCGGATCAGTGACGGCACTCGTATAAAGGTCAGTGGCTTCTGCTGCTATTACGGCGTCTGTTGGAGGCCCAAAAAGTGATGGCTTAATTGCAAACAGGGCTTGGCCTGGCTTGGCCACAATTTCGCCTAGAAAGGCATCGACTTCACTGTCACTGTATTCAAGTGTTAACGCCAATGTCGTTTCATCACTGAACAGGTAGTGCAATTTAGCTCTTGATGCCATTACCGTTTCGTCATCGCTGCGGCCCGAAACCTCATCTTCGCGAAACCCTCCTGTTTCACGGGAAGTTAAGGCGACATACCCCAGGAGCTTGTTGGACAGCGGCCCTGTTAAACTTAAAGCCGTATGGTAACTGCCCTCGTTTGCTGCACTAACGTTTAAAGTGCCTTCAAATTCGGGCTGGGGATCTTTGCTGTACAGGCTGATTGCACCGCCAATCGTGTTGCGACCATACAGAGTTCCTTGCGGACCGCGCAGCACCTCTACCCGTTCCAGATCAATAAGATTCTGCATCAAGCTACTAAAGCGAGGAACATAGATGCCATCGACAAACACGCCAATCGATCCCTCTGTTCCAATATCAAATTTATTGGTACCGATAGAACGAACAAAAACCGTGGTGCGTGATTTTGTGACACCGATGACCTCCATGCTAGGAATCAAATCAGCCATATCGGTAATATTGGTCCAGCCCGTGGCCTTTAGGTTTTCAGCGCTGTAGACGTTGAACGAGGCAGGAATATCCTGTTGTGTTTCTTCTCTTTTCTGTGCAGTTACAACTATCTCTTCGAGAGCGAAAAACTCCTCCTCTTCCTCAGCGAGAAACTCCTCCTCTGCACCGTATGTTACAGATGAAAAAGTGAGTGAAAGGCCGACAACAAAAACCAAACAACTAGTTACTGACGATTTCATCATATCAGACTCCAAACTGAAGTTAAGCAAAAAACAGCAGCATGAGATAATGTTGCATAATCACAGTACGTTATAGAATGTCGTCCTGACCATACAACCTTCATGCGGGTTTATATATGGATATTAGACTGGCACAACAACCGCAATCTTGATGCAGGAATATTGCGCGAAATATTGTCAGAATTTTCTGACATGCTTTGTTAGTTTTAACGACACCAGCTTTATAATACACAGAGATAGTGTGGCATCGGGTCCGCTGAAAATAATTTTTATGCTAGGGGAAGATTCTCTCTAGCAAAATAAAATTCCTTTTTCTACTAAAAGTCATTTCTCATTATTGCGATTTGTATGGTAATAATATTTGCATCATTTAAAGCGATTGCGGGTATTGTCCAGGTGAAAACGTAAGTGCTAAATTAGTTTTACAGCAACGACTCCTTTGCGCACAGACTTACCGTTAATCCCATAATTACCCGACCATGCATATGGTTCATTTCCCTAAAACATATACTTCGGTTGCCTACATCAGTTGTCGGCTGTAGTTAAAATTCAGTGTGTTCTGCGATTCCCAACCGGGTAGGGCCATCAATCGTACGGAATACCTTGTTAAGCAAATTACAGACCTTTAAAAACAACGTGTTAGCACTTATCGTACATTTTGCGCACAATCACAGTTTCCAATAACATCAACGCCTTAACAATTTCAATTTGTATCGTACAACA
>PIVM01000222.1 GCA_003353945.1 Gammaproteobacteria bacterium
GCGGGTCCATCTTTGTAGTGGCAACTCCTGCACAGGGTCTCTTGCTGTTCTGCCGTTCTCGCGACGGTTGGATTAGATGCGTCCCCCTCGGCGCCATGGCAGTTCTCGCAGCTGATCCACCCCGTATGCGGTGCTTTTAAGGACCAACTGGGGGCTGAGAAAAAACAGAGCCCAATAACTGCAATGAGTAATCGGTTCTTTAAGCCGTCAACCGAGGGCCTACCCATACTGCATTTCATAGCGTTTTACCTTATGTAATACGGCTGTGCATGCAGTCCGTCACAATCAACCGGGCTCGTTACAGTGAGTGATTTAATACAAAAATATTTCCCTGTTATTTTTGTTGTTACTCCTTATGCCGTCAGCATGACAAGAATCGATAGCACACGCTCAACTAACACCAAGCCTTAGTGGCGCCTCTTTACCTACAAAAACTTTATTAAAAAACAGGGAGTAAATGCAAATTCTTTATTCTCGTAATATTCTCTACTGCAATTTCTAAGCCTATTTGATAGGCAAGCTAACAACTCAGCGCAAAAAGGATACTTCAAAGTACGCTTAAATTACTGTTGCTAAAACATTCTGAGATCAGAATGTCTGTACCCATGCGCATAACTTATTGTTATTGTTTTAAAATTGCATACGTAATAAAAGCCCTATAAATAATGCGTGAAAATGAGCGCTAACCTATTGTTTAGCTTGAGTTTTTATTCAATTTTGGTCGATTTATATCAGCACATTTTATAAGCTCTTTTCCTGGCAATTCTCACACATGAGAATTGCAGGCGATCATTCTTGTAATTAGGAGGTTGTTTTATGAGATGACGGGTTTTATTTTTTGCATCCACTTTATATGCCTGCGATATCGAGCTGGATTTAAAACCTGAAATTTGAACAAGACTGATTTCCTGTTCACCTGCGGGAATACCCAACTGGCCGCTTTCGTTCATGCCCCAAGCCCAGTAGGAATAAGTGCCGTCGCCGTTATCGACTATGGCCAGGCTATGGAACTGGCCCGCACCGATGACGTTTGTCATATCAGGCACTTGAACAGCGCTGTTGTAATAAAAATCCCCGGAGCAAGCTCTCTCGCTGACGCTCGACTTTCGCTTCGCGAAAGCGGGGTATTCTGGTTAGAAAAAAGCAAAACACTTTACGCAGCAAGCTGCGGGGAATAAAACCCCAAGAGATTCAAAACCTGGGTAGTAGGTTGCTTGGTGCGCGGTGTCTCAGGGGGGACAAAGGCGGCTCAGATCGGGGTTCAGTTGGGGCAAGCGTCACAGTTGCCACCGATACTGTCCGCTTCTAGCGGCGAAAAGCGTGCCATCCGTGGCGGCTATGTTACAAATATTTTTTAAACATCTCCTATGGAATCGTGATTTCTACAGGGAAATAACTATTCGCCGTGGTGCCGTTGCCGAGCTGTCCGTTTGAGTTATAGCCCCATGTCAAGAACGAATAGCTGCCATCGCCATTTTCTCTAACGGCAACGCCGTGGTATTCACCTGTGTCGATCGCAATGATGTTCTCCAGGTAGTTTCCATCTAATCCATTGCTTCCTTCGGCTACGACTCGCGTAGGTGAGGCATGTGAATGGTACCACTGTTGGTTATGTCCGCCGCACCCAAGACCGCCGGGGTAGGTGACATTATTAATACCTGTGAACCAAACCGAGCCATCGTTCTTCAAGACAAATGCGGAATACGCTGCCGCTTCCACTGTAAGCGCATCGGTTTGCCCTTCGATATTGTGGACATGGTAGACATTGTACGCTCCCCAACCGCGTACCGTTCCACTGTCAATAACCGCAGTGTGTTTTTCTCCGCCAGCTATGGCGGTTGAGTCAGTATACTCGATACCGGCGTAGTCGGTTGCTTCCATGGCCTGATAGTTTTGCCAATAGCCGCGAACAGGGTCAGGGTCCGTCCGGTCATCATTGTAGTTACCCCAGGTCCACACCGTGCCATCGCTCCTGAGTGCTACACTATGGTCCCTGCCGGCGGCCACCTTCGTTATATTCTCTAAGGCATAGAGAGTTTCATTGGTATTGTTACCGACATTAACCTGTACTGGTGAATCTCGATCAGATGCTGCGGCATCATTTCCAAGATTGCCATAAAAGTCACTACCCCAAGACCAGACGGTGCCGTTATTGAGCACAGCCAGACTCCAGTTGGAGCCTGCGGCAATGGCAACAACATTAACGAGCGAAGATACTTGTACGGGTGTTGAACTATTCCCACCAGTCGTGCCATTACCCAATTGTCCTGCTGAGTTACTGCCCCAGGCCCATACATTGCCGTCGTTATCCAGCGCCAAGTTATGTGCGCCAAAGGGGTTGGTGGAGATGGCTTTGATTCCGGACAGGTAACCCGTGCCACCTTCGCCCTTAACCTGGACAGGTGTAGTGTTGGTGCCGCCGGCAATTCCCTGGCCGGTTTCGCCATCAGAGTTATCACCCCAGGCCCAAACGGTGCCATCTTGCTGCAGAGCGATGGTATGCAATTGTCCACCGGACATCATGGGCTCGACTGCACTGACATCGCATGCATCTCCGATGCCGTCGCCATCAGAATCGGCCTGGTTATAGTTTGGATCGTCGCTACAGTTATCGCAGGCATCGCCAACGCCATCGCCATCAGTATCCAGTTGATTATCTTCAGACGCGCCGTTAGCAATCGTGGGACAATTGTCTTCGTCACCACAGACGCCATCGCTATCGATATCATTATGATAATCATTGGGGCAGGTATCGTTGCTGCCACAGATATCATCGCCATCGACATCATTGAGGAGGTCATTCGGGCAGACATCGCAGGCATCGCTCACGCCATCATGGTCGCTGTCATCATTAACATCGTTCGTGTTGGTGGGATCGTCCGGGCAAAGGTCACAGATATCACCCCAGCCATCGCCATCGGTATCACTTTCGACCTGCGTGGCTTGCCAATTCACAGGGCAAGTATCTGCATCGTCCATGGCGCCGTCTTCGTCAGCATCGTTTAGGCTGGCGTAGATAACAGGAGGTGTACCCCGTACGTAGGGTGAATGCAGGCCGCCCTGCCAATAGCCACCGTGACAATGCACGCAGATGTTGCCAAATTCATTGCCATTGAACATCCCGCCGGTGCTCTGATCCAGTGTAATGCCCAAGTCTGAGGGCAATTCTGGCGGTGATACGCCGAAGGTGACGTCGCCGTTGTAGTAAGCGAATGGCATGCCTGGCGTCAAGCCCATCAATCTTCCGTCGCGGATCATCACCGGCTGAGTAGATCCGTGGATGTTGTGACAGGTGGGGCAGGAGGGCCGGCTTTCATAGCTGCCATCACCCCAGCTTGAATCAAAACGGTTAATCATATCGTTGCTGTTTAAATGGTAGTAATGAGCATTGGTGGCTGCCGTTCTGAAATTGGTGTTGGTATTCGCTGGATCAAAGAATTGCTCCGAACTATGGCATCTCAGGCACAGGAAGACATCGGATTCCTTATTGGCGGTGCCTGTCGCGTTGGACTTGCGTGGGACTCTCATGGGTACTTGCCCATTTACAGAGCGCAGACGATAGCCATATTGGTAGTCTCTGCCATCGCCATCGTCGATGTCGTTATCGCCTTCAACAGCGTTTTCGTCATAACTGTTGGGGATTCCATCGATATGGGCTTTGGTATTGTCATGACATTCCACACAAAGCAAACCGGGTCCAGGCACCATGCCGCCACTGGATTGGAAGGATTCCGTTGTGGGTAGGCCATGCCCCGTCTTGTAGAAACCGTAGCCTAAGCCAAGACCATAGTTGGTATCGGCATCTTCATCACCAACGATGTTGGGCGCGGTGACGCCTTGAATCGTTGAGGCTTCCTCGTCGTGACACCCCGCGCACCACTTGTCTCGACCCGGTGAGAGCACATTGCCGTGATAAACACCGAATTCAAAATTGGGTTTAGCACCATAGACAGGATCATTCACACCATCGTAGCTGCCACCCGGACTGTGGCAGGGATCACAAGCATTTGTTTCGTCTAGTTCGTTACCGTCTTTAAAGAGCGGGAAACTGTCCATCTTATGACATTCATCGCAATAGACTCCCAGTTTGCCGCCTTCGGCAGCGGTGAGAAGATGCGTGGGATGAGATTTTTGCAGACCATGACATTGTGTTTCGTCGCCGCAGCCGCTGTCGCCGCCGTCGCCTCCGGCACCCGCACCATGGCGGAAGCCGTTCTCATGGCTGTGACAGTCAATGCAACGTCTGCCGTAGTTATGGGGTGGCTCTTCCATTTCGTTATTGCGCCAATGACCGGTGTTCTGATGGCAGTTCTGGCAAATGCCGGTATAAGGCTCTTCAGTAAAGGTAAAGGTATTCGGCTCTTCTGGGACTACGTTGGTTTGATAGACGGCTGAACCGTTGGCCTGAGGGACATAATCATTGATGTTGGCACGTATCAAAAACAGGTTGCTGGCGGTTTGACCCGTGTGAGGGTCCGTGGTCTCTGTGGAGCCATGGGGATCATGGCAGGCACCACAGCGGATAACAATGGGTTCACCGCCGCTTTCGACTGTGTGCAGCGCGATTTTATAGAGGCCCTCGCGTGAACTGGCAGGCCCATCTTTGTAGTGACAGCTCCTGCACAAGGTCTCTTGCTCTTCGGCCGTTCTCGCGACAACCGTGTCCGATGGGCTCCCCTCCGCGCCATGGCAATTATCGCAGCTGATTTCGTTACTCACATCGTGAGGGGGTTTTAAGGACCAACTGCTGGCGGAGAAAAAACAGAGCCCGATAAAAACGATCCAAAAATGACTCTTAAAGCGGTTAAACAATAATCCCCAAATACTATGTTTCATAGTGC
>PIVM01000642.1 GCA_003353945.1 Gammaproteobacteria bacterium
ATGAAATAAAAAGTACTTTGATCAAGTAACGAACGAGTTTTGATTTCAATTTTAAGATACTATTGGTAAATCTTCATGATACTAGCACTTTAAAGCTGACCGCGCATCGTAAAAAGAGCGGTTTTCAGCCAATGAAGAAAGCCCACCATTCATTAGACAAGTGCTTTTGTCATGTGTTGTCGCACTCGCCTAGTAAATGGTGAGCGATCGGCTTTATTTTGTCACATTTGATTCGTGTCGTCTTTGTCCCGCTATTACCGGTATAAAAGCCCGCCCTAAACGGTAGTGACGTCACATTCACTGGCTGACCTTAGCCGTGGCCGGATCGCAGAGCCCAAATCAAGCTCACGGACAATGGCCACAAGCGTGTGTTGGGCCGTGTAGTCTGTCAGCCCTGGCGTACTGGCGGAGACCGGCACTCGGTGACGACGAAAAGAGATAGGCCTATACATACCAACAGATGCACTACAGTTTGCATCCGAAATTCGTACAATAGATTGAGAAATTCCATATTCCATATTCATGAAGCAATAAGCGTTTCGCTATGATGTAGTCCAAAACAGATAGATCTCTCATAACAATATCTCCACGGACGGCGTCTCAATACACTCACACATATGCAGTACACGCGGCCATGCAAATTGGCGCGCGGCCCGTATATGACCAGCCATGCATTTATTCCGCCCAATTACCGATTACCGCATACGTAACGCGATTTTCAGCAACGGGCACATTGGCTACTGGGGACCCCGGTACTTGCCGGTACTCGATCAGACTCGCTGTACCCAGCCCTATAATTATGGATGATTCTATTCGGATGGATACATTTTTTCTGTGGTATCCAACTTGAACTGGCCACTCGCCAACACCCGGGGATACCAGAGTAGTGATACAATGTGACTTGGCAGACATACACGCACAAAAACGTCGGGCATGAGTATAGCCCGGGGGCCTAGGTGTTATCAATTCATGGTTGGATGTAGGGGAATGGCACATTCGGCCCTCGTGATTAATTTTGCATTTTAATTGGAAAACGCGTTCCGGCTAAAATCTAATCATCCAATGGTTTGCCTGACCCTCCCCCCACCCTGTCCACTCTCCCGCCTATCACCCGGGTCCCTTTGGGCTGGCATGGCAATTGACAGATGCATATTTCCACGCATTGCGATCCCGAAGCTAGATAATTGGCCCTT
>PIVM01000643.1 GCA_003353945.1 Gammaproteobacteria bacterium
AGTCAACAATGGACGACCGGATTTCAAAAGCAGAGGAAGCAGGTGCCAGGGACATAAGTCCCAGGGCAATAATAGCTACTCTTTTCATTCGACTTATGTTGGGTGTATAAGTACTTTTTACCCTCTAAGACAGATGGTCCTCAAGTTCCTGGATGTAGTCAAGCATTTGCGCTGACTGATGGGTCAACTTAGTAGTAACGTCAATCAGTTCCCCGGTAAAAAACTCAAGTTCCGTCCGGTCGATATGCTTAAGGTTATTTTTCAAGTGAGCTGCTCGGAACTCCAGTTCCAATGGGAGCGGGTCTAGGTTCATTGATGACTGCCACTAAAGGTACAATGATTGCGAAACAAGCAATAAAAAAGCCCACCACCGCGTCAGTGATGGGCTTAAGACTATGGGGGTTCAATGGAAAAATTGTTGTAGGTATTGTTGTCCCCATCGCGGTGTCCCGTGTGGGAAAGCGTGGGAAGCGTGCTCAATCAAAGTGTCGACGGCATTTTGAATCCGTCCCTCTCCGACTGCACGAGCAGATGTGACAGAACATACCATGAATTCATCGTATGCTTCATCATCACCGTGCTTCACTCCCTGGATGTATAGGTCCCGTGCGTCGCGCATGGCTTCGGCGACGGGTCCGTCAAACTTGAGTGTTGTATCACCAAGGGGAATCTCCAGGTTCTTGATGGAACTCATTGAGAATTTCATAGCAACCCTGGTTTCGTCAACGGATAGTGCTTCAGGAGCACCATCACGGAACAAGTGCTGAATGATACCATTGGTGCATTCCATCACTCGTAAAACAGCGATGCCGTCAAGTTCCTCTGGTGAGCAGTTGGCCCAGGTTTCTTTCCAGTTACGTTTCATCAATTTTACTCAAAGAGATTGTCAGGGAGTGCTCGGGGTGTACCTACCGTTTGGTTCCAGGCGAGTTTGAACTTTTCGTCAAAGTGCTTGGTGAAAACAGGGAGGTAGGAATTTAGCGCCATGGAAATGTCAACCACTGCAAGACTGTCTTGAGTGTCCGCTGCTTCCATAAGTTGTTCCAACAAAAAATCTATTGTTGTGATCTTGGAGAAAGCATCCTCAACGGCTTGCATTGGAGCCCAGTTTTCATTTGTCATTGTTTGTTTGGTGGAGTTGTTCAAGTTATTTGCACCTGGGTCCCAAATTTCATTTGTCATTGTTTGTTTG
>PIVM01000644.1 GCA_003353945.1 Gammaproteobacteria bacterium
TGGTGCATCAACCTTGGGCTTTGCTCCAGGTCGTCTTACTACATCTGTAGTCTTAATGTATTGTCCATCACTAATGTCTAGTCTTAGAACATCATTTGGGATGGGTATGTATCCGTCTGCATCAGGCTGCCAACACAACCGTTCTTCTGTATTAAATATCCAACCTTCATTCTGTACATCCTTCATTACTTCTTTGATAATCTGTAAGATCATCATTGCCTCAGGATTATTCTGATCTACTTCAGACACAGGTGCTTGGCCTATGGCAGATAGAACACTATTTACTGCGGACAGGTACGTGTCGGGATTGTCTTCATATAATTCGTAAGCCATCTGTGTCTCGTATAGATAAAAAAAAAGGCCCACCCGAAGGTGAGCCAGTATTAACGTCAGTCAGTTGTGAAGACGTATGGTCCTACATTCTCAGACTGTGATGCATAAGCACTGCGGAAACCACAGGTGCTAGATGTAACAGTAGAGGCAGGAGTATCGGTGCAGTAACCACGACGGGTACGTGCAACGCTGTAGCGAACTGCTACGGTTGTAGCCACCCCATTACCAGGGTGAGTTTGTACATTAGGTTGTACATAAGACAGGAAACCAGGGTCAGTATATGGAGCCTGGATCCAGGTATCTTGCATTGCCATTAGTTATTCCTCAGTTTTCGTAATCCCTACCAGCCTCAACATGAGGATGGGGATTAGCGGTGTACGATGTGATAGTCAGCTCACTCTTCTCATCAGTGATGGTGCGGGATGCGACGTATTCAACCTCAGCAATCCGGCATTCACCGGGCTTGGTGACAGGCATCACTCAGCACGGAGTTCGATAGCAGCTGCAGGGTTAAGAGTACCTGCGCCCATTGCAAGGCGGCCAACCACAACGTCACCCTGATAGAGGGTGTGGACATCGGAGCCAGTCGTCTGGATCTGAGGACCAATTGCTGTAACGACAGCAGCGGCATCCTTCTGATAGATCAGACCACAGTGGCTAGAGAAGTCACCAGAGTAGTTGTTGTTCTCACCTTCAATCGAAGCAACAGTACCAGCCATAAATGGAAGGTTGTTAGAACGCTTGATGGAGATACCAGCAATCTCATAGAGACCTTCACCGCTGTTCAGGTTGCCCTGAGTGTTGCCGTAGTCGCGGTTCAAGATGTTGGAATCAACCTGTGCAATCAGTGCATAGTAC
>PIVM01000645.1 GCA_003353945.1 Gammaproteobacteria bacterium
CATAGTATTGTGGACAGTAGAGGGGAAATTGAAAACTGCAGTAAAGAAGACTCTTCAGGTCGGAGCGAAGTTTTGAGTGTGGCCTGCCATTTCCCAGGTATGGAAAACAACCTGGAAGAGCCATGGACTAAAGTGTTGGTACCAGCCAAGGACTGTATTGAAATGCCTCCACCTAGTCGGCTTCATTCACTTTTAGGGAAAACCTCCCTGGGGATGCCCATTTTACCTCGACCAACTGAGATGAGGCTTCAGGCCCCTGCTTCCTTTCAGCAGACCACCATGTACACAGCAGATCGTCTGGTAGGATCTCACATACATTCCGATTATAATGAGGTGATACAGTTTGGTGCTGTTGGGGTACTAAATGTTGAGGCACTGAATATGGCTCTTGCATTTTTGTGGCGTCGACATCAAGTGTTGCGCACTGCACTGATTCTTCAGGTATCACAATCTTCCTGACTTAGTCCTTATAACTGTAACTGAAGTACTACATGATTGACATCTCAGGAGGCTAAGATTGAGGAGAGCAGTCTCATCCAGATCATTCGTCCTCCTGAAGAATCAGGAGGTACCATACGAATGGAAGTTTGGGATTGCAGTGATGGCTGGAAGAGCTCTGGGTTTGACTTGGCGACAGATGTCATTGCTGCCATTGGTGGCCATGCTTCAACACCGTTTGATATGGGGGTGGAAATGGTTCGGTCACTTCTTGTAAAGCTGCCTACTGAGATTGTAGCACCCAACAAGCACTTGATGATGATTTCTATTCACCATGCCATTATGGATGGATGGAGTGTTCGAATTATTCTCCGCGATCTTCTTACAGCATACTGTGCATATGCTGCTGGTGCTGAGGAGCCAACAGGGTTGCTACATCTACCTGTCGAGTATGCAGACTATGCTGTGTGGCAGTGGCAGCACCTAGAAATGGGGGAGCACTTGGAACAACAGCTGGAGTATTGGACGGTGCAGCTGGCTAACACGCCAGCGCCACTGAACCTCCCCTTTGACCGACCACGTTCTGAAACATCTAGTGGCCGTGAGGGCTCTGTTTTGCCTGTTTTCCTGCCTGGAAAGCTTGTGGCTGCACTAGCGGACCTCTGCACTCAGCATCGCTCTACGGTATTTATCGGGCTTTTGGCAACCTTCCAGCTAACATTGAGTCGCCTTTCAGGCAATGTACAAGATTTG
>PIVM01000223.1 GCA_003353945.1 Gammaproteobacteria bacterium
CTGGTTGGTCAGAAGCGCCCCCTCAAGCTAGAAGAAATGTGGTCAATACGGATTAGGCTGGAGCTTGCTGAGAAAACGCGAGAGTTGGCATTATTCAATTTGGCCATCGACAGCAAGCTACGAGCCTGTGGTTTGGTGAAACTGAAAGTAAGCGACCTAAGCCAAGGTGGGCGGGTCCAATCGAGAGTGCTGATCATCCAACAAAAGACAGGGAGACCAGTACAATTTGAAATTACCAAAAAGGCGCGCCAGTCACTCGAAGACTGGATTCAACAATCTGGTCTTAAAAATGAGGAGTGTGTCTTTAGTAGTCGTGCGAAGGCATCGCCCCATATTACAACCCGGCAGTATGCGAGGATCGTCAAGCGGTGGATTATGAGTATTGGCCTTGATCCAGCAGCCTATGGCACTCATTCACTGCGACGAACCAAAGCAACGCTTATCTACAGGCAGACTAAAAACCTCAGAGCAATACAGCTATTGCTAGGGCATGCCACCCTGGAAAGTACCGTGCGTTACTTGGGTGTGGAGGTCACCGATGCACTTGAAATGGCTGAGCATATCGACATATAGGTGTATGCGTTGGCTGGCCGGACTTATTCGTAAGCCCGGCCGATATCTCAGCTCACACTAGTCTCGATTTTCGGACTCTCATATAGAATCGAAAAGTTGGCACGAATTCATTAGAGCAGACTTTCAGAAAACTCGGGTTCGTGGAGAATCGCCAGACGCCAGCCATCGCCTAATAAACCAACTCCAGTCATTCAAGCAGTAAAAAGCCCAGCTCACACTTATTCCACACAGCGGACGACTTAAGAAAACGGAATATGATCATTTTGCTCGAAAAAGTAGACAGTCGAGCATAGGAAGAATTAACACACCCCTTCATCCCCAGAAAATAGAGAAATAATAATTTACTGCGATATTGATATGAGAGTAATGACGAGTTTGTTCTGCGTAGTAGATTGCGTGCAGGAGTTCGTTGAAGTACTGCTCCAGTGTTAACGACAGAGAGTGTTGGTCGAATTCAAAAAGCCATTCATCTATGCGGATCTCTGTGCTTCGCGCGAATATGTCATTATCCATAATGGCATCCTTGACAAATTAGGGCTTGTTTGAGTCAGTGCTCTAACAAATAATCTAAGTCTGTGAAGTTGAAATTAGGGAGAATTGATGGAAGGTGTGCGCTAATGCACAGGATAGGATTATTGCTTTTTTTCCGGTGAGTTTTTTGCAGGGTAAAAAAAGGCCACCCGTTACGGTGGCCTTTTGTAATTTAAATCAGCCTGGTTTAAGCTGATCGTCGACGAGCCAAGCCCAAGCCAGCTAGTCCAAGGCCAAACAAGGCTAAAGAGCCAGGCTCAGGTACGCTCACTGAATCGCACTCGTCATTGTTAGTTGCCCCTTCCGTAGAACCTCCGTTGGCATCTCCATTGTAGTAACCCATGACAAAACCGCTACATTTTCCGCTTTCGCCTACTGCACCAATATGGGCCCCGAGCTGCCCGGTTCCCGCCGCACCACTACTAGCAGTTGCTGTAGAGAAAAAGTCAGTACTCCAATCGAGATTGAAGAGATCAATATCAAAGGTCAACAGCTGATTGACGTCAACGTCAACGCTAAGGCCACCTTTGTTGTCGCCCGTATATGTAAAGACGGCATTACCAGATCCTTGAGCGTTTTTGCCGTCGAGTGCTAAGCCCCAGCCGCTTGGTGCTACATTTAAAAAATTGGTGCTAGTCAGCAAGATATCTTCTTGCGATTCTTCGTCTTTACCTAAGTTCAAATTAAGAAAGAAAGCTTGCAGCTTCGCATCGTCATAAGTGCCTGTCATAGGACTTAAATCAACTGTCCAGCTAGACAAGCTGCTGTCAGTTTCGTGGAACTTAACCGATACATCAACGGCTAAATAGCCTAAATTACTGTAGCGAATATCCCCAGTAAGCGTCGTGCTGTAATCAGGGATAGCTAAGGCAGAGCTAGTACCTAATGTAAGTGCTATGGCTGAAAAAACTCCTGCAATGGCTTTGTAACTATGCATTTTAAATAATTCCTAATTTTTTATTTACATGTTGATATTTCCTGTTTTAATTGTATGCAAATTTCGAGCCTGTGTTTATATATCCAATTGTTTCAAATAGATATTGGCTTTATTTGGATGTTTAAACCGATACAGTGGGAATATATGTAAGAAAATTCGACGTATATTTGTGATTCAGGTCGCAAAATTATTGAAGATTGGATCAAAAGCTTAAGTAATAAATTATTGATATAAAAACAGTGAGTTATAGCAGCCATTAATGTAAAGAAAATCGACAGATTGTTAGATGGTATTGTCATAAGTGGGTGTTTTTAGAGTATAGGACGAATTAATACACCCCCTTCATCCCCAATCCACTATGAACAACATGCTGCTGGCAATCGCTAGTCGCGTTTGAAGCTGCCGCAGATACTATAAAGAGGTTAATTGCTCGTCTTTTGCGCATAAATCACCCATATATCTGATGCCTCTCGCTTGTGGTTAAAGTACTCGTTTAGTCGTTTTATCAGCAAGAAATGCAAGAATCAGTTTTGGAGCGATCACTCCTGAGTTTGCGGGTCAATTGAAAAGCAGAATGAATGGCCTCTATCGAGATAATATTATACCGCATGTATAAATCAAGAATATCTGGAATGAGCGATATGCGGGTATTAATCACCCTCGATTTTGGTCTGCTGCAATGACGCCTGCCCTTCGAAAACCCCTGGATTGCTCAATGTTTGGCCGCCCGATGTCGCACGCTAACGAGTGTCAGCTATTGCGAAGCCGAGCCGAAACCGATGATTAACCCCAAAGACAGCTAACTCTAAAACTGCACGCTCTCGAGTGCATTACCGATCAATCCGGTCGGGTATAAAATCCCTTTACCCGATCATATGGCTTGGTTAATTCGACCCTCTGCGCCCACTTTTCTCGAAAAGAAGTCCCTGCCTAGAAAAGAAGCGCAACAGTCAGCGGTACCTTCAAAGCGTCCTAAACGTTCCCTGGGCGCTGGGCTAATAATGTCGCACGGGGGCGCAAAAGTGGACATTAGATGAAAACTTCACTGCTTCCTGAAAAGTCAGCCTATACAGGCTTAAATTGCCTTATAAAAGACACCTCAAATAATCCCTATGGAATTTATTCTGGAGCAGCAATATTTAGTTGCAAAATTCTAATCGTCTAATAGGGAAATGGTTCAGGCTATTTTCACTGAGATAGTTTTAACTTTATCAAATTGATTTTGATATATGCCGCGCTGGTTCAATTCATATTGTTGATGATGTGCCTTCCGAATCAGTAGCAAAGCTGAATGGAATATAGTGCAATGATCTAATCATTACGGTGCTGTGATGATTTTTTTCTGAAAAAATAAACTGTGAATCTTGTCACATTTAAAAAGTGTGGCTATAGTTAATTTACGATCACAGATAATGGCAACCATCACGAAAGTGTTGAGACGCAAAGTCACCGGCCTAAGGAGTTATATCTCTATGGCAGCGGGATTACCTAAGTGAATGTGGCTAAGAAGTTCTTAATTGATTTTCCTTCCTATTCCATCTCTGAGATCTGTATTGATTAACCTGTTTTTCAGGTTAGTCGGTTCGTTATATTTCGTTTTCTTGCTAATTTGTATAATTCGATTACAAAAAATGAATAACGGATTAGAAAAAACAAATACAGTCAATAGTGGCCTGTAGAAATATTGTTTGACTGAGAGAATATGGAATTTATATTATGTTAAATATTAACGAAGAGTACCCTAGACAAACAAAAAATACTTTCATCTTCATTTTAGTGATGCTTACTCTAGGAGCAATATGCATTATAAGTGGATTCATCTTATCGGCATATCAAGAGCACAGCAGTGGCTTTGTGGTTCTATTTGCTGGAGTGGTATGCTATCTATTTGTCGTTTTAGCTACTCTTACCATTAACGTTCAAAATTATGCGAGTGAAAATACAAAGTTTGATGATGCGGAAACATAAGGCAAAGCTATTCATAAAAATGAAAGACTTGTCTAAGGTAGTGGTGGACACTACATCATATGTCGAAAATTCAGATAATATCCAGCAATTATGCCCTTAAGAGAACGGCTTTATGAGCAGTACAGTGACTTATATAAGCAATATTGCCGGTTCGCTAGCAGCAGCATTAAAACGCAATAAACAAGCCGTGTGGGTTATCTCTGTTATGTTTTTATTGTTAGTGGCGACATGTGCTGCAACTATTTTTTTCGTTCATAAATATGACCCATCAAAATTCAATGATACATTCAACTTAAGCGAACGAGATTATAGTTTAAACCCGTTTGGTATAAATGATGCCATTGCTATATGTCGTACCGAAGCCGTCGTCAAGTTAGGATCACAATTCAAACACACCATAGTGGATGATTTATCCACCCGTGTTGATACTACTAGAGGAATATACTTAGTCGTTTTAAAAGCAAGCACTGTGACTTCCAACATGAATGATCAGAGGCTAATCTATTGCCATGTTGATCCAAAAGACTACATAGTCAGTTATTTTAAAACGCACGGCGCAAAAAGACGACAATTTACGCTCAGTTTTTTTTAGTAGCAGAAAATGTCGTATAACACCAATCACGAGGAGTAGTTACCATCATACCGCCGTCTGTACAGAATATTTCGACTCAAAATACCTAACGTACAACGTACAAGGATAAGTCGCGCGCAGCCGCGACTTTATCCAGTTGTTGAACAAGCCCGGACTTATTCGACGCATTCTATTTATAGCAAATATCTAAAATCCAGCCGTCTTCGATATAGCCGAATTGAATCCG
>PIVM01000014.1 GCA_003353945.1 Gammaproteobacteria bacterium
TTGAGCGACAAAAAGCGGCAAGGCAGGACATTTTTAATAGTGGATTTACCCTGGTTGAGCGACAGAAGTATGAAGATGCCGTTTCACACATGTATCGGTTTATCTCAGAGACGACATCTGATGAAGAAAACTATGAGTGGGCTCAGTTTTTTATGGGCGTATCGCTGGAGAAATTGGGATATAGTCATGCAGCGGTTGAACTACTTTCGGGCCTGATTGTAAGAAAGCCTAATCCGCAAATCGTTGCGTATATTCTGGAAATGTTCGAGTCCATCACGCGAGAAAAACCGTTTAGCACAAGGTCAGGAGAAGGCTTCTTTGCCAGCGCGGGTGATACGGGTGTTAATCTTCAGGCGATTGATCTTACCGTACCGGGTGCGAGTGACACCTTCTGGGCGAATGAGGAATGGGAGGGCGCGTTCTATTTCAGTATGAGTGATTTCAATTATGTTGCCTCACAGGCCGACAATGACTGGGGTTATGATACGCCATACTATTTTAGATTGACCTTGGTGTATCACACGGGGATATCAAGAGCAGAATAGGAATATCAATATATGTCAGTCGTCGATTCGCATTTTATGGTGAGCCGATGGCTGGGCCAGTGATCATACTAAAGCAGTGCCTGGGTGAATCATAACTCTCTCCATCTGTATTTTGTGGCACTTAGGCCAATCGCTTGGTTAACCCATATAACCATGAATTATATTTGGGTGATTCGTAGAAAATTGTAATATAAGCTATTCTCTCAAAAGCGTCTCGAAAAAGATTTTAGAGATGAAAATTTCAATTGCAGTAACACCCTTGATATTGCTTATAGCTTTATTTCCGAAGGCTATAATGGCGCTTGACGTAAATAAAGATTTTCATCACCTTTCAACGTCATTTAGTTACTACATTGATACTGAGGAAAAACTTACATTTAGTGAGATATTGGACAATCAACACCTTGAGTTTACGGACTATTCAACAAAAGGTATTCCCACGTTTTATCAACCCACAACTGTTTGGCTAAAGCTCGACTTACATTTTGATCCACAAGTTACCTCAGATCGTTATTATATTTTTTGTTTGCAATCGAACCTATTTGAACTGGAGGTATATCGGCGGCAAAAAGAGGGTTCCTTTAGTCAGTTAAAAACCGGTAATCTCTATCCATTCAAACAGCGAGAGATACTTTCTCCCAAATACGGTTTTACAGTCGATCCCTCTATAGCGCAACAGACAGTGTATATTCGTTTTACCGGAGGGGTGGGGAATCACCGACTGCCCTGGGTGATAGTCAACGAATCGACCTATCAGTCTGAATCGAAGGCCTATCAATTAATTATTTTATCGTGTTATAGCGCGATCTCTGCCATTTTTCTCTTCAATATCGGTTTTCTGATTATTGTTAGAAACAAGGAGTATTGCGCCTACAGTTTGTACATATTATTTGGCGCGTTGGGTGTGTTATCGGTGGATGGCTTGGCTTATGCGTTTCTTTGGCCAGAACTGATCTCTTTTAATCAAAAGGCGGGAGAGATTTTTGTTCTTTTGAGCGCCATTGCCAGATTGTTGGCTATCTATTATTTTCTGAATATTAAAACGGAATCTGTATTGATTCATTACGTCATGATTGTGATCATTACTGCTCTGGTATTGGGGATTATAATACTGATTTCATTTGATCGAATGACGCTGCCCTTATGGCATACGGGGCTACTTTGGTTTGCTTCCATTTTGTGCGGTTTATTCATGTGTGGTTTTGGTATCTACAGACGGATTCCGCTTGCAATACCGTTATTTTTTATATTAGTTGTGCCCACAGTATTTACATTTTTTCAGGCGTTGGCTTATTGGGGGGTTTTGGAACCGAGTGCGAAAAACCTGCTATTTGCTCTTTATGGTTTCGTGTTGCATATCCTGCTATTCTCTCTTTGTATCGGTATTCATATGCGTTATGAAACGGACAGGCGAGTTATGGCGCAAGAATCTCTATTGCGAGCGTACCAGCAGGTTTTTCAGCTAAAAAGTGATTTCCTTACTGCCGTGAGCCATGAATTGCGTACGCCGATGAACGGTGTGTTTGGTTCCTTGCAGTTGTTACGCAAGGATAAAGAGGAAGACAACTCCAGTCTGCTTTATTCTGCCTGGATAAGCGCAAAGGATTTGATGCGCTTGATCAATGATTTGTTGTCCTTTTCTGAAATCCAGTCACAACAAATCTCAATCCGAAATGATCTGTTTAATTTTGACGAAGCGACTGGAAAACTGCAAAAAAGGTATCGGCAACTGTGTGCGGATAAGGGGGTCAACTTTGAATGGCATGTCGATAGTGATATGCCCGATCAACTGGTGGGTGATAGGGAAAAAACGCTGACTGTTATCAGTAAATTGGTTGACAATGCCGTTAAGTTTGCCAGCAAAGGTGAAGTGATTTTCCATGCAAGTTTGTTAAAAAAAGAAGATGGCCATGTGTCTATTATGCTGGAGGTTAAGGATAGTGGTATTGGCATGTCAGAAAAGGAGATGGAGACGATCTTTGAATCCTTTAAGCAGCGTGAGTGCGGGCTAAGGAGAAGCTATGGTGGATTAGGTATTGGTTTATCCATCACAAAAGGATTGATTGAAGCCTTGAAAGGCTCCATAACGATTGAGTCCGAAAAAGGGCGTGGGACGACGGCTAAAGTGTATCTTGATTTTCAGTATATTGAGCAGAAACTTGTTGAATCAGATTTGAGTTCACTTGATGATGTTACTGAGAAACTACCCGTGCTGATTGTTGAGGACAATAAAGTGAATCAGCAGATTCTTGTAAAGATGCTGGCTAAAATGGGATGCGATTCGATTGTCGCCAACAATGGCATTGAAGCGCTGGCGGTGTTGGAAGAAAATAAGCTGTCTGTTATTTTAATGGATCTGCAAATGCCTCGGATGGATGGCTTGGAGTGCAGTCGGCGCATCAAAGCGTACAAAGATGAAAGAAAAAATATTCCGATTATTGCGGTTACAGGGAATGCGATGGAATTTAATCTCAACGATTGTGCAAAGGTTGGGATAAAGGCCTATATCACAAAACCAATAGACTTTACGACGCTGGAGAAAGTAGTCAGAGCATATATGGTGCTAGATAGAGGAGAGAACAATACCGGTAATTGCAGTAGTTTTAAAACTCTCTAAAAAAAACGCTATGATGAGTTAAGTCTATCATGATTGATGCCTTCGATACCTTCGAAGGAGGATTTAAAAAAGGGTTTCTTGAAATATATGACTGGTCTTTGTATCTGCGGTAGTAATAAAACCAAGTCCAAATGTTGCGAACGTTTTTTAAGCGGAAAGCAACACGCAGTAACACCGGAACAATTAATGCGCTCTCGTTATAGCGCTTATGCGTTGGGTGGTTATGGGGAATACTTGTTGAAAACCTGGTTTCCAGCAACAGCACAAGGATTAACTGCTGAGCAGTTGTCCGAACGCACTCTGGATTGGCAAGAACTTGAGGTGTTGAGTAAATCGCAAAAAGGTGATGAGGGGCAGGTGGTGTTTAGGGCTAAGTATTTTTGCGAGAACGGTAAAGAGGGTGTGATGTCCGAGGTGTCCAGTTTTAAGCGTGTTAAGGGACATTGGTACTATGTAGGAGGTGAAGTAGAAGCGGGTTAGTAATCATTGAGAAATATGCGAAACTAGGAGACAAATCTATGCGCAAGCGAATCATTACACAAATTATGCAAGAAAAGGCGTTTTCTGACCTGGAATGGTTGAATGTGGAAGGGCTGGCGGAAGTTGAAATCACGTCCGAGGATGTTACTCATCCCATTGAGTCTGCATTGCTTCCCGGTCAGGTTTCGGGATGGCGTGCTGCAGAACCGGGTAAGCAAACGATTCGTATACTCTTTGATAATCCGCAACGGCTGCAGCGAATCAGGTTAAGCTTCGAGGAACTTCATGCGGAGCGCACACAAGAGTATGTCTTATGTTACTCATCAGATGGAGGGCAGACGTTTCAGGAAATTGTTCGACAGCAATGGAATTTTAGTCCACAAGGCGCAAGCAGTGAGACTGAAGACCTGAATGTTGATCTTTCGTCGGTCAATGTGCTTGAATTGACTATCATTCCAGATATAAGTGGGAGGGAAGCATACGCTTCCCTTGCGCAGTTGCGACTCGCATAATATGGGCCATTAAATTACAAATATTTTTGCTATCTCTTTTTTCGGAGATCACCACCGTGCGACGCTAATAATCACCCTCATAACAACCATTGGCTTCCACTATTTCAGGATTAATATAAGTGGAATAATAATTGACTGTAGAGTCAGGCCTGACACCAAGCTTGACTTTCATATAATCATTTCCGTTATTGAGTTATCGTAGTTCATTACTATCAGACTAAAGATTGCTTCCGGATCGAGATTAATTACTGAAGAGTAGCCCTCAAGTTTTGGGTGTAAAGATGTCACCATACTATAATATGTTACATCAACGCTCGCTTTGCCACGTATAAACTCACGACTGCCATACAGGGGGTTGATATAGGTATCATTCCAACTACCACCAGTGTGGCGTCACTATCGGAATCACCACTACCACAACCCGGCATGGATGCTGCTAAAGCAATAAAAACTACTGTGAACAAAAAACTGATGCGGTTATAAAGCACAACGATCCTCTCATTCCCTGAAAATTGCATGCAAAATGCACTACATTCTCTAAGGGTATAGGAGGAATTAACACCTCCCATTCATGCCCAATTGACTAAGAGCAACAAACTGCTGGCAATCGCTTACTGCAGTTAAGCTTGCCGCCAGTGATGTTGTAATTTGAAATCCTGCAAACGGCCAAGCCTGATTGCGGGAACAATTAACAGCCTTTCGTACTTCGTCATTGGCAGGTCAATACATGATGTCTAGGATAATCAAATGTTAGATCGGGTGTGGGCCGATACAGTGTGGGGGTGATGCAGTGTGGGGCCGTAGGAAAAGTTTTCCACGGCCCTTAGTAAAGTTTAGTCTTCATCGTCCTCAAAGAATCGCCGCATATGCTTATTTCGCTTGTCATGCAGCTTTTTAAATTCGAGCCTTTGTGTCTCATCCAAGGACTGATACAGCATATGCATGGCTTTGCTTCGTTGCAACACGCTCTGCTTGACTGCGTCACTGATTTGAGCAGCCAGTTCCTCTGCACGATTTTCATCATAAAGTTCAGATGTCATCAGTTCTTCAAGTTGAGCGTGCAGCTCGTTGTGCTTTTCGATATTTTCGCTATGCATAGCTCTCCTGGCTTGAGTCTGCTCAAGCAATATCGTTTGTTGCTCCTCATTCAAGCCTAATTTGTGGACCATTCGATCCAAATGCATTTCATGTTTCATCAGCATGCCTCCACAGTGACCTCCACGAAAGTCACTACCTTGTACTGCAGTCGCAAGCACTGCAGCGGAAATCAGGGTGGCAGCACATATCATAATTCTACTTTTGCGTTTCATTGTCACTCTCCTTTTTTGATATTTCAGACACAGTATAAGTTTGCCTGTCGTAAATATGTGCGGATATTTGTAAAGAATGGTAAAGATTGGTTTACACTGATAAAAGATCATTCAAAATGGGCATTTCCGTAGCCCTAAGTCCATAATTCTAGACACGACATAATGAGCAAGATACTGATCGCTGATGATGACTACGCACTTTGCCAATTGCTGAAAGAGTATCTGCAAAACGAAGCATTTGACGTGGATTGTGTACATACGGGGAAACAAGCGGTTGAGGCTGCCATTAACGGAACATATCATCTGTTGATTCTCGATGTCATGTTGCCTGAGCTGATGGGGTTTGATGTGCTAAAAAAATTGCGAGAGCACAGTTCCATCCCGATTCTAATGCTAACCGCTCGTGGTGACGATATTGACAGGATTATAGGTCTGGAACTGGGCGCTGATGATTATTTGCCAAAACCCTGCAATCCTCGTGAACTGCTGGCGCGTCTTCGGGCTATATTGCGCCGTTGTGAAACTGACGTTAGACGCGATCGTAAACATACTCTCGATTTAGTCGGCATCACGTTAAATCGCGCATCGCGCTCTGCCTGCTTTCACAATATAACTCTCGATCTAACCAGTGCAGAATTTGCTATTCTCGATATCCTGATGCAATCTGCTGGCACATTAGTCTCCAAAGAAACGCTGACAGAAAAAGCACTGGGCCGCCGACTTACGGCATATGATCGAAGCGTTGATGTCCACATCAGTAAAATACGGAAAAAACTGCATGCCGTTGATCCAAAAGCTGATTTGATTGCCAATATTCGTGGTGCGGGTTACCAGTTTGTGGGTGCGGAGTAAGTTCAGCTTATGCGACTTTATTGGAAAATATTTCTCAGTTTTTGGCTCGCCATGACCCTGATGGTCGTGGTCGGCGCGTCAGTCAACCATAGCTTGGAAAGAAAGCGCTTACATTTTCCCGCTAACCCAATAAGTATTTTGCACGACACATTTCAAAAATTTGAAACCCAGCCGATCGATGTATTTCTCTCAGATTGGCGCAAACACGAAAAGCAGTCCGGTATCGAACTGTATATTGCAGATTTGCAGAATCAGAAGATTTACGGCGATTCAGATCACTTTCCATCACTGCAGCTATTGCAGCAAATTGAGTCGCCTTTGCCTCAACGTTTTGTGAGAAACAGATTTATGTGGATTGGGCGAACACTAGATAATTCGGTAGAACAATACAAAGTATTGGTAAAACTGCCGCATCTGCGCAAACGCTGGCAGCGGCATTTTTTACATAATATATGGCTGCGTATTAGTATTGGTTTAGTCATCAGTGCTGTCATTTGTTTTCTATTGGCCCGCTATATCACAAAGCCCATTCAACAGCTGCGTTTTGCCAGTGCGCAAATTGCTCGGGGAGATTTCACCGCACGCACGGGTATTCAAAGAAAAGGCAACAAAGACGAAATCGGTTTACTGGCAAACGACTTTGATTATATGACGGAACGTCTGCAAAACACGATTTTTGCGCAGCAGCGATTGATCAAAGACATTTCTCACGAATTACGTTCCCCGATCGCCCGATTACAAGTAGCTCTTGAGTTAGCGCGCCAACGATTGCAACTGGCGGACTCGCCTGAGCTTGATCGCATTGAACAGGAAGCCAAGCTGCTTAACCAGCTTATTGAACAAATTCTTCGATTGCCACAATTGGAAACAGAGTCAATTACATTAGATGATGTCATCGATCTGGGTTCTTTGCTGGAGCAGATCTGCAATGATGCTAATTATGAAGCTCAAAAGCTGGATAAAAGCGTCATTTTTCAAGCGGCTGCAGAGGAATCCCTTATCTATAGCCATGGTGACTTGTTGCACCATGCAGTTGAAAATATAGTCCGCAATGGCTTGCGACATACTCCCGTGGACACCGCGGTTTACATCAGTTTGGAAACACAAGGCGAAGAATACCTTATTCGTATTAGCGATTCTGGTCCGGGTGTGCCAGAAACAGAGCTGAGTAAAATTTTCGATGCCTTTTATCGTGTGTCAAAAGCCAGAGACAGAGATTCTGGCGGTTTTGGTCTTGGTCTGTCGATTGCCAAGCGGGCTATTCAGTTACATCAAGGTTCTCTTCAGGCGCGAAATACGTCACCGGGTTTGCTGGTGGAAATTCGTTTGCCTAGAACAAACATCTGAACAGTGGCGTGATTCGCTTCTAATAGACACGCAATACGCCAGTGAATTTGCCATATAGTAAAGCAGAACTGACTTCATCTATATTGTCTAATGTCATTTTGTTATAAAAGGCGCTCTGTTTTGTTGCTTGGAGTTTGTGATTTTCCTCATTCAACTTTTAGTTATATGCAATTGCCAATTCTAAGGAACTCGTTAGCGGCAGCTTTGTGTATCGGTTTATAAGGGCAATAAAAATAAAATTATATAGCTCAATGATGTGGAATAGTTCGCAAAATCATCCTATAAAAAACCATAAGGTGAAGTTGATTCAGCGGAAAGAGAAGTTTTGCAGTAGAGTTGTCCTGTTGGGAATCCTAATTAAAGCAGGAAGTTTTGTGGAAATTAAACAGCGTAAAGTACCCATTGGCGAAATTCAGATTGGCATGTATGTGTCTGGTCTTGATCGTCCATGGACGCAGACGCCGTTTCCCTTACAAGGCTTCAATATTCTGTCAGATGCTGATATTAAGAAATTAACGCATTATTGTAATTATATTTATATCGATGTTGCAAAAAGCAGAAATACGCAGGGGTATGAAAGGGTTAAAAGAGCCGTTGCTCCAGCTGGAAAAAATGAGGAAAAGAAATCTCAGGAGTTACCTAAGCAAATTATTGCGCGTGTTAGGCCAATTCCAATCAACAGATCTGTTTATCTGAAGCGAACGCCACTGAAAAAGGAGAAAAAGCGAGCAGAGAAATTCCACAAAGAGGTGACTAGTGCGGTCAAAGATGTGTTTACTCAGATCAGTGAAGGTAGACCGCTGGCATATCAGCAAGCCAAAAAATCAACTCAAAAAATGGTCGAAAGTATTATTCGAAATCCTGATGCCTTTTCATGGTTGGGTCAAATTAAGGAAAAAGATGAACACACTTATAGCCATTCTGTAAGATCATCTATTTTGGCTACGTTATTTGGTCGCTATATTGGTTTACGTGTTGTTGATCTTGAGGATTTGGCGTTAGCTGTTTTGTTGAAGGATGTCGGTAAGGTGAAAATTGAAAAGTCGCTTTGGGATTTGAGTGAGCTTGATGGCGACAAGCGGGTTGAAGGTGGGAGATTTCTTGATTACAGTGTGAGTATTTTGAAAAGTATTGAAGGTGTATCGGAGAAAGTTCTGACGATTGTTGAGACTCATTGTGAGCGGTACAATGGCAGTGGATTTCCTAATGGGATTATGGGAGACAAGATCCCATTGTTAGGCAAAGTCGCAGGAATTGTGTCTTGTTACGATGCGATTACCAATCCTAGAGCATCTGTACCTATCGCACCATCAAAGGCAATTGCACACCTTTATAAAACTATTGATGTTGAGTTTCAGCAAGATGTGGTTTTGGAATTTATCAAGGCGATTGGTATATATCCTACGGGTACGCTGGTGGAATTGAGCACGGGTGATATCGGTGTGGTGGTTGAACAAAATGAACAGCGTCGTTTGCGACCTAAAGTAGTCTTGCTTGTTGATAGTGATAATAAGCGATACAAAAGTCCTCGCTCAGTAGACCTGTTTACTGACACTATTTCTGATGATCAGACAGGGAAATGGAGTAAGGGAAAGCGCAATGTTCAAGAGGTTGAGATTAGGAGAGATCTAGAACCGGGTGATTATGATATTGATCTAACACAGGCAAGAGATACACATCTATTCAAGCATTGGGGTTTTCCAAAAAGTAGTTATTTTAAAAAAATGCCCTGATGATACCCCCGGGCTGATAGCATTCAATTTACACTTCCTCGAATACTTGTTTTTGGTGGCCGTCCGTTAATCTGCTATTAAGCTCCTTATCGATTAACTGGGTTTTGCATATCTATCAATTAGACCTCGACAATTAGACCACCTTAGGCAAACCGCGCACATTCACAATTAATCAACGCTCTTCGAACCACCTGGTGAGAAAAAGTGGGTTAATACTGTGGCTGGGAGATTGTTTTGTGACACTCTCTGGCACAATAATTTGTGTCGGGTTTTTTTATCAGCAGCTCAACCGTTGTCATTGCTTGATGGTCCCGATTTGCCTAGTTTGTTTAAAAAATCACAGGTTTGTTCGCAAAACTGTTCGGGTTGATCAACCAGAACCGCATGGCCTGCACCTGCAATAACACGCAAGTGGGCATTGGGTATGACTTGATGGGCCATTTTGTCTGCCACTTTGCGAGAAAGAATGGCGGAAATTTGGCCTCTTAAAAGTAATGTTGGCGCATTGAGAGTGGACAAAGCCAGCCATAATTGATCGTTGAGTGGCATTCGCAGATCACTGGCATTCTTGTGATAGCTATCTGGATTCCACAGTGCTTTGGTGAAGGCGGGATCTGTTTTTACTTCGTAGCGGCCATTGGGTAATGCTCTTAAGCCGTTTTGTGCCAGTGATGCGACATGATCCCGCTTTGCTAACATGTAGATTGATGCCAGATGATCAGTATAGGCCTCGATGGAATCGAACTGCGTTGGCATTGCCTCTGCGTCCATCCTGACTTTGTTTACACCTGCTGCGCGGACCTCAGGGCCGGTATCGACGATTACCATAGCTGTTAATGCGGGGCTGTATTTTTGATGATACAGGATGGCGACTCTAGCTCCCAAAGAGTGCGCTACGATTGAAAATTCTTTTAGCCCGAGCTGTGTCACCGTTTCGTGAAGATCTTCCACAAGTGTGTCATGGGTATAGTTAGCATATGGGTCCCAATCCGAATCTCCGTGGCCTCTGAAGTCCAAGGCGTAGACAGGTCGTTGTTTCACAAGTTTGTGTGCTAATGAATCCCAGATATGGGCATCGTTGGTGAAACCATGCAGTAGTAAAACAGGCTCACCGTCGCCCTTGAGGGCAGGCCAGTACAAATAGTGCTGCTTGATCCTGTCTCTCAAGTGTATAAATGCAGAGATCGGTTCAGTCTGTTTCGTGTTTTGCTCAGGATTGGACACAAATATCGGAATTGGAGTGATTAAAAAATAAAGTTTAACATTATTTCACACTGACCCCAATTCCCCGTACCATTACGACCGAGCAAATGAGGAAAATAATCAATGACTGAGGCGGTGTTGCAAAATAAAACCAGCGATATACAGCTGGAGTCTTTATGGCTTGCGAGATTAGAGTCTGAATTTCAACAGCCCTATATGCGAGAACTGAAGACATTTCTTCGTCAGCGAAAACAAGCGGATGCTGTGATATATCCGGAGGGTGAAAATTATTTTAATGCCTTTCGTTTGGCACCATTTGATCAAGTTAAAGTCGTCATATTGGGTCAGGATCCTTATCATGGTCCAGGTCAGGCGCATGGTTTATGTTTTTCGGTTCAGGCGGGTATCCAGTCTCCTCCGTCCTTGTTGAATATTTTCAAGGAACTGAAGGATGACTTGTCAATACCGGTAAGTCAGCACGGTTGTCTGACGCATTGGGCAGAGCAGGGTGTATTATTACTGAACAGTGTTTTAACTGTTGAACGGGGGCAGGCGGGGGCTCATCAGGGAAAAGGCTGGGAGATGTTCACCGACAGAGTTATTCAGTTGTTAAACGAGCAGCGTCAGGGAGTCGTATTTTTGCTATGGGGTAGTTATGCGCAGAAAAAAGGCCAGTTGATTGATCGAAACAAGCATTTGGTATTGACTGCTTCTCATCCATCACCATTGTCCGCATATCGTGGTTTTATGGGTTGCAAACATTTCTCGCAGGCTAATAAATACCTTATTCAAAACGGCAATGAGGCAATTGATTGGGCCTTGCCCCCTATTGCAGCAACATCTATTAAGGCAACACCTACTGCATCTGCTCCTATTGCAACAGAGCCATAGCGGCCTCCATATCTGCACTGAGATCTTCGACATCGTGGGTGTTGACTTCAGGAGATAGTCCAATCCGGTCGAAAGCGGATATTTCGGTCCAATCCATTTCGGTAAATGGGTGGTCGGTGCCAATATAACTTTGCAAAATGGCGACCATGACTAAATCTGAATAATCCACTTTTTCAACTTTTCGATGAAAGTTGGTGTGCTCTTTAGGCACCATAATCAGATCCTGGGGAAACTCCCAGGTTTTTAAGATCAAGCTACCGATTGCTGGATGAAGCTCATTGATGACCAAGTCTAGAGTGGATGTGTTTTCTAACAGTTCAGTGTGTTTCTCTTCGGCAAATTTTAGGATGGGAAGTACACCAATTTTATGTACAAGTCCGCCGAGTGTGGCTTGGTCCGCTCCCAATCGCGTGTAATGTTGGCACAAGACGTGAGCGATTCCAGCAACTTCAGTGCTTTTTGCCCATACTTCACGCATTCGCTTGTCAACAACATCGGAGGTTGCCTGGAACATTTGCTCCATTGCCAGGCCAGTTGCTAGATTGCCTGTGTAGTTTAGGCCAAGGCGACCAACCGCCATTTTGACGTCTTCAATAGGCTGGCTACCGCGTAATAAGGGACTGTTGGAGACTTTAATAACGCGTGCAGACAGAGCAGCATCTTTGCTTAATACCTCTGCAAGATTGGCAACAGATGCATCGGGATCTTGAGCAACTTCACGTACTTGCAGGGCGACTTCCGGCAGTGTGGGTAAGGTAATTTGATCCTTCTTAATGGCATTGACTAATTCAGTGCGTAATTGATCAACAACATTGCTCATATTTCATCCTGATGCAAAGAGGGTAAATTTGCCTTTGCGGTAAGTTGCTAAAGTAGAAATTGTTTTACTCCTTATTTATAGCATACGGAAGTGAAAGCAGTGTGAGTTGAGGGCCGGTTTTTTTACATAAATGGATATCATCGTCTTTGACGGCTTCTTCGGTGATAACTACCAGTAATTCGTATTCGTTACTGCCAGTTTTCACGCTTTGCACGATATTGCCTATAGCTTGTTCTTCATTTCCAGAATAAAGTTCTGCCCCATTCACTGGTTGGGTGTCTGGGTTGCAGCTGGCTCGGTACATGTGGCGTTTAAGTTTGCCTCGGTATTGCATGCGTGCGACGATTTCCTGGCCGGTATAGCAGCCTTTGTTAAAACTGATGGCATCGATACACTGATAATTCAGCATTTGGGGAATAAACATTTCAATAGTGTCGGCGCTGACGTGAGCAATACCTTCGCGTACGTCCAGTCGTTGCCAGACAGCTGCATTGGTCGGTGTGAGTTCGTCTTGTAGTGACAGCCAGAGTTTTTTTGCGTGTTCTATTGGGCACCAGATCTCATAACGCTTGCCTTGCTTATCCAACTGAATGAGTAAGGCGTTGTCCTGCTCAACACAATGGTGTTGGCTATCCGGTAGGTGATCAAAACACTTGTTCAATGCGGAGGTGGCCTTGTTTCCAGCTATACCCAGTGCGACCCAATCCTGGCTACGATCATAGATTTCGGCCTTTGAAAAGACAATATATTTGCCAAGAGATTGACGGGCGGCATGAACGATGGAATGGTGCATGCGCATTAAAAAACCGTCAGGTTTATGATTGGCCAGGCGGAAGCTGATGGCCATTCTCCCTTTGGCTGTGCAGTGTGCGCCTAGAGTGGTAGTTTGTGGATTCAGGGTTCTTACATCACAAGTGAGTTGACCCTGTAGGAAGCTGGCGCTATCGGGGCCTTCCACCGCCATCAATCCACTATCTTCCAGGTAGCAGAGAATGTTGTGATCGTTAAGTTCGCTGGTGTTTATTATCGTAGCGTTGAACATGAATGATGCCGGTTCGGTCGAGTTTGTGTCTGCGGTTTGACGTGTAGCACCTTGTTGTTCCAAAAAGCGATACCATTCTGTGTTCATAGCGAAGTCTGCCCTAAGTATTTTTTTTCAGAGCAGGTATCATAGTGTTTGACTGGTGACCCATCAAGCATATAGTTGATGGGACTAGTTGATGGGACTAGTTGATGGGACAATGACTCTTATCATTATTGCACCACTGCCGTCGGGGTCCGTAATCGATTATAATGAAAAACTTATTCGACAACTGAAGAAAGATAAAATGGCTGATAGCGTAATGGATGAAGATCTCCACCGAGTATATTGGCATAGCCGCCGGGGTATGCTGGAGCTGGACCTGGTTTTAATGCCTTTCGCCAAAAAATGTTACCCGAATTTAAGCGATGAGGATAAACAGAAATATCAGCGTTTGTTAGCCTGTGAGGATCAGGATATGTTCTCCTGGTTATTGCGTCGGGAAATACCGGAAGATGAAGAGCTGGTGGAGATTGTGCAGAAGGTAATTAAGTATGCCGAGCAATCCGACGGTTGATATTCGCCCGTCGAATTCACTATTTAGGCTTGTTTTGTTGTTGCATGGTGTGGTGCTGGTCGTGGTTTTGTTGAATTCGCTACCCGCCTGGTATCAGGTCGTTTCTGTTTTTTTCATACTGATCAGCTGTCTTTATTGTCTGTCAGTTCACTATTTCAGAGCGTCAACGCAATCGGTCAAGCGTTTTCGTTGGGTAATAGATCATTGGTATCTGGAATGTAATGACGGTGGGTGTAAAGCCACATTATTGCCCGACAGCGTTCTGTCCGATCATTTGCTCGTCCTGCATTTTAAACTGATGGATAGTGGTAAACATCGTTATCTCATGTTGTTTAACGATGCAGCTGACAGGGGTGAATTACGTCAGCTGCGGGTTTTTTTACGCATGATAATGCCGCAATTGAGGGCAAAGCTTTATTAAAACTCTCGTTATGGATGCTAATCAGGGCTTATTGGGGAAATTGTCTGGTTTTAAAATGGTGTCTTGCGCCTCTGATTTGGTGTTGGGGTAATCCAGGGTGTAGTGAAGCCCGCGACTCTCTTTGCGTTGTATGGCTGAACGAATAATCAGTTCGGCTACCATGATCAAATTGCGCAATTCGATAAGATCACTACTGACTTTATAGTTACTGTAATATTCATCAATTTCTTGTTGTAGCAGTGTTGCTCTGCGTAATGCTCGTTGAAGGCGTTTGTCTGTTCTTACAATGCCGACATAATCCCACATGAACCGGCGTAACTCATGCCAATTGTGAGAGATAACCACATCTTCGTCTGAATCAGTGACCTGTGATTCGTCCCAGTGAGGCATGCTTTTTGGGATGGAGGTGGTTTTGATTTGCTCTTGGATGCTGCTAAAAGCAGAGCGAGCATATACCAGGCATTCCAGCAAGGAATTACTGGCCATGCGGTTTGCACCGTGCAAGCCTGTGAATGTGGTTTCGCCAATGGCATACAGGTGATTAACGTCGGTTTTCCCTTGCTCATCGACAATAATGCCGCCGCAAGTATAGTGTGCGGCGGGTACAACGGGAATTGGTTCAGACGTAATGTCGATGCCGTATTCCAGGCAGCGGGATTTGACTGTCGGGAAATGCGAGCTGATGAAATCGGCTGGTTTGTGGCTGATATCCAAAAAGACACATTCGGCCCCCAATCGTTTCATCTCATGATCAATCGCTCGGGCCACAATATCACGCGGAGCCAGTTCGCCGCGTGAATCGAATTTATGCATGAAACGTTCGCCGTTGGGTAGCTTTAAGTGGCCACCTTCACCGCGCAATGCTTCGGTAATCAGAAAAAACTTGGCTGCAGGGTGATACAGGCATGTGGGATGAAATTGATTGAACTCCATGTTGGCGACACGGCACCCGGCTCGCCATGCCATCGCAATACCGTCGCCACTGTTTCCGTCCGGATTGCTACTGTACAGATAGGCTTTACTTGCACCACCCGTTGCCAGCACCACGCATTTTGCCAGAAAGGTATCGACGCGACCGGTTTGACGATTCAGCACATAGGCGCCAATACACTGTCTCTTGTAAATAATAAGATCTACAGCAACGTGAAGATCGTAAAGCTCGATATTGGGGTGATTGTTCGCTTCTGAAGTCAGGGTATTGGAAACGGCTTTGCCAGTGGCATCGGCTGCGTGAATGATACGTCGATGGCTGTGTCCGCCTTCTTTGGTCAAATGGTAGTTTTCTTTACCATCGGATTTGGATTCAGTGGTGAACTGCACGCCACGACCGATTAGCCATTCAATCGACTCACGGCTATGTTCTACAGTAAAACGTACCGCATCTTCATGGCATAGGCCTGCCCCGGCCACCAGCGTATCAGAGATATGGGACTGGATTGAGTCTTTGCTATCCAGTACTGCGGCAATACCTCCCTGGGCGAAATAAGTGCTGGCGTCCTGTGGGCTACCTTTGCACAATACTGCAATTCGTGCCTCGTCAGCCAGACGCAGAGCAAGTGTTAAGCCGGCAGCACCGCTACCAATAACAAGTACGTCGTGAGTTAATTGTTGGCTCATGTTGAATGGTTGTGATTGGTTAGTGTCCGCCTTATGATGCAGGCCATAGGATTGTGTTTCTTGAACGACGCATTATAACCTGAAAATCCTGAAATTGAGTAACGTAAAGGTTTACAACTAAAATTGATAAACCAGTAACGTTTCGCGGACAGTTTCCAAGTACCGGGTAAATGAATAACTGATGGTTGGCGAACTAATAAATAAATTGATGGTCTATTGGAATATGTTAAGCAACTGGAGCCAACTGACGGCGCACCGGTCCCCGGAAAGGAGTAGTGGATGACCGAGGCGCGGGATGCTGACCAGCAGCTGGTTGAGCGCGTACAAAAAGGCGACAAACGGGCATTTGACCTACTGGTTATTAAGTATCAACACAAGATATTGGCATTGATTGCAAGGTTTGTGCATGATTCGGCAGAAGTCCAGGACGTTGCTCAAGAGGCGTTTATTAAAGCCTATCGGGCATTGCCCAATTTTCGTGGTGACAGCGCGTTTTATACTTGGCTCTACCGGATTGCGATTAATACAGCAAAAAATCACTTGGTTTTCAGAGGTCGTAGGCCCCCAGGTAGTGATATTGATGTGGAGGATGCGAGTTATTTAAGCGCTGATAACCGACTGAAGGATAATGTGACGCCTGAAGGTCAATTAATGAGCGAGGAGTTGTTGGCTGCGGTGAACAAGTCGATTAAACAGTTGCCGGAAGATCTGCGTACAGCTGTGACGTTAAGGGAGTTTGATGGCCTAAGCTACGAAGATATTGCTACGGTGATGGACTGTCCAGTGGGGACGGTTCGGTCGCGGATTTTTCGAGCGAGGGAGGCGATTGACAAAGCAATTAAACCCCTGCTCGCAGCAACGGAAGGTACTTGAGATGATTTGTCGGGAATATGGATGGTGGAAAATAGTTTGAAGATTTATAAAGAGTATGGTGTATTGCTGGTGTTTGTTGAGGAAGAATTATGAGTGACAATCTGCATCATTCCTTATCCGCTTTGATGGATAATGAAGCCGATGAGCTTGAATTACGGCGCTTGCTAAATGAGCTTGAAGAGGATGAGCGCTTGTGTGAATCGTGGTCGCGTTATCACCTTGTTCGTGCCTCGATAAGAAATGAATTGCCTTCAGACTTTGTAGATATTGATATTTCAGGACGGATTAATAAGACTCTTGAAAGCGAGCCTGCGTTGACAATGGGTGATGATCTTTCCAAAACGCTACCGAATGAGCAATCTGCTTCGAACAAAATCCGAAAAGTTTGGTTAAAACCCCTTGCCGGGGTGGCGGTTGCGGCATCCGTAGCACTTGTCACCGTTATCGGTATTAGAAATTTCGAGTCAGAGTCTTTTATCGCGCCCCCTATTGATGCGCTCTCTGAGGTGGATTCTTCCGCTGTCGCGGTTGTTCGCCAGCCGCGCACCGATTCCCTGGTTAAGGTTAGTGGGTCCAGTACTGGGGGGCAGCCTATACCGGTGGCCGGGTTGGCACGCAAAGTCAGCCTTTCAGAAAACATTCAACGGGCCAGACGAAATCGTTTGTCTACTCAGCAGCGTCTGGATGCGTATCTGTTGCAACATGCTGAACATGCTGCATTGAATAACAGTCAGGGAATGATACCGATGGCTCGAGTTGCCAAGTTTCCTCTGGAGTAGCTTGTGTTGGAATTTATGAAGCATAGGCAGCAATTCGTCAGTCGGATGGTTTTTTTCTTTTTTTTGGCTGTTTTTGCTGCGCCACTTTGGGCAGTAGAGCCAACCAGTGCCAGGGCTTGGCTTGATCTAATGTCCCATAGTTTGCGTGAGCTGAACTACCAGGGAGTTTTCACTTATGAATACGGTTCTCAAATGTCTTCCTTGAGAATATTTCATGCTGTTAGAGGTGGCGAGGAGCATGAAAGATTGATTCACTTGGATGGTGAGCCGCGAGAAATAATACGTCGAGGGCACGAATTAAACTGTGTGCATCCTGGTTCCAACATAGTTCGCCTTGATCACAGCATCCCCTCAGGGCCATTTTCGCAGGATTTTGGGGGTGGATTACCGCATCTGGAGAAGCTCTATCGGATTAAACTCGTCGATACGGCTAGGGTGGCGGGAAGGGATGCAGTTATCATAAAAGTGAATCCCAAAGACGCTTATCGTTATGGGTATGTTCTATATCTTGATCGTTCAACGGGATTGTTGCTTAAATCAGTTGTAATGGATGAAAAAGGTAAACCCATGGAGCGATTTCAGTTTTCGATCATAGATATTGGCGGTGAAATTAGGGATGTTGATTTACATGCTAGCCAAAAAGTTCGGCATATCGCGCAACATCATGGTGTGACGCAGCAGCAGAATTTACACTCTGGGCAGAAGAATAACTGGCGTGTGGCATGGGCACCCAGCGGTTATAGCATTGCACATCGGGATGTGCGGCGTTCTGATATGAAGGCATCAGTGGGCATAGAGTCGGCTATGTATACGGACGGCCTTAGTGCCTTTTCGGTTTTTCTGGAACCGACGCAGGAAGCTTCCAGCGCTTCCGGTGTTGCACAGCGTGGGGCAACGATTGCATTGACACGACCTGTGCTGCTCAATGGCGACAGCTTTCTCGTGACGGTTGTGGGTGAAGTGCCCAGTCTTACGGCTGAAAGGGTCGCCAGTTCTGTCACGGTGTCGGACTAAGATCGCGTAACAATTCAGTCTGATATGAGGTGGTTCGCTTCGTTCGCTTTCATGTGCCGTGTTTCATTAGCAGTGCCTTCGTCCTTAGGGTACAATTCGCGCCTTTAACTCGCCAGCGATCGATTTGGCTGGCCGTTTGCCTGTTGATACGTATTCAGTATTATCATTGATGTCCACTAATCCCTTGGAATGTTTTTGTGAGTGATTTGCAGCATATTAGAAATTTTTCCATCATCGCCCATATCGATCACGGAAAATCGACTTTGGCCGACCGGTTTATTCAGGTTTGTGGCGGGCTGAGTGAACGTGAAATGGCTGAGCAAGTACTTGATTCCATGGATATTGAGCGTGAAAGAGGTATTACGATCAAGGCGCAAAGCGTCTCGCTTGATTATACAGCCAATAACGGACAAACCTATCAATTGAACTTTATCGATACACCGGGCCATGTTGATTTTTCCTATGAAGTCTCCCGCTCATTGGCAGCCTGTGAGGGGGCATTGCTCGTTGTTGATGCCGGGCAGGGGGTGGAAGCACAGTCCGTGGCGAATTGCTATACCGCCATTGAACAAGGACTTGAAGTGCTCCCCGTGTTGAATAAGATGGATCTACCCCAAGCTGAACCGGATAGAGTTATTCAGGAAATTGAGGATATCATTGGCATAGAGGCTGGCGAAGCATGTCAGGTTAGTGCCAAGTCCGGATTGGGTATTGATGATTTATTGGAGGATTTGGTTCAAAAAATTCCACCTCCGAAAGGAGACCCTTCAGCACCGCTGCAGGCTTTAATTATCGATTCCTGGTTTGATAATTATCTTGGTGTCGTCTCGCTTGTAAGGGTAGTTCATGGGAAATTATCAGTAAAAGATAAGGTGTTGATGAAGTCCACGGGCAAAATTCACGGAGTTGATATTGCCGGTATTTTTACACCGAAGCGTGTTGAAACCGGGCAGTTGGGAGCAGGGGAGGTGGGTTTTGTTGTCGCTGGTATCAAGGATATTCAGGGAGCGCCGGTGGGTGATACCATCACTCACGCTAAAACACCGGATGTTGACTCTTTGCCTGGTTTTCAAATGGTTCAGCCCAAGGTCTACGCGGGCTTGTTTACGGTTAGTTCGGAAGATTATGAAGCATTCCGTGATGCGTTGGCGAAACTCACACTGAATGATGCGTCGCTATTTTATGAGCCTGAAGTGTCTGATGCCCTGGGCTTTGGTTTTCGCTGTGGTTTCCTTGGTATGCTGCATATGGAAATCATTCAGGAACGCCTTGAGCGCGAATATGATCTGGACCTCATTACCACTGCACCTACGGTTGTGTATGAAATTGTTAAAACGGACGGCAGTGTCGTATTGGTTGACAATCCATCGGAACTGCCCGACCCGGCTTATATAGAGGAAATGCGCGAGCCGGTTGTGCAGGCCAATATCCTGGTTCCACAGGATCATCTGGGTAGTGTGATCAATCTATGCGTAGAAAAACGAGGCGTGCAAAAGGATATGTTGTTTTTAGGGCAGCAAGTGTCTCTGGTTTATGAGTTGCCGATGGCAGAGGTTGTATTGGATTTTTTTGATCGTCTCAAGTCGGTGAGTCGTGGTTTCGCATCGCTGGATTACAGTTTTGACCGGTTCCAACCCGCCGATCTTGTCAAGCTCGACGTATTAATCAACGGTGAAAAAGTTGATGCCTTGGCTATTATTGTACATCGGGCACACGTACAAAGTCGTGGCAGATCATTAACGGAAAAAATGCGTGAACTGATACCGCGACAAATGTTTGATGTCGCTATACAAGCAGCTATCGGCGGACACATTATAGCTCGTCAAACGGTTAAAGCGTTGCGGAAAAATGTGACGGCAAAGTGTTATGGTGGTGACGTAACACGAAAGAAAAAACTACTGGAAAAACAAAAAGCCGGTAAGAAACGTATGAAGCAGGTTGGTAGAGTTGAAATACCGCAAGCGGCCTTCCTGGCGGTATTAAAAGTTGATAACTAATGCTTTGAACCACGTTTTTAACATAACTTTCATTTCATCATTGACTAAATAGGTAGTGAACGAATCATGGATTTTCCTCTCATCCTTGTATTGTTAACCCTGGTTGCATTTGTGGTCTGGGCAGTTGATATGCTGGCTTTGGCACCCAAGCGGCGTGTAGTGATCAATTCGTTGCAAGAGAAAATCAGCGGTTGGGAGGAAGAGGGGGGTGATGCACGGAAACGGTTTGAAGCGGCTGTGCAAATGCAGGCCAAAGAACCGGTAATGGTCGAGTATGCTCGGTCTTTCCTGCCGGTACTGTTGGCCGTATTAGTGCTGCGGTCATTTTTGGTTGAGCCATTCCAGATTCCTTCGTCCTCTATGGTGCCAACATTGCAAATCGGTGATTTTATTTTGGTTAATAAATTTACCTATGGCATACGTTTACCGGTGTTACGAACAAAGGTCATTGATCTTAATGAGCCTGAACGGGGCGATGTAATGGTGTTTTTTCCCCCCAATGATCCCCGCTATTTTATTAAGCGCGTTATAGGATTACCGGGAGATCATATTCGTTATCAAAACAAAACGCTTTACATCAATGGTGAGGCAGTGGAGGAAAAGCTAATTGCCCGACTACCCGCCAATAATCCCGACTACGATTTGAGGGAAGAGAGTCTGGATGGCATCACCCATCAGCTTCGTTTTGAACTGCATCGCAATGGTCCTGAGCTGGGTGAAGGGATAACCGTTAAGCCGGGCCACTACTTTATGATGGGAGATAATCGGGACAACAGCAGTGATAGTCGAGTCTGGGGGCAAGTGCCGGAGGAGAATGTCGTTGGCAAAGCGTTTGCCGTCTGGATGCATTGGGATAGCTTCTGGTCCTTGCCGAGTTTCAATACAGCAGGCATCATTAAGTAATTCAATCTACAATAAAGACCAAAGACTGCGAATACAGGAGCGTAAGCATGCGAGGAGTGACAAAACAAAGAGGTATGTCGGCCACCGGTTTTTTAATCATAGCAGTGGTAGCCGGTTTTTTTCTGCTCTGTTTTTTTAAGTTGTTTCCGATATATTCTGAGTACTTAGTGGTTAAAGGGGTGGTCGATAGTTTGCCGGAGGAGATGAGCTCTCCTTCTGTGAGCAAATCTGACATAAGAAATGCGATAGATCGGAGATTTCAAGTTGAAACGCCAAAATTTGTGACAATCGAAGACATTGATATAGAAGAAGTGGCTGATGGCTTTAATCTGGTATTGGATTACGAAGTGAGAGAAGAGCTGATGTTCAATCTGGATATTGTGGCCAAGTTTTATCATGAAGTCGATATTGATAAATAGTTATGCAGTGCGTTTCGCAGTGTTCTTTCGGATAGGTGAATGTGTCTGATTCATTGAAATTACCCTACAAATTTAGCAATGAGTCATTGCTTGGCCAGGCGCTGACTCACCGCAGCTTTAGTGCAGATCATAATGAGCGTCTGGAGTTTCTGGGTGATTCATTGCTGAATTATATTATCGCTGAAGCGCTTTATCTGCGTTTTCCAAAAGCCAGAGAGGGGGATTTGAGTCGCCTGCGATCCAAGCTCGTAAAAGGTGAAACACTTGCGGAGCTGGCTGTGGAATTGCAATTGGGTCCGGCAATACGTCTTGGTAGTGGAGAAAGAAAATCCGGGGGTGAGCAGCGTGAATCTATTCTGGCCGATGCTGTTGAGGCGGTGATTGCGGCCATTTTCCTTGATAGTAACTTTGATCAATGCAGAACTGTGGTTTTGCAGTGGTTTCAGACCCGCCTGGATAAACTGAATCTTCAGCATTCTTATAAAGACGCCAAGTCAACCTTACAGGAGTTATTACAGGCTCGGCGTATGCCTTTGCCTGTTTATCAACTGCTTAAAAAAACCGGTATGGCTCATCAGCAGGAGTTTGTTATTTCCTGCGAGCTAAAGGAGCTGAATCTCGTTGCAGTAGCTGGAGGGCGAAGCCGTAAAATTGCTGAGCAAAAGGCCGCTGCAGATCTTGTTTCCCAAATAGAGAAAAACTCATGACAGAGCGAGCTATAACAGCATCGGGTGAACGTTGTGGTTATGTTGCTATCGTGGGTAGACCCAATGTGGGTAAATCAACTTTGCTGAATCATATTCTAGGGCAAAAACTCAGCATTACTTCAAGAAAGCCACAAACAACGCAGCATACCTTACTTGGAATTAAAACAGAGAGCAGTATTCAGGCTATCTATGTGGATACGCCTGGTTTGCATCAACATCAAAAGAAAGCGATTAATCGCTACATGAATCGGGCCGCTAGTTCGGTCATAGCGGATGTTGATGTAATTGTCTTTATGATCGAGCGAATGCAGTGGACGGACGAGGATGCTTGGGTGCTTGAAAGGTTACAATACGTAAAATGTCCGGTCGTATTGGTGATTAACAAGGTGGATCAGGTGGATCAGAAAGAGGATTTGTTGCCGCACTTGCAGTTTCTCTCAGATCAATATCATTTTGCCGATATCGTTCCACTGTCAGCATTGCAAGGTCATAATGTTCATCAGCTAGAGGAGACTATTGCTCGGTATTTGCCGATGGGTGAGCATTTTTTTCCGAATGATCAAATAACCGATCGTTCAGAACGGTTTTTAGCTGCGGAGTTGGTGAGAGAGAAGCTTATGCGGCAATTGGGTAGCGAGTTGCCCTATCAGATTGCAGTACAGATTGAACAGTTTACACAGCAGCGTAAGATCTTGCATATTAGTGCAGTGATCATGGTAGAGCGTGACAGTCAGAAAGCGATTGTGATTGGCAGAAAAGGTGAACGACTTCGCAGTATCGGTAAGGAGGCGCGGTTGGATATGGAGAAACTGTTTGATCAAAAAGTGATGCTAAATCTATGGGTCAAGGTGAAAAAAGGTTGGTCTGATGATGACCGTGCGCTAAAAAGTCTTGGCTTTGATGACAGGTAAGGGTTGCTTTTTCCTTTGCTATGCGGGATGAGCTGCGGGATGAACTGGAACCGGCTTATTTGCTGCATTTGCGTGCTTATCGTAACACCAGCGCTATTGTTGATTTTTTTACGGTCAATCATGGGCGTGTATCTGCGATTGCCAAAGGCATATACGGCCGATCCAAACTGAATCAGCTTCAACGAGGGATGCTTCAACCCTTTCAACCCCTGCTGATCGGGTGGCGCGGCAAAAACGAACTAAAAACCCTATCTAAGATTGAGCTGATTGGCTCAATGCCTGGCCTTCACGGTCAGCGTCTTTATAGCGCGTTTTATGTTAACGAAATTCTCATGCGTTTGTTACGTGGCGATGATGCTCATCCTATACTGTTTCAGTCTTATAGGGAGACGCTTGTGGGATTGCAATCTGCAATAGATATTGAAATTCCACTTCGGGTGTTTGAGTTAAATTTATTGCGGGAATTAGGTTATGCGCTGTGTTTTACCGTCGATTCAAATGGTAAAGATATCCAGGCCGATCTGTTTTATCGCTATGATGCACAGATTGGATTTATTTGTATTGGAAATGAGTTGCCCGAACCAAGTGCGTTAGAGGTCTATTCCGGTGATTTATTGTTGGCGATTGATCAGCACCGATGGGCTCAGGTCGGAGTGAGGCGTGCAGCAAAGCATATTACCCGTCATGCACTATTGCCGCATATTGGGGGAAAACCTTTGCGTAGCAGAGCATTGTTTTCCTGAACTTTAGAGTTTGTTTTATTATTTTTCGTGGCCCTTAGTTTTCTATCTCCGCCTCTTCAGGAAAAAACAATGTGTCGATGTCATGGTTTTCCGCCCAGTTTTGTAACTGATGGATGGCGGTGTCAATCTGTTCGATCCATTTGTCGATGTCTGTTGTCGATTCTTTTTTAATGGCTGTCTCCAAATGCTGACTGCAACGTTTTAATTCAGGAGCGCCGGTGTAACAACAGGCTCCATGCAATTTATGCACGCAATCTAACAAAGTCCGAAGATCACCGCTGTTATAACTGGATTGAATAGTGGAGTGATCTTCTGGCAGCTTGTCCAGCAGCATATTCAACATATCGCGTGCCAGGTCGGGTTTGCCATTTGATAGCTGAAAACACCGCTGAAGATCCACTGGGTGTTGGTCATCAACAATAACTGTATCTTCAACAGTATCATCGCTTGATGTTGGAACGGTGTGGCTAGGTGATGTAATGGAAGTGATTGTAGTAGGTTGATCACGACACCAGCGATGAATGATTTGTCGTAGTTGTGCATCGTTGATTGGTTTTGTCAGGTGGTCATTGAGACCGGCTTTCAGTAGCTGTTGGCGTTCTTCCGCCAAAGCATGGGCCGTAAGCGCAACAATAGGGGTGTTTGCTATTTCAGAAGGTAGTGCTCGAATGTGCTTGGTTGTCGTGACTCCATCCATTTCAGGCATCTGTATGTCCATGAAAATGAGATCAAATCGTTGAGTTTGAGCCAGATTGAGTGCTTCCAAGCCGCTGCAAGCTTTAGTGACATCAGCCCCCATATCTGCCAGTAGGACTGCTAATAGTTTGAGGTTGGCAGCGTTATCGTCGACTGCAAGTATCTTTGGTCTTATAGAGAGTAAATTTTCGTTCCTGTCTGTTTGGGTTATGACACCTTCATTCAAAACATATTCTTCTGGTAGAATCAGTTGCTGCAGTTTTTTCTGGAGTTTTGCGCTGGGTGCAGGTTTTGCCAGTACTGAGAGTCGCGGATCATTCTGATGGTGAATCTGAGGCAATATTGTGGAGCTTGGCGCTAACAGGATAACGGGTTTATCGAAATGCTCGATTAATGCATCGGATATGTCAGTCGGTGTTTTCTCCAGTTGTTGATGAGTAATGCCAACAACAAAAGCATCAATAGGGTATCGAGTAGCGATCCTGCGTAAATGCTCTTTTGTTGGTTGATGGCTGCTGTCCACGTCCAGGCAGTGAACCTGTATCTGCCAACTTTCCAGCAAATATTTTAATGAAAGTTGCAAAACAGGATTGCTTTCATACAGTAATATGTGTTTGTTCTTTAAACTGCTTGGAAATGTTTCCTGATTACCGTCGGCTAGACGAGCCTTTATGGAAAATTTAAAGGTTGACCCTTTGCCCTGCTCACTTTCTAGACCGATATCCCCTCCCATTTGCTCCACCAGTCGTTTTGAAATAACCAATCCCAAGCCTGTGCCACCAAATTCTCGGGAGGTCGAGGTGTCAGCTTGTGTGAAGGCGTTAAAAATGTCTCGTTGTTGCTGCGCAGACAGACCAATGCCACTATCAGTGATGCTGATGGTGAGATGTGCCTGATCATTTTTCTGACTTTCCAGGTTTACTCTAACGATAATATTACCGTGTTCAGTAAATTTGATTGCATTGTTAATCAAATTGGTAAGTACTTGCTTGATACGCAGCGGGTCACCAATGAGATGGACCGGTATGTCAGCATAGATTAGCAGGATTAGCTCAAGCTTTTTATCGTAAGCGCTAGGAGCCAACATGGTTAAGGTTTCTTCAATTAATTCGCGCAAATTGACCGGAACGTGGTCAAGAACCAATTTTCCAGCCTCAATCTTGGAAAAGTCGAGGATATCATTGATGATCGTTAGCAAGCCTTCGGAAGACTGATCAATTGTTTCCAGGTAGTCTCGCTGATCAATTGTTAAGTTTGTTTTCAACAGTAAGTTGGTGAATCCAATAATGCCATTGAGTGGTGTGCGAATTTCGTGACTGGTGTTGGCTAGAAATTCTGATTTGATACGGCTGGCTTCTACGGCTTCCTTGCGAGCAAGATCCAGTTCGATATTTTGAATTTCAATCGTTTCAAGGGTTTCACGCAGGTCGCTTGTCGTTTGTTCGACATTATGTTGCATATCAGTAAAGGAGCTTTGTATGGCTTTCGCCATCCCATTTACTTCGTTGGATAAAAGTCGTAACTCACCTCCATGATCAATCTCAATATCCACATCATAGTTGCCGTTTTTAATTTGCCTGACAGAATCTGATAGGCGTCTGATAGTTCCAATTACGCCGTGACTGATGCGTAGCGTGATAACACTGGTGATGACGAGTGAAAAAATAATGAGAATGGCGCTGATCAGTATGGTTTGATATTTTTTCAGAGAAACCGTGTCCCTGGAAAATTCCACTTCAACCCAACCGATAATATTATCTGTAGAGTTTGCTGGCATGGATAAGCGGGCGTCACTAATGAGGTTGTTGGTTCTAATAGGGCTGGTGAATCTAATCGTATCACTGCTATAACGGATGATGGTTGATGACTGGAAAACAGCGAGGTTTTGTTCAATGCTTGAATCCAGAGGCTTCATTAATGGTCCAGCGTGAACCAGAGGGTATTGCTGTTTATCAAAGAATGTAATGGAGCGAATACCATTTTCTTCCAGTGCGGAGTTTGCTATAGCCTGTTGTAGACGTTTTTCATTAGTGCGAATGGCATGTTGGGAAATGATGCCCAGCTGTTGAGTGGTTGCAACGCCACGATCATGGATGAATTCTTCAAGATCGACCAAGCGACTATAGCTGAGATAGCTGCCCATCAATAGAGAAATGGCTATTGATGGCAGCAACGCTAGAAGCAGAATTTTATTGCGTATGCCCCATTTGATCATACTTGTCTCGTAGAACCGGCTGATGTCATTTTTGTTGTTTGGCCAGAAAATTGCCCACTATGAATCGAGTGTAAATATAACGCGCTGGGCGAAAGGAAGAAAGGGTTGGATTTTATAAATAGCTTTATATTACATTAAAGTATTTACATAGGCCGTATAGTTATTATAGCAGGGAGAGGGTTCTGGCTATTATAGCTACCCAGTTTGTGTTGAGGCAGATATGAACTATCGTATTACGCGAAGCCTGAACGCACAGATTTGAACTGAAGCTTATGTATATTGCATGTTGTTTGGGCGTTGGATCTCTGATAATCAAAACAGAGGCTGTTTGAATTACGCAATTGGCCAATGAACGGAGTATTTGTCAAGTTATGTCTCTGGAATATCCCACTATAGAAGCCTATGTTGGTAATACACCTCTGGTGCGATTGCAGCGGTTGCAGGGCAAAACCAGCAATACTCTTTTGGTGAAGCTAGAGGGCAATAATCCTGCGGGTTCGGTTAAGGATCGTCCAGCAATGAGTATGATTCAAGGTGCAGAACAACGCGGGCAGATACGACCGGGTGATACGCTGATTGAAGCGACCAGCGGTAATACCGGTATTGCACTTGCTATGGCAGCCGCTATCAAGGGTTATCGTATGGTCTTGATTATGCCGGCACACATGAGTGATGAACGCAAATTGGCGATGGCAGCCTATGGTGCTCAACTGGTCGAAGTGAGTAAAGATGCTGGTATGGAGGGGGCTAGGGATTTGGCGTTGGATATGCAGGCAAGAGGTGAGGGTTTGGTACTAAACCAATTTTCTAACCCGGATAATCCTGAAGCGCATTATGAAGGAACCGGACCTGAGATCTGGCGTCAAACAGGCGGAACAATCACCCACTTTGTCAGTTCAATGGGAACCACGGGCACTATTATGGGAGTGTCCCGTTACCTGAAACAACAAAATCACGCAATTCAGATGATTGGTTTACAACCGAAGGAAGGGGCGAGCATCCCCGGAATTCGTCGCTGGCCCGAGGAATATCTGCCGTCGATATACGAAGCATGCCGTGTTGATCGCATTATGGATATTGATCAAGATGCAGCAGAGCGTACTATGCGACTGCTGGCATCGCATGAAGGCATTTTTTGTGGCGTATCATCCGGCGGGGCGGTAGCGGGTGCATTACGTCTTTCATCTGAGCTTGAAAATGCGGTAATTGTCGCCATTATATGTGATCGCGGTGATCGATATCTCTCGACGGGTGTGTTCGGTAATGTGGATGCACAATGAGAAAAACTCCAACAATCATTCGCATTGCCTGATGGCGATGCCTCCAATCGAGACAGTGGTGATCGATCCCTCAACGATAATGTGAAAGATTATTTATGGTACAAGTCAGAGCTGCGCACCCAGAAAACGAAGACGGAAGTGTCAATATTGCACAATGGGTAGAGCGCTTACCTATTGCTCCGGACCCGATCGCCTATGAACAGCTTGTGCAGGCATGTGAAATGGCGTGGCAAGCCGATAAGAGTGATCAAAGCAATGAAAACGCCTGGTCTGAGCATTACAGTGCCTATCGAACGGGGCTGGAAATGGCTGAAATACTCGCGGAATTGCAGTTGGACCAGGATTCAATTATTACAGCCATTATTTACCGAGTAGTACGTGAAGGGAAATTGCCATTGGCGTCTGTTGAAGATTGCTTTGGTTCGTCAGTAACGCAATTGGTAGAGGGTGTGTTGCGTATGGCGTCCATCACGCCGCTGGCGAAGAATGACCAGCAAGTGTTGGGCGATGGCCACATACAAAGTGAAAATGTGCGCAAGATGCTGGTTGCGATGGTTGATGATGTGCGTGTGGCATTGATCAAACTGGCCGAACGTTCCTGTGCCATACGAGCGGTTAAAAACAACGATAAAAAACGGGAAGTGGTTGCAAAGGAGGTTTTTGAGATCTATGCCCCCTTGGCTCACCGATTGGGAATTGCCCATATCAAATGGGAGTTGGAGGATCTGGCGTTTCGTTATTTGCAATCCGATGCGTATAAGCGAATTGCCAAATTGCTGGACGAACGGCGTATAGACCGTCAAAGCTATATTGACGAAGTCATTGATACGGTTCTGACAGAATTGAAACGGGTCAATATCGAGGGTCTTGTGACAGGGCGCGCCAAACATATATACAGTATTTGGCGGAAAATGAATTATAAGCGCATCGGTTTTTCCGAAATCTATGATATACGTGCGGTTCGAATACTCGTACCGGAAGTGAAAGATTGTTATACCGTGCTGGGAATTGTACACACGCTTTGGCGGAATATTCCCAAAGAGTTCGATGATTATATCGCTAACCCGAAAGATAACGGCTACCGATCTTTACATACGGCGGTGATCGGTCCAAGCGGTCAAGTGCTGGAGGTGCAGATTCGTACTCATGATATGCATGAGGAAGCCGAATTTGGTGTTTGCGCGCACTGGCGTTATAAGGGGGCAGATAAAAAAGCCAGGAGCGATAGTTATGAGGAGAAAATTGCCTGGTTACGACAGGTGCTTGACTGGCATGAAGAGGCTGGTGAGGAATCTGATATCCAAAATGCATTTTCTGCAAATATCAACGATGATCGCATCTATGTTTTTACGCCGGATGGCCATGTTGTTGAAATGAGCCATGGTGCGACTCCGCTGGATTTTGCCTACCGTATTCATACTGAAGTTGGACACAGTTGTCGTGGAGCCAAGGTCAATAGCCGTATCGTACCCTTGACTTATCAATTGGAAACCGGCCAGCAAGTGGAAATTATTCGAGGCAGGAATTTCACTCCCAGCCGTGACTGGTTACGGCCTAGTCTGGGTTATTTAAATACACCTAGAGCGCGTGCCAAAGTTAGACACTGGTTTAAAGAACAAGATAGGGAGCACAATATTTCTACTGGTCGCCTACTGCTGGAAAAAGAATTCAAACGTTTGGCGTTGACCAGCATCGATTATCGTGAGGTGGCCAGAAAAGTGCATTTTAATAGTGTTGACGACATGTTTGCCGCAGTGGGGGCGGGTGATCTTGGACCGGGACATGTGCTTCATGCTGCCCAGTCTTTGGTTGATGGCGATGTTAATAAACAAATTGAATTATCACCACAATGGCGAGCGCCTTCGTCGTCGCGAACACAATCTGATATTACAATCAGTGGCGTTGGTAATATGCTGACGCAACTTGCAAAATGCTGTAAACCTCTTCCAGGCGATGCAATTACCGGTTATATCACTCAAGGTCGAGGTGTCAGTGTTCATCGACAGGATTGCACACAAATTTTGCAGCTGCAGGAAAAGGAGCCGGAACGGATTATTCAGGTCGATTGGGGTGAGGAGCAGCAAACCTACCCAGTGGATATTGTGATTGAAGCTTATGATCGGCACGGTCTGTTACGAGATGTGACGATTTTGCTGGCCAGTGAAAATGTCAATCTGATATCAGTCAATACTCAAGCGAACTCAAATGACAGCACAGCTATTTTGCGATTGACTATTGAGATCGGCGGCTTGGATATGCTCGGTATTTTGTTGAGTAAACTCAATGGCCTGCCAAACGTTGTCAATGTGTATCGTGTCAGAGTAGGTATGCACTGATGTCTAATACGCAGATTTATGGGCTAGAGGACCTTTTAGTGGTGATGGGCCGCTTGCGTGATCCCGACACGGGTTGCCCCTGGGATAAAAAACAGGATTTACAAAGTATTGTTCCTTCCACACTCGAAGAAATCTATGAGCTGATTGATGCGATTGAGAGAGAAGATTATCCACATTTGAAGGAGGAATTGGGTGATCTGTTATTTCAGGTTGTTTTTTACAGTCAACTTGGAAAGGAGCAGGGAGATTTTAATTTTGAGCAAGTCGTGGATGGTTTGGTGCAGAAGTTATTGCGCCGTCATCCCCATGTTTTTCCTAAGGGCTTTATTGAGTCAGTTCCTGAGAGTAAGCTGCTGGATGAGCAGCAGATCAAGAAAAACTGGGAACTGATAAAAGCACAAGAGCGAAAAGCCAAATCACAATCAGGCTTATTGGCTGATATTCCGGTTGCCCTGCCGGCCTTGATAAGAGCTGGAAAATTGCAAAAAAGGGCTGCCAGTGTTGATTTTGATTGGGATGGTATTCACGGTGTATGGACTAAGTTAAAAGAAGAAATAGCAGAATTGGAAGAAGCTATAGAGCTTGAGGATGTTGATCAACAAGAACAGGAGTTGGGAGATTTATTGTTTGCCTGTGTCAATCTTGCCAGACACCTTGAAAAAGATCCGGAAAAATGTCTGCGTCGCAGTAATAGAAAATTTGAAAGCCGATTTCGTTTTATTGAAGAACAATTGGTTGAGCAAGGTGTAGCGATTGAAAAGGCGGGTATTGACCTGATGGATCAGCTTTGGCAGCAGGCCAAAAATAAGGAATGAATTTCCGTATAAATAGTAATTCATTAGGTGGTTTTACATGGGTATGAGGTGCTTTGATTGTCAAATTGTCGGTTTAAATAACGATCGGATCAAATAAGCCCTAAATTAGTCAAAAGGCCACGTCGCAAAGTGAATTCCTACGCTTGAGATTAAGTCATGACCTGTGTATCGTTGCTCCACTTGTAAAGACTAAAAAAAATATACAAGAGTAGCGGTATTGATGGCAGTTTGTGTTATCAATACTGGTCGGGAGTAAATATATTATGCGTGTGATTATGTTAGGCGCTCCAGGAGCAGGTAAGGGAACGCAGGCGCAGTTTATAGTTGAGAAATACACTATACCGCAAATATCTACGGGTGATATGCTGCGAGCTGCAGTAAAGGCCGGTACTGATCTGGGGTTGCAGGTGAAGGATATAATAAACTCTGGCAGTCTGGTTTCCGATGATATTATCATCGCTTTAGTCAAAGAGCGTATTACGCAGCCAGATTGTGTTAATGGATTTTTATTTGATGGGTTTCCACGCACGATCCCTCAAGCCGAAGCCCTTACCTCAGCCGGTGTTGCCATTGATCATGTGGTCGAAATTGCTGTAGAAGACGAAGAAATAGTCAGTCGATTGAGCGGAAGGCGAGTTCATGCTGCCTCAGGTCGTGTCTATCATATTGAGCATAATCCACCAAAGATAGAAGGCCTTGATGATGAGTCAGGAGATCCTTTGGTGCAGCGGGATGATGATAAGGAAGAGACTGTGCGCAAGCGCTTGGTCATTTACCATGAACAGACTGAGCCATTGGTGATATTTTATAAAGAACTGGAAGGTACGCAGTATCATGCTATTGAAGGCGTGGGCAGAGTAGATCAAATCAAGGAGAAAATGTTTACAGCCTTGGTTTAATGATGTCAAATTCAGGAAAAGGCCCTATTGCCAGGGTCTTTTTTTTGGCTGATTGTTTTTTTGCGTGTCAACTTTGGCTACAAACTTTTCTACAGCCTTTGCTAAAGAGGAGGGTTAGATGAACTCAACAAAGGGCAAATTTGCAGTATTGCTGGTAAGCCTTGGTACACCAGCAGCACCAACAGCAAAATCCATCAGGCAATTTTTACGGGCGTTTTTGTCAGATCCTCGTGTGGTTGAGGCTCCACGAGTTGTGTGGTGGTGTGTGCTAAATGTCATCATATTGCCTTTCCGGCCAGCAAAAATCGGTAAAATTTATCAACAATTGTGGGCGCAATATGGAGATTCGCCTCTGCGCCTGATAGCTGGAAAACAAACACAACTGCTACAGAAAATGCTGGATGATGATGTGGGGACAGGGCAGATAAGAGTGTTTAACTGCAGCACTTACATGGAAAACCGTGTGGATACAGTGGTTGCCTCACTAGCAGATCAGGATATGGAAAGAGTGCTCGTGTTACCCTTATTTCCGCAATATTCTGCGACAACGACAGGCGCTGTTTATGATTTGCTTGCTAAGACGATGTTGCAACTTCGTAATCAGCCGGATTTAAGTATCGTAAAATCCTATTATTCACTGACGGATTACAGAAAAGCTTTAGCCGCTAGTGTGCTTGAATATTGGGGACAGCAAGATAATCCGGATTTATTACTGATGTCATTTCATGGTATCCCACAGGCCTATGTTGATAAAGGAGATCCCTATCTGGAGCATTGCACTGAGACGGCACATAATTTGGCGGAAGATTTAAATCTGGACAAAAAGCAGTGGCAGATGTGTTTTCAGTCCAATGTAGGGAAAATGGAATGGTTGAAACCCTATGCATCAGAACTATTAGTAACATTGGCTAAGCAGGGGATTAAGCGAATTGATGTGGTTTGTCCATCGTTTTCTTCAGACTGTATTGAAACGCTATACGAAATTTCTGAAGAAAATCGGTTTATATTTGAGTCTTCAGGGGGTGAGCAGTTGCGTTTGATCCCCTGTCTTAATGATCGACCAGATCATATATTGGTGATGAAAAATATTGTCAAACAGCGTTTTGGCATGCCAAATTCTTCTGAAGAGAGATAAAAAAACAAAATCATTTCGGATTTTTTCTACATAATGAGCGCGATTTTACAACATCGTTATTAATTGAGTTCGTAAAAAAATACGCCGAATCAGAATTTTATCGGTGATTTTTCAAGGAAAATGGGAAAAAAGTGCAGAAAAGCAATAAAATATTTGCATTTTTTGTGTACAAATTATTTTCTGTGCTATCGTCATTACTGATGTCTATGCGTAATGACGCGAATTTTTTTAGGAGAACCGTAATGGCCAAATCGAAAAAGAAGGCCCCTGCCAAAAAACGAGTTGTAAAAGCTGCAAGTGCAGCGGTTGTTCCGGTAGTGGCTAAAGTTCAGGAGACTTTAACTAAATTGCAGAAGGATATTGCGGCACAAGCCAAGCAAGTGGCGAGTGCAAAGAAAGACACATTAGCTGCCAAGAAGAAAGCAGCGAAGTCGAAAAAAGCTGCTGATAAGAATGCAGCGAAAAGAGCTTCTGCTCAAGCTAGCAAAGCAGCAGCCAAGCTGAGTGTTCTGCGAGGCAAAGTAGGAGAGGCAAAAATGCGTTTGTCTCGAGTTCAGGCAGAAGCTAGTGCAAAAGCAGCACTGACTTCAGTAAAAGACAAAACTGCAGCACGCAAACAAGCTATGGCTGCTAAGGCGGATGCTGATTTAGCCAGGGCTGTTGCTGCATTTGAAACGCAGTGGCGTAAGCGTCGTACTGCTGCTGATAACAAAAAGCTGAAAGCTGCAGAAAGAAAGTTGTCGGTTAAGGCAAAGGCTGATGCCAAGAAAGTGCTGACTAAAGTCGCTGCCGCTGAAAAGAAAGCAGCCGCTAAAGCAAAAATAGCGGAGAAAAAAGCGGCTGCCAGAGCAAAAATAGCTGCACGTAAAGCGGCTGCAAGAGCGAAGGTAGCCGAGCGTAAAGCCGCTGCAAAGGCAAAGGCAGCCACAAAAAAATCGGCTACCAAGAAAAAACGCCCGGCTAAACCGGCTAAAAAAGCTGCTGCAAAGCCAGCCAAGCGTCGTACAGCAACGAAGAAAGCAGCAAAGAAATAAGCTTTCACCGTTATAGTACTATTGAACCCTTGCTTTCATTGAGCAGGGGTTTTTTTATGCTTTGTATTTGATGAGTCGATATAGCGGTGAAGTATCAGAAAAACAATTCCAAATTCAATTTCGCGATTCTAGCCAGAATTGCTCACAACTCGAACTGCCGTCTTATGAGAGATTTGGGTTATGGCGCCACGCTCGAGGATGTGATTTCTGGGTTAGTCGCAATCGAGCTTGTGTAGATCTTCTGGAAAATTGACATTAATAAATTGCGATGCTTGTGAAGAGCAGTCAACTTCAATGATTTGTCGAGTTTTGTACCAGTCTTTTACTGCTGTGCCCCCATTGTGCAAAAATAGGCTCAATTCTTTCTGGCATATCCGCAAATCCCAAAGGGCGACCAGATATTGTAAACGGTTGCCGTCGTGTGCCACTGCCATATCTGCTGAATTATTGTGTAATGCCTCATAGAGTGTGGACACGATATTAGAAGAGACAAGCGGGTTGTCACAGGGACAAATAAACAAATAATCAGAGGAACATTGCTCAATCGCTGAATCGATGCCTGCTAAAGGACCTTGATACCCTGCTAGCTTGTCTTTGACGAGTGGAAGTCCCAGCGTTTGATAGATATCCTGATTGCGATTGCAGCTGATAATAATTTGATCTGTCTGCGGTGCCAGACGATCGATAACATGCTGTATCAACCAGCGTCCACGCCACTCGATCAGACCTTTATCCTGGTGGTCAAAACGTCGGCCTTGGCCACCGGCCAATATTACAGCCGAAATTGTCATGTATTACCCATTACACAGCGGGAATGATTTACAATAAATGCATACTTCTTATCCACCTTAGTAGGTAGGCGTGAACAATAACGACATCAACGCGATTTGGCAACCTGGCGGGCTGTTATCGGAAAAAATATCCGATTATCGGTTTCGCAGTGGGCAGCAACAGTATGCCGAATTGTTTGCCGATAAATTGTCTTGTGGCGGTCAGATTACCATTGAGGCGGCCGCTGGCGTTGGCAAAACCTACGCTTATTTGGCACCGTTGTTTATGCAGAGCAAGCACCGTGCGGTAATATCCACGGCCAGCAAATTGCTGCAGGAACAGTTGTTGATCAGGGATGCGCCAACCTTGATGAATGCATTGGGTGTCAGCAAGAATGTTGTCACGCTAAAGGGGCGAAAAAATTATTTTTGTCCCTATGTCGCAGAAATGCATCTGACGGGAGCGTTGAGATCGAGCAAAAAGACGCAGAAATGGATTCAGTCTTTGTTATTGCGTTGGCGTTCATCAGGTAGCGGTGAGTTAACACGGCTATGTTTCAAGAATTTTAACGAACAGCTATTGCCCCTGGTAACGGCTTCAGCGGGAGAATGTCTTGATCAGAAATGCCTTCATTATTACCGCTGCCCTTTTTACCAGGCGCGTAACAAAGCGGTCGATGCCGATATACTCATTATTAATCATCATTTACTGATTTGTGAATTGCAGGCTCAACAAAAAGCGGGTGAGCCTCTTTTGTCGGGCGATGATGTGTTGGTTGTTGACGAAGCGCATCGGCTTGTCGATCAGGCAGAAATGGAATTGTCTGAAAGCTGGCACAGTGCACAATGTGCCCGATGGCTCGGTCAGTTTGAATTCATCGCAAAAGAAGCACTGGCGGATCAGCCAGAAATACCCCGCTATTACCAAAAGGCACGTCAATTGCTAAATGCATTAGCAGTGGTTGAGGGCGACGATTTATTGCTTGGCCTAAAAGCTTTATTTGTACAGTTGATGAAACTGGAGAAAGCGCTACTTATCGTTGAGCAAAGAGATCTGCGTCTTAAACCAATGCGACGACGCTTACAGAGGCAGAACGTAATGCTCCGGCGCTGGATAAGCTGTCGCGCTGATCCGGAACAAGAGCACTATGCCTATTCGGAGGTGGCAGGGTCAGTAATCCGATTGCAGACATTGCCCTTGAATACTTTAGAGCAGATCAATGATTACCTGGATAAAGTGCATTGTGTGCTTTACACGTCAGCGACCTTGGATGAAGTCTGCAGCGCATCAACTACCGATAATGAACAACAGGATTTTCACCGAATTGAAGGGCCGTTTGATTACCGACGTCAGGCCATGTTGTACCGGCCGGGCATTACTCTCAATCCTGATGATGCGGGTTATTGTCAGCATCTTATTGAGCAATTACGTGATTTATTGGCTGATAACGATATGAAGTTTCTTTTTCTGGTAACCAGTCATGCAGCGTTGGACGTTTATTATCAATTGCTGACGGCAACGGTGAAGACAAAAGTGTTTCGACCGGGATCGGAGAATAAGAGCTATATATTAAAACAGTTTAAGACAGCGCTCAGTGGTGTATTATTGGCAACCGCCAGTTTTTGGGAAGGCTTGGATCTGGCAGATTACGACCTCAACGGTGTTGTGGTAGATCGCTTGCCGTTTGATCCACCGATGCAGGCAAATATTCTCGCCAGAGAAAAAGTGTATAAAGCATTGGGAAAAAATTTATTCACCGATTACCAATTGCCGGCCGCCATATTGCGTTTACGCCAGGCCTGCGGTCGTTTAATCAGAAAAGAGAGTGACCGGGGAGTCTTGGTTATTGCTGATCCCCGGCTCTTTACTCGTTGGTACGGGCCACTGTTTATCGACAGCCTGCCAGCAATGCCAATTGAAGAAGATATCAACAAAGTCTGTGCTTTTTTATGTGAGACGGGATAACACGAGATCAAATAAACAAATGACAAAACTGCTAGCACTAGAAGCTTCTGGAGATGCCTGTTCAGTGGCAGTCACTATTGATGGGCAAACTGAAGAATTGTTTGAAGAGGCGCCACGAGGGCATGCGCAACGTATGTTGCCGATGATCGACAGCTTGTTGAATAACTACAAACTTCGAGTCAAGGATTTGGATGCCATTGCCTTTTCACGCGGACCAGGCGCATTTACCGGTCTGCGTATTGCGGCAGGCGTTACGCAGGGTTTGGCATTTGGTGCAGAGTTGCCTGTCATTGGTGTATCGACTTTGCAAGCGCTGGCGCTAGGAGTGATACGTTTTGATGCGGTTGAGGGGAATCAGATCTTGTCGGTGCTGGATGCACGCATGGGCGAAATTTATTGCGCCCTATATACCCTGGCGGGGGGGGAGTGTATTGCGCAAACCGAAGAAATCATTTGCAGGCCAGAAAGCTTTCCGGTGCTGGACCTTCTCATGCAATCACCGGGATTGCATTTGCTCGGTAACGGCAGTGAGTTGCTACATCCATTCCTGCTGGATGCTGGGATCAAGACGAAGTCCTTGAATAATGCTGCGTTACCGAGGGCATGTGACGTACTGACCATCGCAGGTGAATTGTGGCGGTCAGGACAGACTGTTTCAGCAGAACAGGCTGTGCCGGTTTATTTGCGTACAGAATCGGCCTGGAAAAAACTGGAAGAACAATAAGCGGAGTGACAGGAGATAAAGTGGAATTATTTCAGGTGCTGATACTGGCCTTTGTGCAGGGCTTAACAGAATTTCTACCCATATCCAGTTCTGCACATCTGATTTTGCCCAGCGAATTGTTGGGATGGCCAGATCAGGGCTTGGCCTTTGATGTGGCCACTCATGTCGGTTCTTTAGTGGCTGTGATCAGTTATTTTTATCGAGATATTATTAATATGGTGGTGGCGTGGTGGCGACAGATCACCGGTGGACCAGCAAATACTGAGAGCCATATGGCCTGGGCGATCATTGTGGCAACAATCCCTGTAGTTGTTGTGGGTTTATTAATAAACGATTATATGGAAACCTATTTTCGCTCCACCACGGTGATCGCCACCACCACCGTATTTTATGGTCTACTACTGTGGTGGGCGGATCGAGTTTCTCAACGTCGACAGCAGTCACAATCTGCCGATAGCACACAGATCAGTGAGAATGTGAATTGGACTGCCCTGAACTGGACTGCCATAGTGGTAATCGGCTTTGCCCAGGCCTTAGCGCTTGTGCCTGGTACCTCACGTTCTGGTATCACTATGACAGCCGCTTTGTTTATGGGTTTGGACCGCCAGTTAGCAGCAAGATTTTCCTTTTTGCTATCTATTCCAGTGATATTGGCGGCGGGTGGATTGAAAACGTTCGAACTGGTGGAGGCGGCACAACCCGTTCCCTGGATTGAACTAGTTACGGGTATGATGGTCTCAGCATTAGTTGCCTATGTCTGTATCTACCTGTTTTTGCAGTTCATAAACAGGATTGGTTTTATGCCATTTGTGTTATACCGACTGGGACTGGGAGTGCTGTTATTTGCACTGATCGCAGCTGCTTAAGCTACTTCCATCTGCCAGTGGTTTACAGCCGTTTTTGAATGGCTATACTATCAGAAACAGCCTGCTCAAAGAGATTAAGAGCGTGCAAGTATCATCCAGCGCATTACCGGTTCAATTCAATTCACCGTTATCACGGGAAAATGCAGCGCGTGGCCAGCGTGAATCTGCTGATAATTTGCGTCTGTCTCAGGACCTGGCTGTCGTTCCTGAAAATGAAAGAGAATCGGTTGTTGAACGAGAGTCAAGCCAGCTAAGCGCTCAGCAACGGGTTGAAGCTCGATCAGCGACAGAAAACATTCATTTTCAACGTGTTCCAAACTTTGAAGAGCTTCCTGCAAACAGTCGTCATGCCCTGAACACATACTTGCAGACGGCAAGCACTCCCGCTGATGCATCAGCCGGTGAATTGGCCGGCATTGACGTTTTTGTCTGAAAATCAACATTATTTGCGATGAATGTCGTACTTTCTGTGCGGCAAATTAACGTACCGTAACACCCCAGCCCTGCCAGACTGATTTAGACTAGTTGGCTCTTTTTTTAATCTGTTTTTGTTTTGAAAATAGTGATGACATGATGAATCGTAAAATTTTGCTGCCACTAATGGTTTTGTCAGGCGCAATCATTATTGCTGCTCTGATGATGTTGAACAAACCCCGGTTGGAGCCGCAGAAAACCGAGCCCATATACACCACAGTAACGGTTCGCCAGGTGCAACCACAAGCCGTGCAGCTTTCCGTGACGACTCAGGGCACAGTAGCGCCGCGTAATCAAAGTACTCTCGTGCCTGAAGTGTCTGGACGTGTCGTATGGATGTCGCCGGCTTTGGTCAGTGGAGGGCAGTTCACAGAAGGTCAGATATTGCTGCGTATTGATGAAGGAGATTACCAGACTGCGGTCGCACGAGCGGAGTCAGCGGTGGTCAAGGCGAAGGCAGAGCTCGGGGCTGCTGATTCAGAATATCAGCGAGTGCAGAAGTTGTTTAAGCAGCAGCTGGCTAGTCAGAGTCAGTTTGATCAGGCTAAACGTGTTTATCAGGTGGCTGAAGCGGGTTTAAATGAAGCGCAACTCAATTTACAACAAGCCAGGCGTGACTTAACGCGCACGAAGATGCAGGCGCCATTTTCAGGAAGGGTGCGCAGCGAAACGGTGGACCTCGGGCAATTTATTAGCCGTGGAGAAATCATCGCAAAAATCTACGCTGATGATTATGTTGAAATTCGTGTGCCGATTGCCAACACGCAATTTGCTTATCTCAATCTTGATACTTTCAGTAGTGGTCAGCTTGCGGCGGATAAAGCACCACCTGCTGAGGTCAGAGCCCGTTATGCGAATCAATCCTTTCAGTGGCAAGGGACACTGGTGCGTATGGAGGCTGAGGTTGATTCGGCAAGTCGCATGTTTTATGGCGTGGTGAGAGTGAAAAATGACGTCAGCGAGACTCAGCCACCTCTGGCCGTTGGACTGTTTGTTACAGTAGAGATTAAGGGCCGTTATGTTGAGAATATTGTCACCTTGCCTCGGGCTGCGGTTCGCGACAACAACCGAGTACTGGTGCTGGATAAGGAAAATCGTCTGCATTTTCGCGATGTACGCCTGTTGCGTTTGCAACATGAACAAGTATTGATTTCAGAAGGTTTAAGTGACGGAGAGTGGGTTTGTATTTCGCCGTTGCAAGTGGTGGTGGACGGTATGCGGGTTAATCCGCTGAAGTTTGCATCAGATGCAGTGTTAGAAGAGACAAACCCGCAATGAAGTCGATCATTGCCTGGTTTGTTGATAATCCGGTTGCGGCCAATCTGTTTATGATGATTCTGGTCGGTGGTGGTCTGTTGATTCTACCAACGATATACCAGGAGGAATTTCCCAACGTCGACACCAATATTATCCAGGTTCGTGTGCCTTATCTGGGAGCGACGCCTGAAGAAGTCGAACGGGCAATCTGTGTGCGCATTGAGGAGGCTGTTGAGGGTGGAGCTGGCATCGACACGATCAAATCCAATGCGGCAGAAGGTGTCTGTACGGTGTCGATTGAAATGACCAGAGATGCAGATATGGCCAAGCTGCTCAATGATATCAAAAGTAAAGTCGATGGCATCGATAGTTTTCCCGCTGAAACAGAACAGCCTGTCGTCTCAGAGTTAACCATTATTGCGAATGTGCTTCAGATTGTTGTCTCCGGTCAGGCTGATGAACGCACACTGAATACGCTGGGAGAACAAATACGGGATGACCTGGCGGATTTGCGCGGTGTATCGCAGGTCAGTTTGAGTTATGTGCGACCCTATGAGATTGCCATTGAGATATCGGAGCAAACACTGCGACGCTATGGCCTGACCTTCGATAAGGTAGTGAACGCGATCCGACAAAACTCGCTGGATTTGCCTGGCGGTGTAATTAAATCCCAGGGCGGCAAGATTTCTTTGCGCACAAAGGCGCAAGCGTATCACGGGATTGATTTCGAACGGATCGTCGTGCTGACACGTAGCGATGGAACCAACCTGCGGATTGGCGATATCGCAACGGTCATCGATGGATTTGAAGACACTGATTTGCGCGCGCATTTTGACGGTGATCCAGCCATTGTGGTGGAAGTGAGACGCATTGGCGAAGAGGATGTGCTGGATATTGCTGACAAGGTTAAGGGCTATGTCGAGCAGGCTCGCCATGAGATGCCTGAAGGCATTTCCCTGACGATCTGGAAAGATGAGTCGCAGGATCTGGTAGACCGCTTGCAAGTGTTAAGAAAAAACGCCATCAACGGATTGATACTTGTATTGCTGATGTTGGCCCTGTTTCTGAAATTCAGACTGGCCTTCTGGATTGCTGCAGGTATCCCCATTGCGCTGCTAGGCGCGTTGATTTGGTTTCCAGTGCTTGGTATATCCATCAGTACCTTGTCTGTCATGGCGTTTATTTTAGCGCTGGGATTATTGGTTGATGATGCGATTGTGGTGGGAGAGCGAATTCATGCCCATGAACAGATGGGCAAGTCACCAAGAGATGCTGCGGTAGATGGTACCCATGAAGTCTATCTGCCCGTTATTTTTGGAGTGTTAACTACCATGGTAACGTTTACGCCGATTATGTTTATTCCAGCGACCATGGGGCCGTTTTTTGCCGTGATTGGTGCGACGGTGATTGTAGCGCTGACCTTTAGTCTGTTGGAATCGCAATTGATACTGCCCTCACATCTGGCCCATAGGCGGCAAAAATCCCTGGGGTTTCTGTCCGGCGTGGGTCAGTTTTGGGAGCGATTTCAAAACCGTATTTCGTTGGCGATGGAAACCTTGGCAAATGAACACTATCGACCTTTTTTAATCAAGGTGTTGCAGTGGCGTTATTTGGCCACGGCAATTGGCGTGGCAATTGTTATTATTGTGGTCGCGATGATGGCCAGTGGCAGAATCATCTTCCAGTTTTTTCCCTCCGTTGAAGGAGAGCGTATTTATGCCAATGTTGCACTGCCTCAGAGCAGTGCTGTGGAGGCAACGGAAAAAGCGGTTAGACAATTGGAGCAAGCAGCCAGGCAACTGAAACAGGAAATGGACCAGGCGTTGGTGCCGGGAGAGGCGAGCAAAGTCAAGCATGTGATGTCATCCATTGGCGCCCAGTTGGCCAAAAGCAGTATTGAACACCATGAAGAAAGCGGCAGTTATTTTGCGGAAGTGGCTTTGGAACTGGATTTGCCTGCTGAATATGACGGCGTGCCACCTTCACAGATTGCCAATCGCTGGCGTGAGCTGACCGGATCGATTCCTGGCGCAGTGGAGTTGACGTATAGCGCCGATGCCTTCAGCGCGGGCAAACCCATCGATATTCAATTGCGTGGTCCTGACTTTACGCAGCTGAAACAGGCGGCTAACCGAGTGCGTGATTTCCTGGTGCGTTACGACGGCGTCTATGATGTAACGGATACGTTTCGCGGGGGAAAACAGGAACTCAAATTATCGCTTTTACCTGAAGCGCGGAATCTTGGTTTGACTACGGAGGATCTGGGACGTCAGGTGCGTCAGGCATTTTATGGGCAGGAAGCCCAGCGAATCCAGCGAGGCAAGGACGATATCCGGGTCATGGTGCGTTTTCCCGATGCGCAGCGGCGCTCTGTGGGCGATTTAGAAAATATGCGCATTCGCACCAAGGACGGTATTGAAGTACCGTTTGGCAGTGTCGCCAACGTGCAGCTTGGCCAAGGCTATACAACGATAAAACGCGAAGATGGCCAACGCATTATCCGGGTGATTGGCGATGTTGACAGAGAAATTACCAGCCCGGAGGAAGTGCTCGATTCGCTGCAGCAAAATGTGCTGGATGATATCGATCAGCAGTTCAGTGGTATCGAATACGGGCTGGCGGGCGAGGCGGAAGAACGAGCGCACGCCATGAGTGGTATTATTAAAACTGCAATGTTGGCGCTGCTCGTCATCTATGCACTGCTGGCCATACCACTGCGGTCCTATTTTCAGCCCTTGATTATCATGAGTGTGATTCCCTTTGGTGCCATTGGTGCGATTATTGGCCACTATTTGATGGGGCGTGACCTGATGTTTTTTTCAGTGATTGGTATCGTGGCCCTGTCCGGTGTGGTGGTCAACGGCAGTTTGGTGCTGGTGGATTATATCAATCGGCAGCGTCAGCAGGGCGATGATTTGTACAAGGCGGTGAGTGCAGCCGGGGCGGTGCGTTTTCGCCCAATAGTGCTGACGTCCATCACAACGTTTATGGGGCTAATGCCCTTAATGGTTTCCTCCAGTTTGGCGACGGATATGTTTGTGCCGCTGGCGATCGCCTTGTCCTTTGGTGTCTTGATATCAACCGCGATTACCCTGTTTCTTGTTCCCTGTCTGTACTTAATGCTCGAAGACCTGATCAGCGGCTGGAAATCGCTATTCGAATAGAGGAAACTTAGGGCCCTCAAGCAAGGGATATAAGTTTCGATAACAACAGCTTACGGGAAAGACATCATGCCTCATCATCATTTTAATCTGGAGATGCTCGATTTTATCGGCAGTGCACCAACGCCTTTTCATGCCGTTGAACAGATGACGCTGCGTTTAAAGCAGCAGGGTTTTGAGCAATTATACGAAGCGGATGAATGGCAATTGCAACCGGGTGGTCGTTATTATGTGGTGCGTAACGGTTCCAGCCTGATTGCGTTTATCCAGGGAGAAAATGATCCACTGGAGCATGGCATGCGCATGCTTGGAGCACACACCGACAGTCCTTGTTTGCGGGTGAAACCACAGCCGGAAATTTGCAAGAAAGGGTATTTGCAGCTGGGTGTGGAAGTCTATGGCGGCGCTTTGTTGAATCCCTGGTTTGATCGTGACCTCAGCTTGGCCGGGCGGCTAACGTTTGTCAATGAAGAGGGAGAGATAGAAAGCCGACTGATTGATTTTAAGCGTCCCATCGCGATTTTGCCCAGCCTGGCTATTCATTTGGACCGAGAGGCAAACAAAAACCGCTCGATCAATCCGCAGAAAGATATTCCACCTCTGCTGAGTGTGCTGTCGAGTGAAGAGGTGGATTTCAGGGAAATCTTGCGATTGGAACTGTTGGAGGAGCATCCTGAATGTGAAGTATCCCGAGTGCTGGATTATGAATTATGTCTCTATGACGATCAGCCCGGTGATATTGTCGGTTTGCAAGATGATTTTATCAGCTGTGCCCGCCTGGATAATTTGTTGAGTTGCTATGTGGGGCTCAAAGCCCTGCTGGATGCCAATTCATCTTATACGACTTTGCTGGTCTGTAATGATCATGAAGAAGTTGGTAGTGCCACTGCGACCGGCGCGCAGGGGCCAATGCTGAAAAGTGTTTTGCAGCGAATTCTGGGCGATTATGTGGCGCTTGTACGTACCATGGATCAGTCAATCATGATTTCAGCTGATAATGCCCATGCGGTACACCCCAACTTTCCTGACAAGCATGACGATAATCACGGTCCTTGTCTTAATGCGGGTCCGGTGATCAAAGTGAATGCCAATCAGCGATACGCCTCAAACAGTGAAACGCAGGCCTTGTTTCGTTATCTCTGTGAGCGCATGGAAGTGCCCGTGCAATCTTTTGTTGTGCGTAGCGATATGTCCTGTGGTAGCACGATCGGTCCTATTACTTCGGCGGAATTGGGGGTGCCAACCCTTGATGTTGGCGTACCGACCTTCGCCATGCACTCCATTCGCGAAACAGCTGGTAGCAAGGATGCTTGGTATTTCTATCTGGCATTACAGGAATTTTTTCGCTTTGTGCAGTAGTTGAAGCTATGAATTATTCAGAGATTATTAATGCTTTGGAACAGGCCAGCGCCTTCGATCTGTTTCGTTTGTCGATTGCTATTGAGAATATGATGAACGACCCCAAGCGTATTATTGAGATAAAATCCAAACTGCATTTGGGGCAAACAATTGAGTTTTATGATGCCGGGGAAAAAAGGAATGCATCAGGCTGTTGTAGAGCAGATCAAGCAAACGAAAGTGTCTGTGTGCACGGTGGAGGATCAGAAACGGTGGTTGATCCCGCTGTATATGATCAATATTCGTGGCAGTGATGTTGCCATCGAAAAGACGCAACGAGAGGGGTTGACTCGCAATGAAATCAGCATCGGGGATACGGTGGGATTTCTGGATCGTGATGGCGGTGAAAAATCTGGAAAAGTGGTTAGGCTGAATCAAAAAACCGTCGGGATTGATTGCGAAGATGGTGGCTCATGGCGGGTGAGCTATCCATTGCTGCACAAAGTGATTGAGATCAGTTGCTAGTGATTGGGAATGCGATAAAAGTATTGAAAAATATCGAAACGATTCTGGATGGCATTGTGGCAACACTGCGCTACGGAACTCGCTGGCACTCAAACAGTCCTTTGCATTGAGGCGCAGCTGGCGGTAGCAATACCATGGACAAGCGTATTGAGATTGGAAACAGATAGATATTAGTATCAATCAGTGTCAAGAATACCGGCTTGGAGCAACGGTTCACAAACACAGGTAGCCAGACTTCGATCCGATGCCTTGTGCGAAGTTAGGGTTACTCCAGGTCCATACGACTTTGGGTGCGTAATACTCTATATAGAGAAGGGCAGCGTTTAGGTTCTCGGTCCCAACTGGCTGACGATGAAACAATGTTGCTGAACTGGGACAGCGCTGCATAACACCCGGTAAAACCTTTAGCAGGGAAAACAGTCTTTAATCCGTAGATTTCTTGCATAGTGATGTCGAAAACAAAGCGTGAAATCCCAGTAAGAAATGCGGGCTAGTTGCCGGTGTAGGTGGGAACGCGTTTTTCGGTAAAGGCTGTAATGCCTTCGCGGCCATCCTCAGTTGTAGTCATGGCGGCGATACCGCGTGCTTCGAGCTCCATTTGTGTTTCCAGGCTGTTTTCGCTGCTGGTGAGCAACAATTTTTTTACGGTGCTGAATGCGTTGGTTGGTCCTTGGGCAAATTGCTGGGCAACTTTAAGAGCTTCGTCTGCGAGCTGTTCGTCATCAACAAGCCGGGTGATCAAACCCCAATCCAAAGCTTCGGCTGCACTGAGTCGGCGATTTGTCAGCATGAGTTCCTGAGTGCGACGAAGACCAATTAAGCGAGGTAAGAAATAACTAGAGCTGCCGTCGGGCGATAAACCTGCTGCAGTATAAGCCATGGTAAACTTGGCTGATTCTGCCGCCAGTACTAGATCGCCGGTTACTGCCAGGCTGAATCCGGCTCCGGCAGCCATGCCGTTGACTGCGATAATCAATGGCGCTTTCATGCGGGCAAAACGGGAAACAGCTGCATGCAGATAAGTAGTCAGTTCCTTGATGGCGGAGGAAATCTCATCGCCATAAGCAGCAAAACTTTTCAGGTCACCACCGGCACAAAACATTTTGCCGTTGGCCTTTAATAGGACGGCGCGAATACTGGTGTCTTCATCGCAGCGAATAGCCGCAAGCATTAATTCGCGGCCCATGGCCATATTGAGTCCATTGGCAGCATCGGGGCGGTTTAAGGTGATCGTAGCTACGCCATCGCTGATAGCAAATTCAAGGGTCTCAAAATCTGACATAATACTCTCTCATGTTAAATGCGGTCTAGGAGCCTGTCCGAGAAATGCTCGGCAGCTTAGAGGAGCCGTCACCAAAACGCAATAGAATGGTAAAGGGAGAGTTGTGCGTATACTGTTGTTATCCGCCTATGATGCGGCCAGTCACCGATATTGGCGTGAGGGCTTGGTCAAGGCGTTTCCTGAATATGATTGGACAGTGCTGACCTTGCCTGCGCGGTATTTCAATTGGCGTATTCGTGGCAACAGCCTTACCTGGGCGTTTTCGCATCGGGAAGTGTTGCAGCAGTCCTACGATGCGTTGATATGTACGTCGATGGTGGATTTGTCATCTTTGAGAGGCTTTGTGCCATCGCTGGCTCATCTGCCCACGCTCGTTTACTGTCATGAAAACCAGTTTGTTTATCCGGTTAGTGAGCATGGGTCAGCCATGCAGCGAATTGAACCTCAGATTGTGAGTTTATACACGGCACTGTGTGCGGATTGTTTGGTGTTTAATAGCGGGTATAACAGAGATAGTTTTATGCAGGGAGCAGCGCAGTTGTTAAAAAAAATGCCTGATCATGTGCCCGATAATCTGCTCGATAAACTGCATCATGCTCAAGTGCTGCCGGTGCCACTGGATGAGGGGTTGTGGCAACAGCCGGATGGGATTTCGGCATGTGATGACTTGTTATCCTTGGTATGGAACCACCGCTGGGAATATGACAAAGGGCCGGAACAACTGCTGAATCTGGTGAAAGCCCTGCAGGCGGAGCGGTTTCCTTTCCGGTTGGCGGTGCTGGGAGAGTCTTTTCGACAGCAGCCAGAAACCTTTGCACACTTGCGCCAATTTATGGAAACGCACTGTCCAGATGCACTATGGCACTGGGGTTATCTGCCCGATCCACAAGATTATTACCGTCTGCTTTCCCAAGCTGATATTGTCATATCAACGACACGGCATGAATTCCAGGGCATCGCCATGCTGGAAGCGGTTGCACTCGGTTGTGTGCCGTTGGCGCCTGCGCGCCTTTCCTATCCCGAGATTTTCGGTATGGAATATTGCTATACCTCCACTCCCGAACAGCCCGAAAAGGAAATCGACAGTATGTTGGTGCAGCTGAAACAACGACTTAAACAAAAGCGAGACCAACAATTATCTCCACCCAAGGTTGTGCAATTTGGCTGGCCGGCGTTGCGGCCTCGTTATCAGCAGCTAATTCAATCCCTTATTGATCCGAATACGCTATAATCCGCCGCCAGTTTAGTATACATTTTCCAGGGCCTTCGTGAACTCCATCGTTAACAGCAGGTAATAGACAGAATATGACAAAAACGCGTTATTTGACCGGCATTACCACCACAGGTACTCCGCATCTTGGCAATTACGTCGGTGCGATTCGTCCGGCGATTGAGGCAAGTCACGACCCCAATATTGAATCTTTCTATTTTCTGGCTGATTACCACGCCATTATCAAATGCCATGACCCGGAACAGATTAAACAATCGACCTGTGAAATTGCAGCTACGTGGTTGGCATTGGGGTTGGATACCTCTAACTCGGTCTTTTATCGTCAGTCGGATATACCGGAGATTATGGAGCTGACCTGGATTTTAACCTGCATGACCGCCAAGGGCTTGATGAACCGCGCCCATGCTTATAAAGCCTCTGTGCAGGACAATGCAGACAGCGGCAGCAAAGATCCGGACAAGGGGATTACCATGGGGCTTTTCAGTTATCCCGTATTGATGGCGGCGGATATCTTGATGTTTAACGCTGAAAAAATTCCAGTGGGGCGGGACCAGATTCAACATGTGGAAATGGCGCGTGATATCGCACAACGGTTTAATCATCATTTTGGCAACATTTTTACACTGCCGGAGGCGGTGGTGGATGATAGTGTGGCTGTTTTATCCGGGTTGGATGGGCGCAAAATGAGTAAAAGTTATGGTAATACCATTGCGCTGTTCGATACGCCCAAAAAATTAAAAAAATCGATCAATAAAATAAAAACAAATTTACTGGAGCCGGGAGAGCCAAAGCTCGTTGATGACTCGACAGTATTTGAAGTGTGGGAAGCGTTTGCCAATGAAGAGCAAACAGAGTATATGCGCGAGCAATTTGCTGCGGGCATTGCTTGGGGACAAGCTAAAAAAGAACTGTTTGCACTGATTGATGATCAGATAAAAGAGGCGCGGGAGCGCTATTTTGAGCTAATGGATAATCCTGTTTTTGTTGAAGCGCAGCTGCAGGCAGGTGCAGAGAAAGCCAGGGCCCATAGTGCTCAGTTATTAGATCAAGTACGCGAAGCCATTGGTATTGTGCCTATCAAAGGAGCCTGCTGATTTGTTGTTGAACTGAGATCAGTAATTTCCAGACTAATCCTTGCTCTTTTCACCAACCCTATTCGCCGAAAAAACAGGGAGGAGAGGTCTATATAATAACCTTACCGAAAAAGCCTACGGTTGTAGGAGTTCCGCAGTTTTCTCAGCCTTAGGTTTTCTTGCCGCTAAACGGCTTAATATTAAATTGCGTGAGGGTGACTCTACGTAGTGATAAACAAAAGCTGCTGCCAGATATGATGTAGCTGTGTACGCAAGTATAAAGCCAATACTGGCAGCATTGCCGTAGCTTGCAATTTCCGAGGCAGAAAAGTAGAGCGTTATCCAGACGAAAATCATACCGTGGACCATATACAATGCATAGGATATTTGGCCACCGTAAACCATAGAGGGTTTTACCAGAAGATGATTAAAACTTAAATGGTTTCTCGCAGAAGCTAAAATAAGCCAGGAAAATAGCGGTACGGCCCAAATGAGAGAGATATCTATACAAAAACTGATAATCAAAAACGGTACGATTAGCCAATGCCAGAATTTAATTGCTGGAGGTTCTGTTCGGTTTTTTTCTGGCGAAGCAAAGAACAATTTATGTAGTAAAACTCCCATAGAAAACTCGAAGAACAACCTTATAAGCCCCACGTCTCTGGGGGCAAAATCAAATTGATAACGAGCAATCAACAACGCGGTGATCAGCAGAACATAGCTTAATACCAGTAGTGCCATAATAGATCGGTAAGAGGTGGCGCGGCTAAATACAATCGCCAGAAAGGGGAAAAGCAAGTAAGCAAACCATTCCGCGCTGATAGACCATGATACATTATTCCAGTTATGGGGCATGGGTAGTTCCCAGGCTTGAACCAACAGCAGATTTGAGATGAACCCTATCAGCGTGTAATCTTCCTTGTCAGGGTAATCCACGCCCCCCTGGTAAAGAGTAAAAACTGCGAGTCCCAAGGTTAGTAACGTAAACAAATGCACGGGATACACTCGTGCCAGACGCTTACATAGAAATAGAAAATAATCCTTGGACTTTATTTCCCGAAAGGTGTCAGAGTAATTGTAGGAAAGAATAAAACCGCTAAGAATAAAAAACAGATCGACACCAAGATAACCACCACCAAAAAAGAGCCATAACATGTTCCGAAACTCTGGAAACATATCATGGACGTAGATAATTTCGATATGGTAAAGCAATACAAAAGATGCGGCGAAAAACCGTATTCCAGTTAGCGCAGTGATTTCTGGCTTAGCTTGCATATTATATTATTTCTTTTTGCATTTATTTATTATGTTATCGATGCTTCTGTCGATATATTAGCGTTGCGGTTAATGATATCGCTTAATAGAGGAGCGAAACCTAAGCTGAGTAAAGTTTATACTAGAGACTTTACTAAAGGTCAATCTTATATTTGTGACTTTATGGCCAGTTTTACTGGTTTATTAATATTAAATACCTTTAGTGACAAGCGGATAGCGCTTATTCAAATACGCGTCATTTTCAGGGTCAGGCGCCAACGTCGCTATTAACGTCGCTAAAATGGCGAGATCAAAAAAACCATAAACACACTTTTTTGAAAATCTACCTTGCTCAAAAATTTCTTCATTTTACCAGAGAACCAGCAACTTGGGCACGACACATAAGAATAGTCCCACAGCGAATCTACGCTAACCCCCACGCTATGAAGCTGGCCTTGGTATTACCCGGGATTTTGAATTCAAATTCGGCCATTTTAGCTGAATTGTGCATTTGGCAATCTTGCAAATTTATTCTGAACTACTTGACGCGGGATAAAATCCCCCATAAACTTCCCTGTAAACGAGGGAATAATTCCCTTTTTGATGATTTTTGGTGAAGTGCATGTACAGGGCTGTTGGGGAATCCTATTATCGACAGGATGATAATAGGGCGTTGCAGCGGTTGATAAGGGATTCGTTGAATGAGCAGGTTAATAGTGATGAATGCAAATAAAATGAAACAGATAGGGATAAGCTTGGTTGCTTTGACCGTTGGTTTGACCGCTTGCAGCGGCAATAATCATTCCGATGAGGAAACGGCACAAATGCTGGTGCAGGCGAGTTCATCAGCGGAATTTACTGAACATCTAAAATCCAGTTTTAGGGAAATGGGCTCCTTAAACTCTAATCAGAACTATGGCAATGGTCCTGTATTGGAAACGCCAGGAATGACTCGATCAGAAATAGCTGTTGACGAAGCGTTTGATGGCGATCTAGCCGCCAGTACGGGGGATGCTGCGGATAATTCTTCAACGAATCTGATTGAGGCTGGCGTTGATGAGGCGGATTTAATGAAATTTGACGGCCACTATATTTTCACAGTCGAGCAGCCGAGTATACCCTTCAATTGGTGTGGCACTGAAGCGGGTCTCGCTGATGCGGATTTCGTTAATGATGGAGTTTCTGCAACCGTAGGCAATGACGCCAGTCTTCTTCCCTATTTTAATCCAAACCCCGCAGAACCGGCGCGTATCCATGTGCATCGAGCTTCAGAAAATCCAGCGACTGCAGAGTGGGTAAGCAGTATTGAGCTGTCAGAAAAAGGTCTCACAACAAAGGGCATGTATCTCAGTGGAAGTCGTGAACAAAACGCCGTACAGGTGGTGAGTGTTAACACCAGTTACAGTTATGGTTGGAGCGCATGGGCTGAGAATGCTAAATGGGAGGGAGGAAAAACATCAATCCATTTTCTTAATGCGAATGATCCAACTGCACTGAGAGAAACACAGAAGCTGGAGTGGCAGGGTTATTATCTGGATAGCCGAGTTGTGGATGGCGTGCTGTATGTGGTTTCAAGGCATACACCGATGTTGGATAGTTTTCGGTATTACCCCAATACACAAGAGCAGGAAGAGGCGAATCTGGCATTAATCGAGGCGCTGGATATCAGTGATATTTTGCCGGCGCTAATTATCAATGATGGTGAAGAACAGCAATTGGTATCGGCAGAAAATTGTTTTGTGCCTGCTCTGGATGAAGAGGGTTATTGGCCGTCACTGATTACCATTACCGCTATTGACTTAGAGAATCCATTGGCGCCAAGTTCCAGTTGTGCCATGGCAAGTGGGGCAGGTTTATACGCATCACCCAGCGCGCTGTATTTAACTCAAAGTGTATACAAAGATAATACGTCCAATACGCGTATTCACAAGTTTGCCTTTACATCGGCTGGGGCAAATTATCGTGGCAGTGGTGAAGTAGAAGGTTCTTTTGGTTGGAGCGCTCCTGCCGCATTTAGAATGAGTGAACGGGAGGGTTATTTGCGCGTGTTGACGACGACAGGAAACTGGGGTGATTTCAAACATCATTTAACTGTGTTGGCAGAAACGAGCGAGACGAATGAAAACAATTCAGAATCTGATGCATTGAGATTATCAGCCGTAGCCACCCTGCCCAATGATGACCGTCCTGAAAAAATGGGTAAACCCGGAGAGGATATTTACGGCGTTCGATTCCTGGGAGATCGCGCTTATGTGGTGACTTTTCTTCGAATGGATCCGTTGTATGTGCTGGATTTGTCTGATCCGAGCGATCCGTTTATTGCGGGTGAATTGGAAATTCCAGGGTTTTCTGAATACCTGCAATTGCTGGATGAAGACAGTCTATTAGGTATAGGGCGAAGTGCCAGTAATGACATTCAGGTCAGTATTTTCGATGTGTCCGATGCGGCGAATCCGCAATTGGCCAATACGGTTATAGCGGGTCAGTATTCCAGTTCTGCCTATGATTATCATTCCATTGCCTGGGTGCATGATTCCGATGCGGGACAGACCAAATTTACCTTCCCTGTGGGTCGATATGCCAGCGGTGATTGGAATAATTGGCAGGGGGGATTGGCCTATTATGAGATTGATACCTTGAATAATGAATTTACAACACAAGACTTTATGAAAATTTTTCACGCGGATTTGTCGCCTTGGCGCCTGGGATTAAACGGTAGCGCAAGAAGCCTGATTCAAGGTGATGCACTGCATTACATCAACGAGCATCTTGTCTGGTCAGCGCTGCAATCTGACGTGACCGATGTTGTGGGGCCGCAAGGCCGATGGGCGCTTGCAACCAATTTTACATCCAATTTGGCGGACATTATTTCAACCGTAACATTTTCTGACGATACACAGTTATCTCTTGACGGAAATCATCTGGTCTTGAATTTTATGAGTAGCGCATGTTCAGGTGACTGGTTCTTGTATCTGGATTCTTCTTTCAAAGAAAGTGAGCCGGTGCAGGTGGACGCGAAATTGCGTAACGAGCCCGATCCGTTGGTAGTGTGCGCTGAAGTGATGGTCGAACAAAACTTGAGATTCAGCATGGATCAATTGAGATCGCATTATCAGCGAAGTTATCAAACGCAAACAGGCACTATACGATTGAATTTGGATGGAGGAGCGAAGATAGAGTATAGCTTTTAAAAATTACTTTCGTGGTCTGTAAGTTGCGCCTACCTAATGTGCAAGAATTGCTTTGAGAATAATCAGCATTTATTGCACATTAACGCAGGCGGCGTGTTACAGGATCAGTAGAAAGAACTGCTATAGAGTCCCTTCAATACTCAGATACACCGAGCGGGGTTCGCCGACGAAATAGCGATCTCCACCGAAGCTACTGTAATCGGCTCTTTCTGCGTAATCGCGATCGGTCAGATTAGTTAAGCGCAATGTGGCAGACCATTGGCTAGATATTTTTTGGCGGATACGCAGGTTGATCAGCTCATGGCCTTCATAACTATGCAGGTTATCGGCATCGGTATAGTGCTTGCCCATATGCACCCATTCCAGTTCAGCGCGGCTGTCTTGCTGATAGTTCCAGCCCAGCTGTGCACTGCCCATATGTCTCGGTGCGGTGTCAATATCCTTACCTTTTAACGGTAGATCTGAACCATATAACTCAATATTGTTTTCGTACTGATGCCGAGCGAAACTGACATTGCCTGAGATATCCATACTTTTTGGCAATTGATAGTGAAGCGCTAGTTCGACACCTTTATGACTGGTTTTGCCAATATCTGCAAAATGGCGATCGCTGCTGACCTGAAAAATGTCATTTTTCTTTTTCATATTATACAAAGTCAGTTCGTAGAAGAGATCGTTTGCTTGATGGCGAGTGCCCAGTTCCACGGAATTGATTTCCACGGGATCATGATCAGTGTTTATATCACCTTGTTGCAGGCGAAACAGTTCGGTGGTTTGAGGAGCTCGGTAGCCTTGCGTCAGGTTGGCAAACAAGGACTGTTGATCACTCACATGATAAATGGCGCCAATATTGGGTGACCATTCAGAAAAACTTTCAGTCGTATCTGCAGGACGTGAAATGCGACAGTCAGCTGCTGCAACACTGATATCACAGGCTGAACCATCGCTTAATTGGTTTTCGTAGTCATAGCTCGTGTGTTCAAAACGGATGCCAGCGGTTACTTCCGTTCGGTTACCTGTTTTCCAATGTCCCTGGGCAAAGCTGGCAGCAACCACAGCATTCACATCATAATTATAGTGAGCACCCTCCGGTCTGGTAGGGCTAAAGGGATCGTATTGGGTTTCCTTTAGATAGCCATCGGTATATTCCAGATCAAAACCACTAATCCAGCGATAGTCATTGCCGGTGTCATGGTACAGGGCACTTTGTAAACCGACGCTTTGATGTCCGTTCTCTTCAACCGGTTGCCAGGGGAGAAAATGCATTAAAAATTCCATATCGGTGTCACGTAAGTAGGGAGTGACGATGAAACGGCTTTGTTCGTCAATTTGCCAGGCAAAACGACTGTTCAGATGCAGCGAGCGCACATCGCGATAGGCTTCTGGGTTATCATTGGACTTATTGTCAATGGCATCGTCTTTGTATGCTTCGGCCCCTTCAAGATAGCTGGCGGTTTCCTGGTTTAAATTGATTGCTCGCAGATTGGTGGTGATATCCATATTGTCCGTACGGTAGTTATGGCGAAACCCCAGTTTCTGTTGATCAAAGCCGGAGTCATCTTTATACCCCCCATCACTGACACCGTTTAGACTGAGTCTGTAGCCCTGTTGCCCCACGGTATTGCTGTAAGAAAATTTGCCTCGGTAATAATCGTGAGGGCCACCCTCAAGAGACAGTCGTGTTTCGCGCTCAGTTGAGGGGGCTTCGCTGATGACATTGATAATGCCATGCAGCGCGTTGGATCCGTACAGTGCTGAGCCGGGTCCTCGGATCATTTCAATCCGATCAGCCTGTTCCCAGTTGGCATGCAGTAATTGATTCATATTGCAAAAACCGGTTGCACGCAGAGGGATGCCATCTTCGGCCATAAAAAATGAACCGCAGCTACCAGGACCCGTAAATACCGCTGAGCGAATGGCCGTCAGGTGTTCCTGGCCGTTGGCTCGGGTGATCCAAACGCCGGGTGAGCGCTGCATAATCTCATTGATATGGGTGGGGGATGTCATTTTCAGACTGTCACGGTCAATTAAACTGATATTGCTGGATTGGTCTCGCATTGCACTGTCATCACGGTTGGCAGTGATGACCATGGTTTCCAGAGGAGGGGGGGAAACCGGTGTTATGTCGCTGGCGAATACGGGAGACGCAATAAAGCAAAAGAAAATGGGCAGGGGCTTGGCTTTTATCATGATTGGAGCTCTTGTTTGTCATGGTCTAATTTTGCAAGCAAGGATGGTAGGCAAAACCACGATAATCACAAGCTGCTCAAGTCAAATTTTACAGATATTGCCGGTATTGAGGATGCTTTGACTTCCAATTGCCAAACAGGCTGAGCTGACTTCAGTAAAAACATCAGTTTAGAGAGAAAAGCAGGCAAAATGGTCTACGCTATAAGAATGAGTCAACTCAGAATAATATTGGTATGAATTTAAAGGAAAATTTTCAAAATAGCACACAGGCATACTTCTCTGTACTGATCAAAAAGCTGTTTGAGAAGTTTGATCAATACTTGTTTGATCAAGCGGAAAAAGCGGGCAGCAATAAAGATCAGACGCGCTATTTTGAGGCGATGAAGGATTTCAGGCAGAAGTCCGATGAGATGGCATCGCGTTATCAGGCGTTTTTGAAGCAAGGGATTGAAGATTTTTATGCCGATCGTGAAGATACGGTCGAAAAGTTTTGCTATGCACCTGACGAGTTGTCATTGATTGATAAGGATGTGTTAGAGGATGAACTGGCCATCTCCATTATTGCCAGCAGGGCCAGTACACAATATGCAGAATCCCTGTGGAAGCTCAATCGACGTTTGGCGGTGATCCGAGGGGGTAAAAAGGCAGATGATGAAACCAATCCCTGTGGACCTTCCCACTTATGCAATGCACTTCAGCATGCAGCTAAAATTCTTGATATCGACAATGCCATAAAGATTCAGCTTTACAAGTTCTTTGGTAAAGTCGTTATGCCTCGCGCTGGGGAGTATTATGAAAAGGCTAATCAGCATTTTGTAGATAGCAGTATTCTGCCCAATCTTCAGTTTGAAATTGCCAAGGCTGCTGCGGCTTCCCAGGCTCAAGGAACAGTACCTGATGTTAGCGCTGAACAACAGACAGCAGAGGGAGGGAATGCTGGTTATGGATTGGCTAATCCCCAGCAAGAGATGCATCAGCAGGAATTGCTATCAGCGATTCGTGCATTGCAGAGTGCAGAGCATCAGCAGGGTGTGAGGAGTGAAACGGCTGGGGGGGCTGATTACGGCAATATTCAGATTGGTGGAACCAGCGAGACGAATAGTGTACGTGCCATGGATTTTGCTTTTGCCCTGAGTGCGATGCAACAGAAGCTGCATTTAGCAAAGACCGGTTTTTTTAATCCGGCCAAACCAGTGGAGACGGTCGAAAACACGTTTGTTGAACAACTCAATAAACTTAGCACTGGAAGTGGCCGCAATAATATCACGACAGATGATGCCGATACGATTGATCTTGTGGGCATGTTGTTTAAGTACGTGCTGGATGATCCAAAGTTGCCAGACGTAGTTAAGTCACTGTTGAGTCATCTGCATACGCCGATGTTAAAAGTGGCCTTGATTGACAAAAACTTCTTTGCGATGTCTTCACATCCGGCCAGACGCTTATTGAATTTGTTGGCAGAGATAGGCGTGCGCTGGGTAAATCCCGAAAAGGACGACAAGGTCGTATTTCCTAAGTTACGGGCGACTGTATCGCGAATTTTGGAAGAATTTATCGACGATTTAACCATTTTTAAAGAGCTGTTGGGGGAGCTGGAAGAGTATGCTCAGACCTTAGAGAAGAGGGCTGAACTGGCGGAAAAACGCAACACGGAAGCGGAAAAAGGTTTGGAGAGGCTTGCCCAGGCCCGCAGCCAGGCAGTTGCCGAGATTCGCAAGCGTATGGATGGACATCAGATTCCGCTACCCATTTGCGAATTGCTAGAGAAGCCCTGGACTGATTTCTTAGCGTTTCATCTTTTGCGTCATGGAGATGAAGGCAAGACGTGGGTGTCGGCTATAAAAGTGGTTGATGGTGTCATCTGGAGTGTTGAGCCGAAATTTTCAGCGCGGGATGTGGATAAGTTTAAAGCCTTGCAGGAAAAACTGGATAAGGCGATCAGGCAGGGCTTAAAAGCCATTGGCTACGATGACCAGGCAAGCAAAGAAGTACTCCATGAGCTGAAACAGGCGCAGGAACTGGCACTGGAGCAGGTTGAGCAAGGTGTCAATAATGTCGTTGCGGAACATGAAGCGGCCGTTAAAACAGATGCAAGTGTTTGCAATGAGAACATTGGAGTTGGTGATCTGGAGCAGACGGATAGGGGAAGGGGTGATGAGCGTGATCAGTTGGTTGCACCTCAGTTGATTCGCAGAAACAATGAGTTGAAAAGTCAGTCATCACCGGTTACGGAGGATGGTTCTGAAAGGCCTGAAGCTGTGTTGGACAAGCAAGTTGCAGAAGCTGATATCTGTGATAAGGCTCAAGCCAGTGATAAGACTACAGCAATTACACGTCAGCTAGCTCGACAGAAGGGAAGTGCTCGTGTTGTTGACGGTGAGTTGGGTGAGATTCACACTCAATTGAAACATGTTGAGTTTGGTACGTGGTTTGAATTCAGTGATGAAGACAATAATAAATCAGAAATGCTAAAGCTCGCATGGTTTAGCTCTATCAGTGATCATTACATGTTTGTGAACCAGGCGGGGATGAAATCGGCAGTGAAAACACAATTGGAATTAGCCGAGGGAATTCACACAGGTTTGATAAAAATCGTTAAAGAACAAGCCAAATCTTTTGTGGAGCGTGCGTTAGAGTCGATTCTTGGTCACCTAAAACCATCCGCAGCATAGATGTTCCTTTGAAGCGTTTTCACAGCAATACCTCAAAGCAGACCTTTAGTATCGTTGCTTAATGAGATCACCTGTCGTTTAATTATTCCGTATGTGACACTATTTGCGCTGGCGGTGAGTTCGCAATAATTGCATGGCTTGAACAAATAGCACATTGTTTCTGGAATGGGTATAACCCTAAGTGTTTGCAAAAAATGGATGTGGGGCGCTAACTCCATTTGTCGGCCTTTTCTTGACATGAATATTTCCACTAAGTAGGTGTTGTCGTGATGACTGAAATTGATTACTCAAGATATAAGGTTACGCATGCTCGTTTAATGGAATTGCTGCGCCACTATTCGCCGCGAGGTTGGGCGGAGTTAATGGTTGAAGAGTATTTTCAGAAGCAAGGCAAGCCCTTTGACGAGCAGGCTGTTGCGGATGCCTCCATGATACAGTTTACCGAGCAGTTGGTTACCAATGTGATTGGTCGGGATGCAGCGCGCAGTGTTCTGAAAGCTTTTTTGGAAAAAGGCTATATGCACATTTCTGATGTGATGAGTATTATTGATGGTGGCCGCTATTTTTTCCATTTTAGCCAGGAGTTGCTACGCGCATCCATTGAAAACCTGGAGCAGGGAATCAGTGTAGTGGATAAGGATCTTCGGCTGATAGTGTGGAATAGTCGGTATGTTGCTTTGTTTGATTACCCTCCAGGGCTGGTTGTTGAAGGTAGACCGGTGGATGAGCTGATTCGTTTTAATGCGCAGCTTGGTGAATGTGGGCCTGGGGATATTGAAACGTTGGTGGAGCGGCGAATCAAACATCTGAAAAATCGCCACCCCCATTTTTTTGAACGCCACCGTAAAGATGGAAAGGTTATTGCCATGCACGGTAATCCGATTCCCGGTGGAGGCTATGTCACGAGCTTTTCCGATATCACTGCCCATAAGCAACTGGTTTATCAGCTAAAAGAAAATAAACGCAATTTGGAGCAGCGGGTTAGCGAACGAACTAAAGAGTTGACCGAGCTCAATCATGCTTTGCAAAATGAGATTATCACACGAGGCAAGGTTGAAGAGGATTTGCGTCATGCCAAGGCCGCTGCAGATAAGGCGAATTTAAGCAAAACCAAATTTCTGGCAGCTGCCAGTCATGATCTGATGCAACCCCTAAATGCAGCGGGGCTATTCTGTTCGGCCTTGGCGCAGCGATTGTCGGCTCACGAGGATCTTGAATTGATTCATCATATTGAATCGTCCATCAGCGCTGCAGAGGTGCAGTTAGATAGCTTGATGGAAGCCTCAAAACTGGATGCGGGTGTTGTCAAACCGAAATTGATGAAATTTCCGCTTTCTCCATTGTTGGAGACGCTTGCGGCTGAATTCACCGTGCTGGCTGAAGAGAAAGGGCTAGGTTTTCGCAAAGTGCCGAGCAGTTATTGTGTTCTGAGTAACCCGCAGTTGTTGCGGCGTATATTGCAGAACTTTCTTTCCAATGCAATTCGCTACACACAACAAGGGCGCTTGCTGCTGGGTTGTCGCCGTAAAGGGGCGTTGTGCCAGATTGAGGTTTGGGATACTGGGCGAGGTATACCTCAGGATAAATTGCAGGAGATTTTTCGAGAATTTCATCGCTTGGATCAATCTGACGAGATTCTCTCTTCCGAGCGCGGTACGGGTCTTGGATTGGCAATATCCGACAGGATCGCCAAACTTCTTGGTCATAATATTGTGGTGCATTCAAGGCCTGGTCTGGGGTCGATGTTTGCACTGCAGGTGCCAATTGAAGGTGTTGATAGTCGATCCGCCGAATCTCATGATAGTACCTGGAAACCCTTGGGTGGGCTTGAAGGTTGCAAAGTTCTCTGTATTGATAACGATGAGGCTGTGTTAGAAGGTATGCAAGCCCTGTTATCGGCTTGGGGTTGCCATGTTATATGTGCAGTAGATGAGGCTGAGGTCTTACGCGCTGTTCAGCAGCATGGTGCGCCAGATATTGCCTTGGTGGATTACCAATTGGATTCTGCGACGGGTATTGAGGTGATGGACGCGATCCAGGCGAAGCACGGATTGGAGGTGCCGCGTGTCGTCATTACAGCCAATAAAACACGCGAGGTCCATGATAGGGTGAAGCGACATGGGTGTGAGCTGTTGATCAAACCGATCAAACCAGCAGCACTCAGGGCTGTGATGTCCAGTTTGCTGGATTGATTTTGACTATGTGGCTAAGACTATAGCTGCTTAGACTATAGCTGCTTAGACTATAGCTGCTTAGACTATAGCTGCTTAGACTATAGCGGCGAGAGGTAATGTTCCAGGTAGCACCTTGTATGCTTTATTTGATGGCTGTACTGTCCTCCACGGCCAGATAGCCTGCTGCGATCACGGCCTGCGTGCGATTGTAAACCCCCAGTTTTTTGAATATGGCCGTCATATGTGTGCGAACCGTTGCTTCGGATATGTTCAGGCGGTCGGCAATTTGTTTGTTTAATAGCCCCTTACTCAAGAGCATCAATATGCGAAATTGTTGAGGCGTAAGGCTGCGCAGGCGTGCTGCAAAATCCCGTTCTGTCTGGTTGATGTGTGTGTTTTCAGCATTATTGCCTGGTGGAAGCCAGACCTCACCGGATAGCACTGCATTGATCGCTGTGGAGATCTGCTCCAATTGAGCTGATTTTGGGATGAAGCCGCTGGCACCATAATCAATGGCACGTTGTTGAATGTCGATGCTTTCGCTGGCTGAGACTATCACAATCGGTAAATTGGGAAATTCCCTTCGTAAAAGCACCAGACCAGAGAAACCCTTTGCGCCAGGCATATGCAGATCTAGCAGAATCAAATCAGTATCAGGATGTTGTTTGGCGGTTTGCTCCAAAGTGGGAATGTCATCGCATTCGATAATTGATGCATTATCAAAGCCTTGATGAATAGCTTGAGACATTGCGGCGCGAAACAGTGGGTGGTCATCTGCGATCAGGAATTTCGTGCTGGTTTGCATTGGCTGTACCTGTGGCCGTTCTTAAAGGGTGTAGGAAAGTTTACGTGCAATCCCTGAGTGCAACCAGTCGATCTATACAAAGTTTGTTAAATATTACAGAAATTTATTTTAGGGAAGTGTTGCCGGCGTTTGTCAGCCGGCAATGCGGGAAATACGGTTTAGCGCGTTATGTTAATATATGTTAATATTCTGGAGTGTTAGCTCACAGTCAGATTTGTATCGAAATTGAGGCGCTCCCTCGCCTTGAGAAGCCTATTTGAGTAGTGAGTCGCCAAACTGTTGGAGTAGCTTCATTTGATCCTGTACAGCGCTATCTGATAGTGGATCATAGTCCAGGGTATCGCTATTCAGGGTTGCCAGTGTAATGTAGCCCAACATAAGGTTGTTAAAGGCGGTAAAGAAAGAGCGCTGTCTTTCCGTTGTTGATTCTTTAAGAAAATCGCCTTGCTTGATTTTTGCTTCAATCCTTTCCCAGTAAGGCTGGTACCAGCGCTTGATGAGCAGCTTTCTGTGAGCGCCGCTGCCCAGCGTGGCATGAAACGCAAAGCGTGCCAGATTTTGATTGTCCAGATTATACTGGAGTATTTTCTGCATGTAGGTGATTGGGTTTTCTGCAGGATCAAATTGGTCGAGCATTTCAAAAAATGGTTCAGCCATGCGATCCAGAACAGCTTCGTAGAGTTCCTGTTTATTGCGAAAATGTTTGTATATTGCGCTTGGTCGAATGCCGACGACACTGGATATATCTTCCATTGAAGTTGAGCGATATCCCTTTTCTGCGAACAGTACTTCGGCGGCGTCTATAAGAAGTGTCTTAGTGGGTCGTTTCATTATGTGTCACTTATCCTCGGCTTGGTTTCCGTTGGGTGTTATACCTTTGTTATTCTAGGCAACATGATAATAATAAGCTAAAGTGATTACAGCTAAAATATTGTAAAAATATGAATTTTTAAAGATTATTTTTAATAACACGTTTAAGGTGTAATTCGAAATTGCAATATGCAACTGCACAATGCAATTAATGTCGCATGGGGTGCTAGGTAGTGACAAAATTGTCAATTTGCTGAAGAAAGAGTTATCTGTTTTTCCTTTCAAAGAATAACGACTGATGCGCAAGAGTAAGCTTGTTATTATTTCTAGTTCGCTATGTGTGGGTGATTCAAATTAATTGGAGGTCTTTTTTTAGGTGCTTTATTTAAGTGTCTGCCAATATTGTCTAAAAAGCTTTTTTGAATTTGTGGGGTTGTGTGGGGTTAGATGTGCGGGATGAGCCAGCGCTTAATGCTCGGGGTATTAGGATATCTCGGGCCAGCGGACTTGAACGCCGCCGACAGATTCTGACTGCGGTATTACGGATAATTATCCGGGAAGGCGTTCGTGGAGTGAGGCATAGAGCTGTTGCTGCAGAGGCAAATGTTCCTCTTTCGGCTACTACTTACTACTTTTCTGGGTTGTCGGATCTCATTACAGCCGCATTTACCTACTGGGCAGAAAAAAGCGCCATACACAGTATTCAGTTTCGCGAAGCATGTTACAAAGCGGTTAGTTGCGTCAATCCAGATCAATTATCACATTTTCATGTCAGAAAAAATCTGGCTGAAATCATCAGCGGTTTAACCATAAATCATGTGATGGAGCAGATTGTGTGGCGCCATGATGATCGTATTCTAGAGTTAGCATTCCATCATGAAGCTTTTCGAAATGAAACGCTAAAGGCAGTAGTCATCAATCAGCAGCGGGCGTATTTTCGTGATTTGGAGGTTTTCCATCAAAAAATCATGGGCGCGGATCCGGCAGCTGATGCCCAGATTTCTTTAAGTATCGTATTCCGATTGCAGCATGAAGCGATTATGCACGGTATTGAAGATATGGATAAGGAGCATATTAGACGTACTGTGCGACGTCATATTTTTTCCGTTTTCGCGGTTGATAACCCGAAAGTAAAAACCGTTGGATAGATAGAAAAGACTTTTTATTCGCTTGCTTGGGTAGGGCAGGAAGAGGGTTGCTTGGTTTTGAGCTTGTTTATCTCTTTTAGAGAGCCCTGGATTTGCTTATTGTTGGGTTCGATTTTCATTGCCTTGTCGACCGCTCGTTTGGCTTGCTCGAAACAGTTTAGTGCAAGCCAGCTGTAGGCGAGGTTGTTCCAAGCGAAGGCATTATCGGGTTGCAGCGTGGCGAGTTGTTGAAAGGCTTGTTTTGCCGCTGAGTAGTTCTTGAGTGAGTAAAGGCTATTGCCTAGCCCCATTAGAGCAAGAGGTGTTTGGGGCCATTTATTAAGAGCGGTTTGATAGGCCTGCGCAGCGGCTTGTATGTGGCCAGTAGCCTCAAGGTCGGATGCAGCTTTGACATAGTGCTGGCTGCTGGCGGTTGCAGGTAGCCGTGCTGGAGGGAGCGGAAGCAGTGCCCAGTAATTGGCGCGACGCCAAGTGAGTAGCAAAGTGCGCAGGTTGATCGTGTGGTTTTTCGTATTGCCTGAGTGCAGAATTATTTGTTGCGTATCCAGGTCATAACCGACAGCGATTGCGTAATGCCAGTTTGGCCACCAGGAAAATCCCAGGTTTTGTAACAGCAGTACTGGATTGCCGACCGCGATTTCTCTTAATACAGTAGCAAGTTGATTGCCAGGGGTCTTATCTATCAGCGGGTAGGCTACCAGTCCTTGTCGCCTGATTGCAGCTTGCATCTCCAGCTGAAGGCTGCCTTTTTTACCCGGCAGATAAACCCAGTCAGCGATTTCTTCCGGTTCAGTGGTGATTTGGTGGTAGTGAAATATCCCTGCCAGTGCAGCAGGCCCACAGTGGTATTGTGTTTGCGGAAAAAAAGGGACGTTCAGTACGTGTCGGGATGGTATGTCAATGGGGGCTTGTGTATACAATGAGAGATGGCTACAGGCGCTGCTTGCAAGTAAAACAAACAGCAGGCTGGCAAGCCGGATGCCAGCCTTTGATATCAGGGTCACTTAGCTGTTATTTTGTGTTAACGGGCTTGATAAAGGGGAATATGTCGGTAGCGCCAATGACGTCTGTGATGATAAAAACCAGTAGAAAGAGGACGATAAGGTCAAGAATACCGCTTCCGGCAGGCAGTTCATCAATTTGTTCATTCAATAGTGAAATTTCTTCGATGGTAAGTTGATTAACTCTCTCCTTGGCTGTATCAATATCAACGCCAAGAGTAATGAGCTGTTCCTGAACCTCTGCTTTGCTGAGTAGATCCTGCAGCTGCTGTTTGTTATATTTCTGGTCAAGTTGCGATTGCATTTCCTGGGTGCTAATCAAATCGGCTTGCGTCAGGCTGGAAAACAACCCCAGCCAGATCAGGCTCATGCTTAGTAGTACAGCGACCATGCGGCGGGAAGAGTGGGTCATTGTCATCAGTAGTTCCTTAGCTTTTGGTTTGAAAATTAGTAGAAAAAATTAGGGTGCAAATACTAACACAGTTTAAGCACAGTCTCTGTCGAATTCATCCTGCCCTCTCTGGCCCTATAGTCAGATGTGCAATTTACTTACACTGTCCAATCCATGCTACGGGATTCAGCGATAGTGAAAAAATCAGGGCGAATAATTGACCAAGATTATTGTGAGCCAATTTAATGTCACGGCCTAATTTAGGTGTCGTTTGATTCAATCTGCAGGTGGCTAGTATCGGGAGCCGGTGGTTCAGGCGTTTTATCAGCGGAAGACAGCCGTTCGCCTACTGGAGCTAGGGATAGTTGTGAAAGATCAAGTTCAGGTAAAGAAATATCTTTTTGTTCCGCTGATAAACGAACGCCGACTTCATCAATATCGAGGTGTGAAATGTCTGGGAAGGGAAGTTCAAGTTCAAGCGGTTCTTCGTCCTGTAGGTCCGCGCCAACCTCTGCGACGCTGATATGGCTGGTATCAGGTGGTGGCGATGCGGGTGGCGCGTCGTTGGTGATTTCCTGAAATACGGATGCCAGCTGAATGTCGCTGGTATCAATTTCCACCGGCGTAATCGATTTTCTTTCCGACGGTTTTAACAGGTCGGCACCGGGCGGTGCGAGATTAAGTGAGTTGTTGTCGCTTTCAGCTTGCTGGTTAGTTTGTGTTTTTGCGGTTGAGGGTGTTGCTGCTGTAGAAGAAGCTGTTGTGGCAGGTGCCGGTTGTGGAGCATTATTTCGGGCACTTTCACTTACTGGAGCTGATGGCTGAGTACTTTGAGCTGTGCTGTTTTCAGTCGGGGTCTGTTGGGCTGTTTTGATAATAATTTTAGCACCAGCCTTTTTCAGAATGGTCTGGTATTTCAGGGCGGATTGTTTATCCAGCCCCTTTTTTAACAAGCAGGTTTTACCAGAAAACAGGGCGGCAATTTTCTTCTCGTCAGCCTGGAAGACATTAGCAAGATTCAGTTTGACTGTTGCTAAATCCTGCCCATCGGCAATTTCCCCTCGGAAATAAATATCGTAATGCGCTGTTGTCATCTGTGTGAATACCATCGGTTTAAACGATTGTTATTGTCAAAGTATAGTGATTTATTGCCATCAGGAAAGTTGATCTCGTCGCAAAAGTGACTGTTAGTAAAGAACTTTTACTTTAAATTGATGTTATCATAATAAGTGTTTTATTTAGTGGCTGGTTTTTACTCATGAGCCGATTTGACCCTACGACAACACAGTCCAAACAGCAAGCCGTCACTCCAGAAACCGTACCGTCAAAGTTTGCCAAGTCCTTGTTAAGATTGGTGGTTCAACGCGGTTATGATGTTAATCGGGTGCTAAGCTCGGCGGATATCCCGTTTAATCCTCTGGAACCCTTTCAGGAGGAATACTGTGATGAAATTTCAATCATGCAGTATACCCGTCTTTATCAGCAAGTACTGAGCCTGTTGCAAGACGAGAGTTTTGGTTTGCAGCCCGGGACTGGCGTCACTCCTGGTGCCTTTCGCATGATGTGTCACTGCATTATTCACTGTGAAAACCTGGGCAAGGCGATGCGACGAGCCTGTGAATTTTTCCGGATTTTCTATGAAGAACCCTTTCATTTGACGCTTCGCGAGCACGCTGATCAGGCATTAATGGGCTACCCCTATAACAACGTCGATCCGGCATCGCATCCGGTGCAGGCAGGAGATGCCTATGGTTTATCCGCATGGCATCGTTTTTGTGGTTGGCTGATTGGTCGCAGCCTGGAGCTTGAAGAGGTGCATTTTCTTGGCACAATGCCCGAGAGCCCGGAAAAATATGAAAATTTGTTCAACTGCCCGATTAAGTATGGACAAAACAGTACCGTGTTGATTTTTCAAAGAAAATACCTTGAGCTTCCCTTAATACACAATGAACAATCGCTGCGTGATTTTTTGCGCACGGCACCTTATCAGCTGATGGTGTTGCCGGAAGAAGGCGATAGCAGCAGTTTTGTCGCTCAGGTTAAGTCATTGATGGGGCGCGATTTTAGTCAGGGTTTCCCTGGTTTTGAGCAGATCAGTGGGGCATTAAATATGTCTGCACCAACGCTACGGCGGCGTTTGAAGCGAGAGGGCACGACTTATCAGCAGATAAAGGATGGCTGCAGGCGAGAAGCGGCGGTGGCTTATCTCAGTCGGCCGGAATTATCCATTAACGCGGTTGCAGCCTTGATGGGCTTTACTGATCCCAGCGCCTTTCACCGGTCCTTTAAAAAGTGGACGGGTGTGCCGCCTGGCCAGTTTCGTCAACAAATTTCGTCAACAACAGCTGCACTCTCCGGATAGCCTCGATATCCACGGTGCGGATAACTTAACACATTGATTATATTTAATTAAATGTTCTTGGTGCCGTGATTTGTTAGCGCTTTGACCTTATTTGATATTGTTATTCCCGCTAGCTTCGGTAAGCTCCTTGATCACATCAATAGTTGGGGTATAGCCCCGATTTCTGTCATTCATATTGATCTAGAGTAGGAAAAACTATGACAACTGAAGCCTATATCTATGATGCGATTCGCACCCCTCGCGGTAAAGGCAAGCAAGGCGGCGGGCTGTATGAAGTGAAACCCGTCGATATGGTGGTTAATCTTCTTGATGCGATGAAAGCACGTCATGATCTGGACACCTCCAAAGTGGAGGACATGGTACTGGCGACGGGAGAGCCGGTTAATGAACAAGGGCAGAATATCGCCAAAACCGCGCTGGTTTATGCTGACTGGGCCGATGAGACAACCGGAGCGCAATTGCATCGTTATTGTGCTGGTGCTCTGGATGCCTGCAATATGGCGGCTGCAAAGGTCAAAGCCGGTTTTGAAGACCTGGTGTTGGCCGGTGGTGTGGAGTCAATGTCTCGTCTGGGTATCGGTGCCAGTGGTGCAGCGGCGGGTGATCCCTGGACAGCCTTTAACAGTTATGGTGTATCCCAGGGTGTGGGTGCTGATTTGCAAGCGACCTTGGACGGTGTTACACGCCAAGACGTGGACACCTATGCGGCAATGTCTCAGGAACGTGCCGCTAATGCTCGTGATAAGGGATACTTTAAGTCTTTGATTCCCGTCAGAGACATGAACGGTGTGGTTGTCCTGGATCATGATGAGCTGATTCGTCCAACCACAGTAGAAGGTCTGGCCAAGCTGAATCCATCTTTTAAAATGTTTGGTGATTTTGGTCATGATGACTTGGTCAAGTTTAAATACCCCCAGATTGAGATTGTTGACCACGTGCATACGCCCGGTAATTCATCAGGGATTGTCGATGGGGCATCACTGGCGTTAATTGGTAATGAACAAATTGGTAAGGAGTTGGGCCTGACGCCAAGAGCGCGCGTTGTGACCACTGCGCTAGTGGGTACCGAGCCAACGATCATGCTGGCAGGGCCCGCACCGGCGACGCAAAAAGCCTTGAAGAAGGCGGGTTTGACGCTGGATGATATTGACTTATTTGAATTGAACGAAGCCTTTGCTGCTGTGGTGCTGCATTATCAGCGAGTGCTTGGTATTCCCGATGAAAAAATTAACGTGAATGGTGGTGCCATTGCCATGGGACATCCGATTGGCGCTACTGGCGCAATGATTTTAGGTACTTTGCTGGATGAACTCGAGCGCCGTGATCTGAAACGTGGCGTAGCCTGTCTCTGTGCAGGTGGTGGTATCGGCATTGCGACAATCATTGAGCGTGTTTGATTGTTGTAGCTAAGCAATCAAAGATTTGAAATAAGCGACCAGAATAAGTAACCAGAAATAGGTGAACAGAACAATGGGATATATTCGATTAGAAAAAGATTCTGACGGAATCGTCGAATTGATCTTCGACCAACCCGGCGAAAAAGTGAACAAGATGGGCGATGAGTACATTGAGGCGATGAGCAAAGCCGTCAATGAGATCGAAGCCATGAAAGACGATATTAAAGGTGTCTATATCCGTTCAGGGAAGAGTAGCTTCTTTGGCGGTGGCGACCTGACTAAACTGCTGGAAATGCCCACCGACATGAGTGAGGAGGAAAAAACCAGTCTGTTTCAGGGGATTCTTGATGCCAAAGCACCTTTGCGCAAACTGGAAACACTGGGTGTACCAGTTGCAGTCGGTATGAACGGTGCTGCATTGGGTGGTGGCTATGAGATTGCCTTGGCCTGTCATCACCGTGTCGCGATCGACAGGCCTGATGTAAAAATAGGTCTGCCCGAAGCCCAGCTGGGTTTGATGCCGGGTGCCGGTGGTGTTGTACGCATGGTGCGTCTGCACGGGCTGACTGAAGCGGTAACCAATATCAGTCAAGGTAAACAGTTTGCCGGTCAGCGTGCGCTGGATAAGGGTTATGTGCATGAACTGGCCAGTGATGAAGAGGATATGCACAAAAAAGCCAAGAGCTGGATTCTGGCTAATCCTGATGCGAAACAACCATGGGATCAGGAAGGCTTTAAGATTCCTGGTGGAGCGCCTAATGATAAGGAAATTGATCAGGGTTTGATGGGGTTGTTGTATTTTGGTCCTGTCAACGTGATGGTGCAGTCCAATGGTGTGTTTCCCGCACCTAAAGCGATTTTTTCCTGTATCGCTGATGTTGCCCGTGTGGACTTTGATACGGCTGAAAAAATTGAAGCTCGTTATTTTGTACACCTGCTGACCTCTCAGGTTGCCAAGAATATGATCAGTACCTTCTTCTTCCAGCTCAATGCGTTGGAAGGTGGTGCCAGTCGACCCTCGAGCATTGATAAGACCGATGTGAAGAAACTGGGTATTCTGGGTGCCGGGCAGATGGGCGCAGGTCTTGCGTTCGCAGCGTCCAAGGTTGGTATTGAAGTGGTGTTGAAAGACATCAGTGACGAAAATGCTCAAAAAGGCAAAGAATATTGTGCGCAAGCTGCAGAGAAAAATCGTCGTATCGACGAAGCGCAGGCACAAGACATATTGTCCCGGATTAAGCCCACTGCGGATGCAGCTGATCTGGCTGGTTGTGATTTGGTGATTGAGGCCGTTTTTGAAGACCGCAAGATCAAGGCGGTGGTAACCAAAGAAACTGAAGCGGCCACCGATGCCAATTGTGTGTTTGCTTCCAATACCTCCTCTCTGCCAATCACTGAATTGGCTGAGGCCAGCGAGCGACCTGAAAACTTTATTGGTATGCACTTCTTCTCACCGGCAGAAAAAATGCCACTGGTGGAAATTATTTGTGGCAAGAAGACGTCCGATGAAACCTTGGCCAGGGCGTTTGATCTGGGAATCAAGTTGGGTAAGAAACCCATTGTGGTTAATGACGCTCGTGGCTTCTTTACTACCCGCGTGATAGGGACAACGATTAATCAAGGCATGGCGATGGTGCTGGAGGGCATTAACCCGGTTTTGATAGAAAATGCAGCCAGATTTAATGGATCGCCAGTAGGTCCTCTAAGCGCCATCGATGAAATATCGCAGGCAACAGCCCACAAAAGCGGTCTGCAGGAAAGGGCAGATGTGGAAGCTTCTGGCGGAACCTGGGAAGTGAAACCGGCCGCTATACTGATTGGACGTATGGTCGAAGAATTTGATCGCAAGGGTAAGGTCTTTGGTGGCGGATTTTATGAATACCCTGAAGGGGGTAAAAAGCACATATGGTCTGGCATGAAAGATCATTTTGCCCCGAACGGCTACTCCGAGATACCCTTTGAGGATATTCAGGATCGTTTGACCTTTTGTCAGGTGCTCGAAGCAGTACGTGCCATGGAAGACGGTGTGATTGAATCTGTTGGAGACGGAAACATCGGCTCCATCATGGGTATTGGTTTCGCGCCCCAGTCCGGAGGCGTCTATCAGTTTATCAATGCCTACGGTATTAAAGCATTTGTTGAACGGTCACAATATTTGGCGTCGCAGTACGGTGAAATATTTACGCCGCCACAGTTGTTACTGGATAAGGCTGAAAAAGGAGAATCTTTTTAACTCTTGCAGTTGAAAAGATTAAATAAATAAAAAGCGGATATCTGAAAAGAAGTCCGCTTTTTTTCGATATTCCAACCCACTATTGAGAAAAATAATTAACAAGTGAGGGGATAGGCAGTGCAATTAACGTTAGAAAGTAAATTAACAGACAATTTTAAACCCACTTTTCTGCAAGTGATTAATGAAAGTCATCTGCATCGTGGGCCAGCTGAGGCGCAATCACATTTCAAGGTGGTGATCGTATCAGAGCAATTTGAAGCCAAACGACAGGTCAGTCGACACCAGTTGATTTATCAGTGTTTGGCTGATGAGATGAACGCTGGCGTGCATGCATTAGCCGTGCACACCTACACGCCACAAGAATGGCAACAGCGCAGCGAAGCTGTCCCGGAATCCACGCAATGTAGTGGGCATTGAGTTAAGGGCCGGCGAATAAACCGAAGCCCTTAGTTTTATGGTTGTATAAAAGGACTATCCTATTAGCTCCACCAACCGCTATATGTTGTGCTTAGCATTTTCTGATAATTGTGCCATTCAGTGTCGGCAAATCTCGAT
>PIVM01000646.1 GCA_003353945.1 Gammaproteobacteria bacterium
TATCGAAACAGGACATTGCTCAATACGAGGACATTTTGAACAGAGACTGGTTAAAAACGATGCACTGAATCTTTTTTTGAAACGCACCTTAAAAGGAACCTGCCCTTCAGGGCAACGAACTATCTCGCCGGAATCATTGGTGTTGAAGTCGACCAGCGACAGCCCTTGAGGAGGGTTTCTCAAAGGTGAGATAACTGTAACACCATACTCTTGTTTGGCTGCGACATGGTTGTCATCGCTACCATACAGACTGTCTGCAAGAACTTCATCTGGTGCCATTGATTCGGATTTTGCATCTTCAATAGCAGGGATAAGGGCATGGGCATCACTGTTATCCGCTGATTTTACATCAATATGAGTTATCAGAGATAGTCCCTTAGGTTGGTTGCCGTCATTGTAGGTTTCCATAACCTGGACACTGTAGCCTTTTCCTTTATGCCCACTGTATCCTGCGTCAGGATCTGATGGGTTCTGAAGCGAATCGGAAGGGACGTCCTTGTTGAGTTTTGCTGCAACAAGTTTTTCGCCATCACGTTCTTCGATAATACACTGCTCTTGAAAGAGACGGACCAACAGTTTGAAAGTGTCCATTGAACTGACATCCTTAGTTTTAAATTCATTGATCAAACTGAAGATATCCTGAGCGATTTGGTTCAAAGTACCTTTGGATTGTGAAGGTTTTACTAAAGCAAAAACAGCTTCTTCTTTTTTGTTAAGATACCTGGCGGTTAGTGAATTATCCAGTTTGTCAAATTGTCCTCTATGTTGCCGTCTGAGATTATTAAGGAATTTCTTTATTGTTCTGCAGAAAAGACTTATTCGTCCCAGGTGACGCATATTAGATTGGATATGCACCGAGTCAAGCCGTTGATGTTTAAAATCCACCTTGAAGACCTTTGCCAATTTCTTTTTAATCTTTTTGAACAATACGTCATGTAGGTTTTCCTGAATTAGCAACTGGCGCATCTTCCAAATAGTTCTGAGGCTGACATAAGATTGTGAGTCAGAAAAACCTGTTATGTCCAATGCGTAATGGTATTTGATATTGAAAGAATATTGTTCCACAGCTTGTTCGTCGGTCAAATCGTGCATTTGTTGAAGAATCATCATGCCGAGCATAGCGTACATCTCCTTTGAGGGACGCCCATTGCTTGAATGATAATGTTTACTAAGTTCGTCAACTGGCAA
>PIVM01000224.1 GCA_003353945.1 Gammaproteobacteria bacterium
CTCCCTCACCTTCGTTGTTCAAATGCTTACATATTCCAATATGCTCCCATTTGAACGCCTCGGTGAGAAAGCATGATTCTGCGCCTAATTGGAAAATTTATTATTTCCGAGGCCCTTATCAATTTCATGAGTTTGAACTTGATCTACCGATTTTGGAAATAGATATAGACCTGTATATGGCAGTCGCTTACTGCGGTTGAGACTGCTGCCAAATAATTCAGAATATTCCATAACAGCATCTATACTTCATAAACGCCAACGGCATTGTGACGAATAATATGCAGAATACTTACAGCAAGTATCTGTTTACAGGTTAGTTGTTTGGAGTTATTTATGGGGCATTATAAATTTGAACGCTTATCAGCGCAGGATACCAGTTTCCTTATTTTCGAAAAACCAAATATCAATATGCATGTTGCATCCACATCGATCTATGAGACTGGCCCACTACAGATAGAGAATGGCGGCATTGATTTTGCCTGTATTAAAGAAGGAATTGACAAAATTCTGCATTTGATTCCTCGCTACAGGCAAAAAATAAAGTGGATTGAGGAAGGCAAAACTGCAGCCTGGATTGACGACCACGAGTTTGTCATTGATTATCATGTGCGTCACACGAGCTTACCCAACCCAGGTACTGAAGAACAACTGCGCCAGCTGGTTTCACGTATAACCGAGCATCAACTGGATCGTTCACGCCCCCTGTGGGAGATGTGGGTTGTTGAAGGTTTGGAAAACGATCGTTTTGCGCTGATTAACAAGGTTCACCATTGCATGATTGATGGCGCATCCGGCGTCGATTTATCACAAGTAATTATGTCACCTGATCCGAAGCATATACCCGAGAAAGGCCCGGCTTTTTACCCTCGCCCTGAACCCACCCACGCAGAATTGAAACGAGGTAACTACAAACGGCTTGCCGCAATGCCATGGCAAGCCTTCAACCGTTTCGGTAGACACAGACGCAAAACCGATCATCTCGCCAAGGACATAAAAGAGTTTGCCAGTGGACTGAAGGAGACAATGGCCGCAATGGGCATAGCGTCGGAAACACCGCTTAATGGCCCTTTGGGACCGCACCGTACGTTTAGTTGGAACACCATGCCATTGGATGATCTCAGGACTATTCGACGATCCATGGGTTGTACTATTAACGATGTTGTACTGGCTATCGTCACCAATGCTGTAAGGAATTTTTTTATAAGCCGCCAGACAAATCCCGATAACGTACCATTCAGGATAGCCGCACCGGTCAATATGCGTAAGGCTGACGATCGACGAAAAATGGGGAATCGAGTTTCTGCCTGGAGCGTACCTTTGCCAATAGCCGAAGATAATCCCATCAAACAGCTCATGCAGGTACGTTGTGAAACGCGCAAACTACGCGATTCCAAACAAGCGAATGTAATTGAGATGATAATGTCTATTGCCGAATTTGCACCAAGCATGTTCAGCATGGTGGACCGTCTTGGTAGCATTTCTGGCAGTAATAACTCGATTGTGACAAACGTGCCTGGCCCGCAATTCCCACTTTATTTCTTTGGCGCAAAGATGCTGGAAATCTACCCCTGCGTGCCCTTACTTGAAAACATGGGTCTGGGTATAGCATTGATGAGTTATGATGGAAAAGTCTGCTGGGGCTATAATGCCGACTATGGTCAGCTGTCCGATTTATCGTCCTTTACAGACTGTATTCAGCAATCTCTAAAAACACTGGCAAAAGCTGCCCAGGAACACGCCTCAAGTAATGAGATGACGGATACAGCGTCAGGCGAAACCAAACCGAAACGCCGACGCAAAGCAAGATCAACCAAGATTGTGGCGACCACTAAGACCAGCAAGACCAGCAAGAAAGTTGATTTGAGCAGGAATCCCACCAGCACAAAAGCTGAAATTCCTTCACAAAACAAATAAATGCATAGACATCGTTAGGATGTTACAACAAGAATGTCATATATTATATACGATCAAAATGGCGGCACCTCTGCAGGCCGCGTATGACGGTGCTATGGAAGGGTGACTTAATACGACTAGCCAAGTCTGAATTTATTGGGACGGAGGGATTTGCTTTATCCCTTGAAACGCGGGAGAAATTCTACCACTGATAAATGTTCAGAAGCGGCCATGAGCGTCAGCTATCGAGAACATCTTACACACAATGCATTTTCCCAGCCCGACTATAATGAGCGATTTCCGAGCATTGCTGACCGGGCTATTCAGCAATGTCCGTTGATCGAAACAAGTGTAAGCTGACATATCCGAATAAGTCGGGCCAGCTATCGCATACACCTATCCCGGTAGCCCAATGCGGTTTTGATATAGTTTTTGTTTTTCTCAAATTCTCTTATTCTTCGTGGTTTGACTAATCTAAAGTTATACATGAAAAAGATTTTATCTCCTGTCGCAACCACTCCCCCCATTCATCAATCCCCTGCCCAGTCCGGCAAGACACTTCGATAATTTTTATTTCAGGATTTAATTTGTACACCCTGTTTTTCATGGCCTGGAAATCAAAGTCGGAAAGCTCCATATAATCCACCTTGTTTAGTACCAGTACATCACAGACGCTGAACATGAGCGGATATTTCAATGGTTTGTCATCACCCTCTGGTACGCTCAAAATCATGGCCTTTTTAACCGCGCCGGTATCAAATTCCGCAGGGCATACCAAATTGCCCACATTCTCGATGATAAGCAGATCGTAACGTTCATAATTTATCGCCTGTAGGCCTTCTTCGACCATTGAGGCATCCAGATGGCAGAAACCGCCGGTTTTAAGCTGGACCGCTTTAGCACCATGGTTGGTTACGCTGACAGCATCCACCATTGAATCAATATCAGCTTCTATTACACCAATCCGAAATTCATCTTTCAGTACATCAATGGTTTTTAAAATAAGACTGGTCTTTCCAGAGCCCGGAGAGGACATCAGGTTTAACAGAAAGGTTTTTGACTTTTTGAGTTCATCTCTTAATGTCTCAGCCTTATTATCATTCTCGGAAAGGATGCCTTCCTTGACCTCAATGAGCTTAATTTCTTTCACTTATATGACCTCCAAATTTTCAAGAAAATACCCTTTTCCCGACACATAATGGTATTTTTTCGACAGACAATCGGGGCAATGCGGGGTTTTATCACTAAGAAAAATTCTGAATTCTTCCCCGCATTCATTGCACTGCATAACCAGGGGCATTTTCTCAATTTTTAATTTTGCCTCTTCCGCCATTGTGCCCTTGCTCAGATGATTAAAATACCGCTGCATCCATTCCGGTTGTAGATCGCTGAATTCGCTGACCTTAAGATGTATTGAGACAATTTTTTCAGCCTGATTTTCCTCACCATGCTTCAGACATAGGTCAAGTACGGTTTGCATTATCGGCAGCTCATGCATTGAGAATTACGCTTTCATGTTGCTTTCAAACTCTTCCGACGTCCGCATAAAATGCCCCTTTTCCGGGGGCTGATGACGGGTCTCTTCGGGTTTTTCCGCGAGCATAAGAATCTCGTCAGGACAAGCGTTTACGCAAAGACCGCATCCAATACAGCGTGGCGTATCGATCACAGCGACATCCTGTTCTCCCATGACCACAGCATCCATTGGGCAGATCTCCACACAGACTTCACACCCACTACACTCGTCCCCGTCTACCTTGCAGTAATGGATAGAATTGGCAAGATCTGCTGCATTGGGGAACAATTTGGTAACCCGCAAGGAGAGGCAGCAGTCAGGGCAGCAATTGCATATAGCCCCGGGATTGACCGTATTTGATGGCTGATGGACCAGGCCTGCCTCTTCAGCAATATCAATAACTTTCATAGCCTCTTCCTGGTCGATCCATCGTCCATAACCCTGTTCCACATAGTATTCAGCATAAAAACCGAAGAGAAGGCACACCTCAAGGGGTTGTTCGCAGGATCCATCTACGGCTCCCTTTTGTAAGGCGCAGGCGCACTTGGCCACGGCAATCCGGTCCTGGCCTTCAATAATTTGCTGCACATCTTCATAGGACGCGGTGGGTCTTTCAATATTCACAGGCTGTTTCACCGGAATGACTCGTAACGGCATAGCGGGCTCGATTTTCCGATCGGGATCATCTTCTCCCTGAATCCGTTCTGCCCACAGATACTCTTCGAACATCTGGGCGATTTCAGGATCCATTTTGTTTACTTGATGTTCAAATAAACCATGGGCATAGGGGACAGCCGCATAATAGTGGACATCTCCTTTTCTTTTTGGAAACACCTGACCTTTTTCTGCCATGCGCTTTAATACAGTCAGTATTGTGTCGTGGGGCTGGCCGACCCGATCGGCGATTCGTTTCGATGATTCAAGGTCCCATGACAAATGCATAAACATTTGGGCCTCTTCTTCAGTGAAAATCCGTTTTAAAATTTTCAACTCAACCCCGGTTGTTGTTGCATCAAATCCCACACCGCGCTGGTTTACTTTTTTTCTTAGTTCCTGGAATATGTCTTGCTCACTCATCATGGGCTTCCTTCTAATCTTTAAAACATAAAGTAACAGGGTACTTTTCAGGATTCTGTTACAAATAAGGCATGAAAACAAATCGACAGCTATTTTGGGCGTGACTATGCCGCCAATGAATAAAATTGTTCAGCTGGGAACAAAACGACACCACGAGTTTTACACTGCTGTCCTTTCTTGATCATACGAACAAGCTCTACGCCTGCCAAAGTCTTTTGTGCCGCGCTGAAATTCTTGAAGCCCTCGCTCTTTCATAATTTCTTCAAGGTCTCGGTAACTCAACGAGTAGGCCAAGTACCAGCGAACGCTCTGAAGGATCATATCCTT
>PIVM01000647.1 GCA_003353945.1 Gammaproteobacteria bacterium
CCGCGGAAAAAATAAATTTTCCAATTACGCTTGCTCCCTGCTTCCTCACCTTCGTTGTTCAAATGCTTACATATTCCAATATGCTCCCATTTGAACGCCTCGGTGAGAAAGCATGATTCGGCGCCTAATTGGAAAATTTATTATTTCCGAGGCCCTTAACAAATATGACGGTATAGAAATAACGGCGTTCACACATGATCCTGATAATTCAGATAGCCTTATTGGTGATTTTGTGTGGTGGATTCAGGAAGGCAGAGACGGCACTCTGTGGATACCAACCTGGGGCAACGGTATCAGCAGGTTGGACCCTAAAACAGGCATTTTTACCAATTATCACCATGATGAAACCGATCCCCAAAGTCTGGGAGGTAATCTGGTCTGGTCTGTTTATGAAGATCGACAGGGTCAAATATGGGCGGCGCCTGATGCCGGAGGTCTGAATAAATTCAATCCGGAAACAAACACCTGGTCCAAATACCGTCATGATCCGAACGATCCCAACAGTATCAGTCATGACTCGGTGTCAGTGATGAGTGAAGATAATCACGGGATACTTTGGATTGCAACGTATGGAGGCGGTTTAAACAGGTTTGATCAGGAAAAGGAAACCTTTACCCGTTATCAACACGATAATAACAATGCTGAAAGCTTAAGCGATAACAATCTGTGGTATGTCTATATCGACAGCCATGAACAAATTTGGGTGGGCTCAGAAAAAGGATTGAGTAAATTTGATCCGACGACTGAAATATTCACCCATTATCAACATGACGAGGATGATCCCAACAGCCTGAGTTTCAATACGGTGACATCTGTCCAAGAGAATGGAAAAGGGCAGTTATGGGTGGGTACTTTTGGCGGCGGACTCAACCTCTTTGACCCTAACAGAGAGACTTTTGTCCGCTACCCACACGACCCCCAGAATCCTGACAGCATACTTCATAACACGGTGACAAGCATATATGAGGATACTACAGGCACTTTATGGGTGAGTTCATACGGCGGCGTGGACAGATATGACCCAGGACGCAAGCCGTTTGAACACTATTATAAACTAAATGGTAATCAAGCTAGTGCAGCGTCTCATTGATTCTTCCCTCGTAATTGGCAATTCAAAGCGCTATAAATAGAGCTTATAATGAAGCCTTGTAGGGTTTTTGTTTCCAAGCATCTAGATGATATATAAA
>PIVM01000015.1 GCA_003353945.1 Gammaproteobacteria bacterium
GACACGAGGATTTTCAGTCCTCTGCTCTACCGACTGAGCTATCTGGGCATCGTTTCAAAGGCGCGTATTAAACCTGTTGTTGCCTGATGAGTCAAGAGGCATTATTTGCTCTCAGGGCAAATATTGTCTGATTCAGGTTTTGGCGGGTGGTACGTAGCCTTCAATTTTTTCGATGTCTTCTCCGGCAATAAATTTATCCATTTGTTCCTGCAGGTAGACTCGGGCCTTGGGGTCGGTCATGCTGAGGTGACGTTCGTTAATCAGCATGGTTTGATGGCCTAGCCATTCCGTCCAGGCTTTTTTTGATAGATTTTCGTACAGTTCCTGGCCTTTGGGGCCGGGGTAGGGCGGCCGGTCCAGCCCTTCGAGTTCTTCCTGGTATTTTTTGCAGAAGACAGTTCTACTCATCGATAACCTCTGATCTCAGGTATTTTTTGGCGTTAACTTGGTAATTAGCCTAGTGACGGGTGCGGCAAGCCCAATCATACCCGGCTTGTCGATGTTATGCCAAAGCTGACGTTGCGCTTCCATTACTTGATGGATGGGTTGAGGCAAAGTTAACTGGATGGGGTGTATATCAAGATGAAAATGGCTGAACGTGTGGCGATAAATCGGCCAGGACGTTTTATGGCTCGGGAGGGCGTTGAGTGTTTTTTCACACCATTGTTCAGCGCAGTCGCCCTGGGGTATTTCCGGCAAGCTCCACAGTCCACCCCAGATACCTTGAGGCGGGCGTTTTTCCAACAACAAACTGCCGTCGGGTTGCTGGATCAGCAGCATTTGCGTGGTTTTGGTCGGTAGTTTTTTCTTTGGTTTCTTGCCTGGATACAGTTCGATATTGCCTTGCTGAAAGGCCTGACAGCTAGTATCAAGTGGGCAGTTGGCGCATAGGGGTTTGCTGCGTGTGCAGCAGGTGGCGCCGAGATCCATGATGGCCTGGGTATAATGGTCCACCCGTGTTTGAGGGGTGTATTGATCGGCTAGCTGCCAGAGTTGCTGGCTGATTTGGCTGTGTTCGGGCCAGCCTTCTATGGCGTGGTATCGGGCTAAAACGCGTTTGACATTGCCGTCAAGAATGGTGGCGCGTTGTCCAAAGGCGATAGCGCATATGGCGCCGGCCGTGGAGCGGCCGATACCGGGTAGTTTGATAAGTTCATCCACGCTATTGGGAAATTCGCCACGCATCGTTTGGGTGACTTGTTGTGCTGTTTTATGCAGGTTACGCGCTCTGGCGTAATAGCCAAGCCCTGACCAGAGATGTAGCACTTCATCTTCCAAGGCATCGGCCAGTGCGTCCACGCTTGGAAATGTTTTTGTAAATCGCTCGAAGTAGGGGATAACGGTGGCAACCTGGGTTTGTTGCAGCATGATTTCTGAAAGCCAGACCCTGTAGGCATTGATATCGTGTTGCCAGGGCAGGTCTTTGCGGCCGTGTTGATCATACCAGTGCAACACTGCCTCGCTAAACGTCGGTGCTTGTAAAAACGGCTGTGCTTTTAATAACGGCTGAGCGACGGGCATGGCTTATTGGATCTCGTCTAATACGGTTTTAGTGACCATCTCGGCCAGGGCGAGGCAGGATGTGAGTCCCGGTGACTCAATGCCAAACAGGTTGATCAGTCCTGGCAGTTGGTGTTGCACAGCACTGTGCAGACAGAAATCTTCACTGGCTGCGCCGGGCGCCTGCAATTTTGGCCGAATGCCAACGTAGTCGGGCGCGAGTTTGGCGGGATCTAAGCCGGGGAAGTAAGTCTGAATTGCCTGCTGAAAGGCATCGAGGCGATAGGCATCAACCTGATAGTCGATGTCGTCAATGTAGCGCACATCCGGTCCAAATCGCAACTGACCTGCCAGGTCCAGGGTGGCGTGAATACCCAGGCCGCTGTGTTTGGCTTCGGGCAGTGGGTAAATCAAATGGTTAAAGGGTGAGCGGCCGCTGTAATGAAAATAATTGCCTTTGGCGTAGTAAAGAAGCGGTATGGATGAAGTGTCATAGCCTTCAATGCTGTGCGCGACTTGCTGAGCTTGCAGGCCGGTTGCATTGATGACGATGCGGCTGTGGCATTGATAGGGCGTTTGCGCGCTTAGCATATCGACGTCAAACCCCGTGTTTTGGGGAGTGATCCTGGTAACACCGGTATGCAACACCAGTTGCGCCTGATGTTGTTGCGCGTCCGCCAGCAGGCTTTCCATTAAGCCATGGCTGTCCACGATGCCGGTGGAAGGGGAGAAGAGAGCAAGACTGGCTTTGACATGCGGTTCTTTGGCGCTTATTTCCGCAGCCTCCCACCATTGCAGATCATCAACGCCGTTGCGTTCGGCTTGTGTCAACAACGTGTCCAGTGCCGCTTTGTCATTGTCATGTTGCGCCACAATCAGCTTGCCTATGCGTTTGTGGCCCACACGGTGGCTTTGGCAATAATCGTAAAGCTGATGCTTTCCTTTGACGCACAGTTGTGCTTTGAGCGAATCGCTGGCGTAATAAATGCCCGCATGGATCACTTCGCTGTTTCGGCTACTGATGCCGGCACCGATCCGTCCTTCCTGTTCGAGTATCAACACGTCTTTGAAATGCTGGGCAAGTGATCGTGCTATGGCCAGTCCTACGACGCCGGCACCGATGACGGTGACATCAACCTTTTCCATGTGTTGGCCTATAGTAGTGATTATTATCTTGGGGATGAAAGCCGAGAGTTTGCAACCATTTACCCAGAGCTGTGTTTTCTTCACTCAACAATACATTGAGGCGCCAGTTCTGCTGATCTGCTATTTGAACGATATCCAGCATAAATTTGTTGGCCACACCACGGTTGCGCGTGATTTCCCTTACACACAAATGTTCGAGTTGGTGAGTGCCGTCATTGTTGACACGTTTGTCATGACGTAACCAGAGGGCGGCCAGCAGTCTGTCATTAAAGCGCGCGGCATAAAGCTGGAGGAGGGGATCGGCAAGCCGGTCTGATAACCAGATTTGCAGATTTTGCTCGTCAAGCGAAGGTAATGCCGGGTCATCCCGTACAATTTTTAGCAGGTCTGTCAGGTCCTGCTCGTCAGGTGTATTGACGACTTCAGTGATGATGGGCATGGCTAAGGTATTCCTCAAGGGCGAAGATGCGCAGGTATTGTAAAAGCCTTGTGGCAAAACTCAAAGATGTAATGCGCGAGCGGATTACTTATAATGGCGGTTTACTGCTGCCACCTCTTATTTGGAGACGCGCTGATGTCGCAACGACAGGCCACGATTACCCGTAACACGCTGGAAACTCAAATTACCGTCACTGTCAATCTTGATGGTACCGGACAGGTAAATTTTTCCACTGGCATTCCGTTTTTGGAGCATATGCTCGATCAGGTGGCACGGCACGGCATGGTGGATATCACCATCCAGGCGGCGGGTGATTTACACATCGACGACCACCATGCAGTCGAAGACATTGGTATCACCTTCGGGCAGGCCTTTGCCAAAGCGCTGGGTGACAAGAAAGGCATTTACCGTTATGGCCACGCCTATGTGCCATTGGACGAGTCGCTTTCACGCGTAGTCATTGACTTTTCCGGTCGCCCCGGGTTGACCTTTCATGTACCCTTCTCGCGCGCCCGTGTGGGTGATTTTGAAGTGGATTTATTCGCTGAGTTTTTCCAGGGTTTTGTGAATCATGCCAAGGTAACCTTGCATATTGACAATCTGAGGGGTAGCAATTCCCACCACCAGGCGGAAACTGTCTTTAAGGCGTTTGGTCGTGCACTGCGTATGGCATTGACTGCAGATGCGCGTATGGCGGGCATTATGCCCTCCACAAAAGGCAGCTTGTAGTGTCACTAATCAGCTCGCGATTTGAATAGTGACAGGTCTTGTGGACAACAGGTCTTGCGGACATAGGTAGTTTACAGCCCCCCTTCTGTCTTAAGGGCAATAGAAAAGAGGTTCGACAGAGTTATGAGTCAGACTCAGCAGCACGTTGCTGTTATTGATTATGGTATGGGCAATTTGCACTCCGTGGCATCTGCCATGGCCCATGTTGATGCCTCGGCGCATATCGAAATCACTCAGGATGCCGAGGTCATCTCTCGCGCTGATCGTGTGGTGTTTCCCGGCGTTGGGGCAATCCGTGATTGCATGGCGGAGATTCGCCGCCTGGGATTCGATAAAATGGTCATGCAGGCTGTTAAGGAAAAACCCGTGTTAGCTATCTGTGTAGGTCTGCAGGCGCTGATGGCGCAAAGTGAAGAAAATGACGGCGTCGACTGTCTTGATTTGCTGCCGGGTGAGGTGCGGTTTTTTGGCACGGATCGCACCGATGAGCAAGGCCACCGCCTGAAAGTCCCCCATATGGGGTGGAGTTGTGTGGAGCAAACAACGGCGCATCCCATGTGGCAGGGCATCGAGCAAAACAGCCGTTTTTATTTTGTGCACAGTTATTATGTTGAGGCGGCTGATCCCCAGCAGCTTGTGGGGCGATGTGTGTACGGAAAACCCTTTGCCGCAGCACTGAGTACGGATAATTTATTTGCAGCGCAATTTCATCCCGAAAAAAGCCATACGGCGGGTTTGCAATTGTTGCGCAATTTTCTTTCTTGGGATGGGCGTCGTGGCTGAGCTGTCGTGGCTGAGATGGTGGTTAAGTTTGTCCCTTCTGATCAATCAAAGTAAACAGGTAAGACCCGTATGTTGATTATTCCCGCCATTGATCTTAAAGATGGCAAATGTGTACGTTTACGCCAGGGGCGAATGGAAGACTCCACGGTATTTTCTGATGAACCGCTTGCCATGGCTGCCCGTTGGGTGAGTGCTGGTGCGCGTCGCTTGCATCTGGTTGATTTGAATGGTGCCTTTGCCGGTGAGCCGGTGAACGGTGACGTTGTCAAAGCGATTGCGCAAAAGTACCCCGAATTACCGATACAAATTGGTGGCGGTATTCGTGATCTGGAAACGATTGAGGCCTATGTGAAAGCTGGCGTCAGCTATGTCATTATCGGGACCAAGGCGGTTAAAGAGCCCGCGTTTGTTAGCGAGGCATGTGCAGCATTTCCGGGGAAAGTGATTGTTGGGCTGGATGCCAAGAATGGCCTTGTTGCGACCGACGGCTGGGCTGAAGTCTCTGAACTGCAAGCAACGGAACTTGCCAAGAATTTTGAAGCCGATGGTGTTGCAGCGATTGTGTATACGGATATTGATCGAGACGGCATGATGCAGGGCGTTAATGTGGAGGCCACCGTGGCCATGGCACAGGCGTCTTCTATTCCGGTTGTGGCCTCCGGTGGCATCACTAATCTGGAGGATATCAAACGCGTCAGGGCGGTTGCGCATCACGGTATCCTGGGTGCGATTACCGGAAGGGCAATCTACGAAGGTACGCTGGATGTACGCGAAGCGCAGCAGTATTGTGATCAGGCGCAGTGAAAACATGCAGTGAAAACCATAGTAAAGAGGTAGTCTGATGGGCTTGGCAAAACGCATTATTCCCTGTCTTGATGTGGATGCAGGCAGGGTAGTAAAAGGTGTTCAGTTTGTTGATATTCGTGATGCGGGTGACCCAGTCGAAGTCGCCAAACGTTACAACGAGCAGGGCGCTGATGAAATCACCTTTCTGGATATTACCGCCAGTCACGAAGGCCGTGATACCACGATCCATACGGTGGAAAAGATCGCCAGTGAGGTCTTTATTCCTCTAACGGTTGGTGGTGGCATCCGTGAGGTGGAGGATATTCGGCGTATGCTCAATGCGGGCGCCGATAAAGTGGGTATCAATACAGCAGCGATCCATCGGCCCGAATTTGTACGTGAAGCCGCTGAGCGTTTTGGATCACAATGCATTGTCGTGGCGATTGATGCCAAGCAGGTCAGTGCTCCCGGGGAGCCTTTGCGTTGGGAAATCTTTACCCACGGTGGCCGTAAACCCACCGGTATTGATGCCGTTGGCTGGGCGAGAAAAATGGTTGAATTGGGTGCTGGAGAAATTCTTTTAACCAGTATGGACAGGGATGGCACTAAGGACGGTTTTGATCTGGCTCTTACGCGGACAATTAGTGAGGCGGTTGTGGTGCCCGTCATTGCATCAGGCGGGGTTGGCACCTTGCAGCATCTGGTCGATGGTGTGGTGGAGGGTTATGCGGACGCCGTGCTGGCAGCGAGCATATTTCACTTCGCGCAATACAGCATCCCCGAAGCGAAACGGTTTATGGCTGATCAGGGGGTTGAGGTCAGGCTGGCGCCCTGATACGCAGCTTCATGTGCTTATTTAATGAGTCCGATTGGCCGTTGTTCCTGCATTCAACGAGCGATAAAATGATGTCAGTGTTTTTGGGTCTGCCAGGGTTAGAAAATCAACAAAATCCTTCAGGCCACGTTCTGCATCATTGGCATCGTCAAAAGGGCCAACATCAGCACCTTCACGAGTGTGAAAAAACCACACATTGTGCTTTTTAAAAAAGCGAGCGGACCGACCGGGAATGGTACCGGCTTCACCAGCGCGATTAATTTCCATTGGAGCCCTCCTTGTATAACAAAAGGCAGTAGCAACAACTTTCTTCATATAGCAAAAAGCTATAAATTGCCGCCGTTAATGTAAGTTCTATTATAGCACTATTCAAAAATTAACCAAACATTTTGTAATTGCATGAAATTTAAGAATTTTCAGTGCCTAATGTGCTGGATTTGGCGGTTTTTTCACTTGCTTGGCGACAGTGTTCTCAAGTGCGGGTAATGCAACGGATTTTCCTTTCCTCTTATTCCTATGTGCAGCCAAGTTTCCTCGTGGAAGTTTCAGGGCTTCAGATGCTGAAACCAGCTGAATCTGCCATTGGTCCAGATTGGTGAGTGCGCTTTCCAAAAAGTCGAGGGTTGTGGAGTTGGGGTGCCCAATAGCGATAGCGATACCATTGCGGTGGGCTAATTTGACCGCTTTTTGAAAAGCCTTGGCAATGGCTTTGGGATTTGGATCATGGTCAAGAAAAACGTCACGCCGAATCGTGGGAATGTTTGACTCCTGTGCAGTGGCATAGGCAATGGAATTCGGATTGGTGTGGCTGTCGACAAAAAACAAATCATGGCAGATTAACTCTTCCATAATCCAATCCATCGGTTGTTTCATTTGCGTGAGTTCACTGCCCATGTGGTTGTTGATCCCTCTGGCATGGGGGATTGCTTCAATGGATTGACGTAGCGTGAATTGTAATTGCTGCTTGTTCATTGCCGGTGTGAGCGCACCGGGCCCCAAGCGCAGATTGTACAGACTGCTCATGGGTGCATGCAGCATAATTTCCTTGCCATTGTTGTGGGCCATTTCTGCCAATGATTTTGCTGCGGGGGTAAATGGCAGAAAAGCGTAGGTGATGCTGCCGGGTAGTTGCACGGCCCGTTCTCCCTGGGCTGCGTTATTTCCCATATCATCAATAATGACAACGAGTTTGGGTATATCAGGATTCCAGACGATGGCAGGTGCTTGATAGATATAGAGTGATTTTGCACAGACTGATGCTGTTGGTAATACCATAGCGCTGCAGATTAATAGCATAAGCAGCGCAGGGCGAAAATGGGAAAACTCTCCTAGCGGATCCGTGGTGGCTAGTATTGTCACAAACTCTCTTTGTCTGGTGTTTTATTGTCTTTTTCTATCCTGTTCAGGCTGAGTATATGAATGCCTTTTAGTAGATTCAACGCTTCATAAAGTTGATTGTCTTTGATTTCCGTTTTGTCTTTATCGGTATCTGACTTTTCCTTGTCTTTTTTGTCATCGCCATTTTTCCCATTGGCATTATCCAGGTGCCGACTGAGGTCGGCTTCCTTAATCCCTGAATGAACATCCATGCGTGTGATTTTGGCGCGTTCTACAATAATATCCGGTTCAATACCCTGTGCCTGAATGGAGCGGCCATTGGGCGTAAAATACAAGGCAGTGGTTAATTTGATTGCCCGGTCTTCGGTGAGTGGAATGACCGATTGCACTGAACCTTTACCGAAGCTGTCGGTCCCCATGATGACAGCACGTTTATGGTCCTGGAGTGCACCGGCGACAATTTCAGAAGCGGAGGCCGATCCGCCGTTGATTAGCACTACCAGCGGTAAATCGTCGCTAGGATCGCTACTGGTCGCATTGTATTTGCTGTCGGTTTTAGGCAATCTGCCTTCGGTATAGACGATCAGTCCTTCGGCTAAAAACTGATCGACAACCTCGACACTGGCGTGCAGTACGCCACCGGGATTATTGCGTAAATCCAGCACAAGGCCTTTTAAAGGCTTGTTGTTCTTTTGTAGCTTAGCGAGTGCTTTACCGACTTGCAGGCCGGTATTGGCTTGAAATTGCGCGATTCGAATATAACCGTAACCCTCTTCCAGGGAGCGACTTCGAACACTCACTACTCGAATAATGTCACGGGTAATGGTCACTTCAAACGGGTGATTCAACCCTTCTCTGGCAACTGTTAAAGTGATCTTGCTGCCACGTTTGCCTCGCATGATTTTCACCGCTTCGGTCAGGGTCATGCCTTTGACTGGCTGTTTGTCCAATTTAATAATTAAATCACCCGCTTCAATACCGGCTTTTTGTGCAGGGGTATCGTCGATAGGCGAGATGACTTTGACAAAGCCGTCTTCCATACCCACTTCCAGGCCCAAGCCACCGAATTCACCTGTAGTGTGAACTTTAAGTTCTCTATACAACTTCTTATCGAGATAACTGGAGTGCGGATCGAGTCCAGATAACATGCCTTTGATCGCGTATTCCAGCAGTGTGCGATCATCAACTTCTTCAACATAGCTTGAGCGTATCTGGTGGAATACCTCACTGAATAGCCTCAAGTCTTTTAGTGGTAATTGCTCAGGAGGAGGGTTGTCCTCGGCCCAGGCGGGTATGAACATGACACTTATTAATAACAACACCAGTGATTTGATGGAGAATTGAAAGTGTGTTGGCTTGTCTAAAGAACTGATCATTATTAATGCTCCCCACCGTAATGGGTGGTTAGGACTCCGTTTTGATTAGGACAATGATTAATTGTAGCTTGATTTTCAGGTTGAAAGATATCTTAGGCCAGTATCTCTTTTAGATAGTCTGTTTAGCTGCGTTTGCGACACCAGCGTTTTGGGTTAGTGGGTCGCCCATTATGTCTGATCTCAAAATACAGCCCTGCGGTATGCTGTCCGCCACTATTACCTACTGTGGCAATGGTTTCTCCTGCATTGACCCAGTCACCGGTTTCGCGCAAAAGGCTCTGGTTGTGTGCGTACAGGCTCATAAAGCCATTGCCGTGATCTATGATAGTGAGTAAACCTTTGCCGCGAAACCAGTCTGCGAAGACTATCCGTCCGTGATGTATGGCCTGTACTGGACTGCCTTCTTTGCCGCTTATCATTACCCCTTGCCAGCGCAGTCCTGCGTTACGGCGTTGGCCAAATCGTTTACTCAGGCGGCCCTTGGTCGGCCACAACATTTTTCCTTTTAACTTCTTGAAGGGTTGGTAAGAGCTGGGTATGTTTAGGTTGGCAATGGTTTCTTCCACAGCGTTGAGTAACTGTTCAAGCTGCTGGCGATCTTTTTGCATCTTTTGCAGTTGTTCATCTTTGCCTTGAATTGTCTTGTCAATTCGCTGCAGACTTTTTTCCCGTTGCGCATGCTGCTGTGTCAGTTGCTTGCGTTGCGAAATCAGGGTGTCGCGAGCTTCTTGCAGTGCCTGGGTGCGTTCATTGATTTGCGGTTCAATCGTATTAAGCTCGTCGATTGTGTCAGTGTATTGCTCGATATACTCACTACGCTCACGATTGAGATAATCGTAATAGGTTAGTGCGCGGCTGAGCTTGTCGGGCTGTTCCTGATTGAGTAGCACTTTAAGTTTTTTCTGCAGGCCAATTTGATAAGCTGCAACAATATGATCAGCAATATGTTGTTGTTGTTGCTTTTTTTCCTTAAGCAGTGAGTTGCGTTTTGCCTGTAGTGTCTTGAGTTCTTTTTGTTGCTGAGACAATTTCTTTTTTATTTTACGAATTTGTTTCTGCAGGCTACCAATGCTGGTTTCTGCGTTACGTAAGGATTTGCGTAAAGAGCTGCGTTTGCCCTTAAATTGATCGAGTTGTCGCTGAAGTTCGCGGATATCACTTTTCAGCTGGTCCAGGTCCTGTTGACTGGCCTGTTTGGCAGTGGCGTCTGCGCAAGCGAGTATGCAGAAAAAGAATGCGAGGCAGAAATTCTGTATTGTTTTTTTTCTCAGCATAAAGTATCGCAGTGAACTTCGCTCAATAGCCCGCTAGCCGTCTTGTTATACAGTATAAATCTGAGCATTGGTCTTCACATTGGTTGTCAGGGGTAGATAATTTATAATTGTTCTATTAGCGGTCTGCCATCCATTTCGCAGGGTTGTTCGAGTCCCAGCAGCTTTAACAGGGTTGGCGCTATATCCGATAGTCGTCCATCCTTAATCATAAAGTTGATGTCACGGGGGCCAACGTAAACCAGGGGCACGGTGCCCGTGGTATGTTGTGTGTGGGGTTGACCGTTTTCGTAGTCCAGCATGAGTTCGCAGTTACCGTGGTCGGCAGTAATAAGTGCTTGGCCGTCAACTTCTCGAAGGGCTTCAATGATTCTTTTCAGAGATTGGTCGATACACTGGGCCGCTTTTATCGCTGCCTGATAAATGCCCGTATGTCCTACCATGTCACCGTTAGCAAAGTTACAGATAATGACATCGTAGCGCTGGCTTTTAATGGCTTCAATGAGTTTGTCAGTTACTTCGGCAGCGCTCATCTCAGGCTGCATATCGTAGGTATCAACCTTGGGTGACGGTATCAGAATTCGATCTTCACCTGTAAAGGCTTCTTCTCTACCGCCGCTGAAAAAGAACGTGACGTGGGCATATTTTTCAGTTTCTGCAATGCGTAACTGAGTTTTACCCAGATCTTGTAGATATTCCCCCAGGACATTGTTCAACGGCTTGGGGGGAAAGGCGACGGGTGTGTCGATGTCAGCAGCGTACTGTGTTGTCATAACAAAATCTGCCAGACGTGGGACGACCTTACGATTAAATTCGATAAAATCAGCATCGACAAAAGTGCGAGTCAGTTCGCGACCACGATCGGCGCGAAAGTTCATAAAGATCACTGCATCGCCATCGCTAATCACGACGGGTTCCTGATCAATCTGAATGCACGTTGGTTTAACGAATTCGTCGTTTTCATCCCGCTCATAAGCCGCTTCCAATGCGCTTACCGGGTCAGCAAACCGGTAGGGTGCAACCCCTTCGGTTAACATGCGATAGGCCTGCTCGATACGATCCCAACGTTTATCACGGTCCATGGCGTAGAAACGACCGACAATGCTGGCGATGCGGCCGACCCCCGTGGATGTTAATTTATGTTCCAGTAAGTCGATGGACGCTTTTGCGCTACGTGGGGGGGTGTCGCGCCCGTCGAGAAAGGCGTGTGCGTAGACCTGCGTGGCGCCTCGCTGTGCTGCCATTTCAACCATTGCACAAAGGTGTGATTCGTGGCTGTGCACGCCACCGGGCGATAACAAGCCCATGATATGTACGGCTTTACCGCTGCTGACAGCCTTATCGATAGCAGACTGATATGCCGGATTTTGGAAGAAGTCACCGTCTTCAATGGCTTTGTCGATACGGGTCATATTTTGATAAACAACGCGCCCTGCACCCAAACTCATATGCCCGACTTCGGAATTGCCCATTTGGCCAGATGGAAGTCCTACATCCTTACCGGAAGTGGCGATCAGGGTATGTGGCGCCTGTTGCCATAATTTGTCCCAGACGGGTGTTTTGGCGTTGGCGATAGCGTTGTCCTGACGGGCTTCACGATGGCCCCAGCCATCAAGAATGAGCAGGACCAGGGGTGGTTTTGCGGATTCTGCAGTCATATCGATTTGCCAGCCTTTTGGGCCTTGTATTCTGGGAAATACGAATTCTACCGCTTTTCTGACGGGCCGACTAATTAATCTTGCATTGGACGGTTCTTAGCGCCAGCTAAGCAGTGTATACTTGCCGCCGACTTTTTAAGCGGCGCTTTCGAGTAGGACAGCTTTGCATTGCAGAGTCACCTGTTTTACGCCCGGTTTGGACTGATAATTTTCTATGGCACTATTTACTGAATTTATTTCCCAACAATGGATGCTGGCAACATCCTTATTGGTATTAATTATGTTGCTGGCCCTGCATGAGTCACGCAAAGGCGCCAAAGCACTGACTCCTCAACAGGTGAGTAACCTGATGAACAAAGAGAGTGCGGTGGTTATCGATATTCGAGAAAAGGGCGAGTATACCGCCGGGCATATTGTCGGTGCGATCCATATCCCTCACGCCAAGATGGTCAGTCGCATAGCCGAACTTGAAAAATATAAAGATCGCCCGATTGTGTTGACATGCAAATATGGGCAGCATGCCGGTGCTACATCGAAGTTGTTGACTACAGCAGGTTTTGAGCAAGTCTATAAATTGGGTGGCGGTATTGCCGAGTGGCAGAATTCGCAGATGCCGCTGGTTAAAGCCTGAGGATAATAGTGGGGATATGGCTTTAGTGAGACCGATTTTTGTGTTGCAGGGGAGGCGTATAAACCGGGTGAGGAGTGCTGTATGAGTACTGTGCTCATGTATACCTCAGCCTACTGTCCCTATTGCATCAGGGCTAGACGCTTATTCGACGCCAAAGGTGCCGCATATGAAGATATTCGAGTTGATGAGGATGCCTCGCAGCGTCAAAAAATGATGGAACTCAGTGGTTGTAGCAGCGTGCCGCAAATCTGGATTGGGTCTCAGCATATCGGTGGATGCGATGAATTGATGGCGCTTGAAGGACAGCATGAGCTGGACAATTTATTACTGTTAAATAAAGCGGAATAATTGATTAAAGACCGCTGAATGAGGATGAAATAACATGGCAGATGAAAATCAAGAGCAAAATCAGGAACAACCGCAGCAGCAATTCGCCTTGCAGCGTATCTATGTAAAAGACCTGTCTTTTGAGGCACCTCTGGGTGCAGAAGCATTCAAACAGCAGTGGCGCCCCAAGATCAATCTTGATTTGAATACGCGTCACAAAAAGCTGGCTGATAATAACTTTGAAGTCGTATTGACGATGACAGTAACAGCTAAACAGGAAGAGGAAGCGGCCTTTTTAATCGAAATACAACAAGCCGGGGTTTTCTTTTGCAAAGGACTTGAAGATGCTGCGCTACACCAAGTACTGGGCTCAGTGTGTCCGAATATCCTGTTTCCCTACGCGCGTGAAACCATTGACAATGTGGTTGTGAAAGGTAGTTTTCCTGCACTAATGTTGGCACCGGTCAACTTTGATGCGCTGTATCAGCAGGCATTAGCACAGCAACAACAAAAGAAAGAAAGTTCCAAAACGCATTGAGGATGACGGCGAGAAGCGGTACCTCCTGTCTATCCTCCTGTTTTTGCTGCCCCTGGCGGAAGCTTCTACGCCGCCAGGCTTTGAGAAAGCATGATTGTTGCGTGGTTGGACAGATATAGATACAGATAGCATATCCTCATTGGGACCGTCAAAATTGGCCCTTCATGGTCTATGCAAAATTGGGTTCCATTTTCGTTTCTGCTCTTACAAAACCCTATGTTCCACATCGCATTATTCGAACCGCGTATTGCGTCGAACACCGGTAATATCATCCGGTTAGCCGCAAATAATGGCTGCAAGTTACACCTGATCGAACCGCTGGCTTTCAGTTTGGAAGAAAAAAAAGTGCGCCGTGCGGGTCTGGATTATCACGACTTGGCGATTGTGACTCGCCATGCGAACTTCACTTGTTTTGCTGAATCAATGCAAGGTCATCGGATTATTGCCTGCACCACAAAGGGCGCGCGTAACCACGCCTCAATTGATTTCCAGTCAGGGGACGTTCTGTTATTTGGATCGGAAACCCATGGATTAGCGCCTGATGTGATGAATAGTATTGATCCAAGCTTACGAATTAGAATTCCTATGCAGGCCAATAGCCGTAGTTTGAATCTTTCCAATGCGGTTGCCATCATCAGCTATGAGGCATGGCGGCAGCATGGTTTTAGTGGAGAAGAAAAATGATAATATGAGATCGTATAGCGATGTCATGATTTTCTGATTTGCAGTACGTCGAATCGTTTTTTAAAGCCAAACAGTTCATAAAAGGGTAGAGCGGACTCATTGCCTTGCGCTACGTAAACATTGATGTCTTTACAGTCCGATTCATTGAGCCATTTCAGCGCTTTTTCGGTCAACTGTTTGCCAATGTTGAGATTACGAAAATCCTTTTTGACATATAAAGAATCAATTTCCCCCGTTTTATTCTTAACAGAAGCGATACAGTAGCCTACGTAGTCATCGTCAATCATTGAAGCGTAGATGACGATTTGCTCAAGAGATGTCAGCGTTTCACAGCGATCTTCAAAACTAAGAGATGAAAAATGCTTTTTGAAATTGCTGGACCTTTTCAAGTGAAATGCGTTTAACTCGGTCCACAGATTTTTAATGTCAAGGATATTTTCCTTGGGTATTTCTATAATATCCATATTCATCGTCTGCTAGGTAGTTTGCTGTCTGTGCTAAAAGATGGCTTGGTTTTCTGATTATACAAGATAGCGGCCTTTGAAAAAAATCCTCCCTCGATTGGAAAGGATTAAAAAAATATTTTTTTGAATAGGGCGCTAAATAGGATTGCTAATGACTTCAATCTCTGCGGAAATTCCCGCAAATACACCGGTATTGGTGGGTGTTGGTATTACTGAGCAGCGCAGCCAGCATCCAAAACGGGCAAAAGAGGCTTATTGCCTGATGGCCGAAGCGTTGCAAGCCGCTGCTGTGGATGCAGGCAGTCAACAATTGCTCAGTGACTGTGAGCTGATGATGGTGCCGCAGGGTACGTGGAATTACAGTGACCCTGCTCGACTGATTGCTGACAAAGTGGGTGCAATAAACGCTAAGACAGTGTATGCCAAGGTGGGTATTTTGCAGCAGACCTTGCTGGGTGATGCTTGTCGCCGCATCACCGAGGGGGAGGTGGAGGTGGCAGTGGTGACGGGCGGCGAAGCCAAATACCGGCAGTTGTTGGCAGATATTCAGGGAATAGATATTGAGGAGACTCTGCAGGCTGACGTGCCAGATGAGGTGATGGAGCCGCAGGCCGAGATGTTTCTCGATGTTGAAGCCCAGGCCGGATTGTTTATGCCGGTGGGTTACTATGCGCTGATTGAAAGTGCCCTGCGTTATCATCAAGGCACGGGCATTGAGGAGCACCGGGATTACCTGGCAGCGATGTACAGCCGGTTCAGCGAGATCGCATCGAGTAATCCCCATGCCTGGAAGTCACAACAGGTGGATGCGCAGGCAATTCGTAATCCGTCGACAAAAAATAAAATGCTGGCCTTCCCCTATACCAAATTGCACACCAGCGCCTGGAATGTGGACCAGGCCAGTGCGCTGATTTTCTGTTCCGCTGCGAAGGCTGAGGCCTTGGGTGTTCCTCGTGACAAATGGATCTACCCTCAGGTCAGCGTCGAATCAAACCAGCTTGTACACTTAGCTGAGCGGCGTGAGCTACACCGTTCTGTTGGTGCGGAAATAGCTGCGCAAAAAGCGCTAGCCCATGCGGGTATAACAGCACAGCAACTGGATTTTATTGACCTTTACAGTTGTTTTCCGGCCTGTGTGCAAATTTATGCCAATGCCCTGGGCGTGGCTGAACATCAGGATTACAGCTTCAGTGGTGCCATGCCTTTCGCTGGCGGCCCGCTTAATAACTATGTCTTGCAAAGCACTTGTCGTCTGGTGGAGTTACTGCGCAGCAAGGGTGTTGCTTGTGGCCTGGTTAGCTCCACCTCGGGATTGATATACAAGCAAGGCTTTGGCATCTTCTCGACCAAATCCTGTGCTGCAGGTTTTAAGGTCATTGATGTCACTTGCGAGACCAAGGCAAGGGATCGTCCCTTAGAGGTAGTGGAAAACTATCGGGGTGAGGGGAGAATTGCCGCCTGCACAGTGCTGTTTCAGGGCGAGCAACCGGAGCGGGCGGTGGTCGTGTGTGATCTATCCCACGACAGGCGTACGGTTGCTTATAGTCAGAAAAAATCGGTGATGGAGGGCATAATGTCTCAGGAATATTGTGGTCGGCCTGCCACCATCGCCGATGGCCGGTTTACGGTGAAATGAGCCGCATCCTTCCTTCTGTGAGTGAGTTTGACTATTCGCTAACCTGCTGTTTTCCGTAGAGTTTGAGCATTAACAATTCTTTAGCCGATAATTTGCCCGTTCTTTGATCTTTTGCGATAGAATTCACGCTGCCCCTGGGTTACAAAGACCTACCAACTACGCTCAAGCTGAGAGTCGAGGAACAATGAAGATTGCATTGATTGCAGCGCCTTTTCCACTGGAAGAGGCGCCTTCCCCCCCTTTGGGATTAAGTTATGTGGCCGCAGCATTTCGAGAAGCTGGCGCAGAAGTCATTATTCTTGATTACATTGTGGAAAAATACACGGCGGGGAAAATGCAAACTGCCCTGGAGGAATTTCAGCCGGATGCGGTGGGTGTGACGTCGGTAACAATGAACTTTAAGCAAGGGGCGCGGATCATCCGGGATGTCAAACAATATAAGCCGGAAATCACCACGATTTTCGGTGGGCCTCATGTCACCTTTGATGCTGAAAACACGCTGCGGGATTACCCCGAAATTGACATTGTAGCACTTGGGGAAGCTGAGCTGACAATCAGGGATTTAACGTCGGTGTTACGTCAGCGCGATAAATGGGCGGATATTAAGGGTATCGCTTTTCTACGTGACGGGGAGTTGGTTAATAACAGTCGAAGAGAGTTTTTTAAAGAGCTTGATACCTTGGCGCTACCGGCTAGGGACTTGCTGCCCATTGCTCGTTATCGAGCATTGGGATTCCCGGTCAGCATTATCACGAGTCGTGGATGTCCCTATCGCTGCATTTTTTGTCAGGGTACACGTATGGTGGGACACAAAATACGCTATCGTGATCACATGAAAATAGCCGATGAGATCGAACAGATTCTGGCTTTGGGATTTGAGCGAATTAATATCGCCGATGACTTTTTTACCTCGAGTCGCAAACAAGTGCGATTGTTATGTGATGAGATAAACCGACGGGGTTTGCAGTTTACCTGGTCAGCGTTTGCCAGAGTCAATTCAGTCACACATGAGTTACTGGAAACGATGATGAGTGCCGGTTGTGATGCCATCAGCTTTGGTATTGAATCGGGTAATCAGGAAATGCTCGACCGGGTTGAGAAGCACATCAAGCTGGATCAGGCGCGTAATGCAATTCAGATATGCAAGGACGTGGGCATGCATGTCTTTTCATCTTTTATCGTAGGGTTGCCTGGCGAAACCGCGCAGACGCTACAGGAAACAGATGCTTTTGCCCGCGAGCTGGGTGCGGATTATGGTTATCATTTTCTGGCGCCATTGCCGGGTACGCCGGTCAGGGACCAGCTGGAAGACTACGACGTGAATATTCTTAGCAGTGACTGGGATGAGTATGATGCCAATCGGGCTATTGTATCCACGTCCAGTTTGACACCCCAGGAGATGGAGGATTTTGTTGCTGAATACGATGCTGGATGCGACAAGGTTTGGGGGCAAATAGAGGAATCCTATCAAAAGGGTACTGCCAGCCCTTTTGATATTCTGCGCTGGGAAGGTAGGCATCGGATGGAATTGATTTATCGCTTGCTATCGGAAGATATTATTGAGCAGTCTCTGCAGAACCTTGTTCTTCGTCCAGGTCAGCAGCCCCTGGATTTATTGATAGAGGGCTTAGTTGCATTGCCGGATGTTGAGCATGCTATTGCACGGCAGGCCGCACAAATGCTGGTAGAAAAAGGCAATCTCGATTGGTATGAAGAGGATGGAAAACTGACTTGGTTCTGGCCGCAATACCCGGTAATAACTGATCGTGATGTCAATCAGCAACTTCTTGCCGGATTAACCTGAAACCAGGTGATACGGTTTTTTACAAAAGTCGATCCAGTTTGCGTGGCTCAGTGAATTGCTTGAACAGTATCGAGTTATCTAAGAGGCAGCTGTAGTTTCTGAAATGGTTTCTGAAATGGTTTCTGAAATGGTTTCTGAAATGGTTTCTGCAATGGTTGCAGTAATACGATTACGGTGTTGCTTGTACAGAGATGTTGCCATGGCGATGGTGTAGCCGAGCCAGGCGAAGTCCACTGCCATGAGCAATGCTGCAAGTGGGGTGAGTGCTGTGAAGAACACTGAAATCGATACGAATACCAGTGAGGCAATATGAAAGCGTAATTGCCATTGTGAACGTTTATCTGGAACAATTAATTTGTTATGTGGCAGAGTGCTGAGTAATTCGATTGCTGTCATTGCTTGTCGTTGCAAGTGCAGATAAATTAAAAACGGCACAATTTTTTGCAACATACCCATAATGATCGAACAGGCGAAGCCGTAGATCGTCAGAATACCAATCAGAATCTGTGTTGCTTGCGTAATGTTGTTGGCATTAAATGATGGTTCGGCAATATAACGAAGAAACAGCAAGATGCTCGCCGCCAGAAGGCTGCCCACCGCAAGACGCCAAAACGAAATGGTGATATCAGGCAGTTTTCTTTTTCGTTTGCTTAGTAAAAATATAATCGTCAGTGAGTAAACAACGGCGCAGGTGCAAAGTAAGGTCAATCCCACAAACTGAACACTGGCGGCAGGGAAAAAGCTTAATAAGAGCAGGGCGATAAAAACGCCGCAGGGAATCCAGCGGGCGAGTCTTGTTGGGTACTCTGGAGTGACATGAAACATGGGGATGACCTGGTAGCTGACACCCATCACCAACAACAACACCCAGCCACCGAGCCCCCAGCCTAAATGTGTGTAGGTGACATGGGGTAAATTAAGCAGAGTGTGAGGATAAATGTAAGTCAGTGCGCGTAACAGGCCGATGGCGATGGTCATTAATAAACACAGAGCCGCTAAACGGACTGTAAAAATAGAATTGCCTCCCCTCAGTTGATGAATTAACAAAGAGCCTAATGAGGAGAGAAAACATACAAAGGCAATTAGCAATAGCGGTAATGCTACCCAGAACAGTTGGTAATTGGGAATAAGAAAACCGCAAGACAATAACAGTGTTCCGGCGATCAGACACAAATGCACCAGCATTGCGACAGGCTTTGCTGCAGGCAGGGCGACACCGCTGATGACCGGTAGTAACTGGAACAGTGCGCCCAGCATCACCATGGCCATAAAACCCAAGGTGATAAAATGGGTTGCTGCCATTAAAGCTGGCGACCATTGCGAACGCAAGCCGTCACTGAATCCGCTCAATAAAGCGATTGCAGCGAGAACACCCATCCAGGGCGCGGTATTAAAAAAACGTAGAGGGACATGCAAAGGTGGGATGTTGTCAAAAGAGAGCCCTTCAAGCCTCATAGAATCCCCTCGTCTTTGAGCTGAGTCTCGTCATTGTCGTAATAGATGATGATCTCATAAGCCGTGCGTTTACCATCGAGCGTTTTGTATTTTAAATCCAGGTTTTTACAATGATCAAATAATGGATAGGGAATACGCCTGTGCAACATGCGCAGATAGACGCCTTCTGGCATGGATCGAAGCAACGCTGTCGCTTTTTGAAACGGTTCAGGCGGTTCCAGCTCGCTGGCATCAAGCAGCAATTCTTTGAGACTCACGTCTGCTTAATTCTCCATTTGCGCGATGAGCTCGGCTGCATTGCTGAGGTTGTTGTCCATCATCGGGTAGAGAATCTGTTCTTCTTTCATATTGTGTTGCTGAGTGGTGATCATTAGCGTTTCTGCAAGGCCAAGAAATGTTTGCGAGTCCTTGGCTTCAAGAGCTGTGTCCATTTGGGTAACTAGCGCACGTATTTGTGCATGTTCTTGGCGCATGACCATGGTAGGTCCTGTGGGACCGTTCACAGCTTCTAAGGCAGTAAACAGAATGGTCTCTTCTTTGTTGTCTATATGATCGAACAATTCACTACGAAAATTCTGCCAACTATTGGATGCCTTGTCCCAGTCCGAATTGGCAACAGCTTCTTCGGCTTGTGCAAAAAGTTCATCACATTGGCGGTGGTTTTGCTGCATATAGGCAACGATGGAGGACATATTGGTCGATCTCTTTGTAGTTACTGTAGAGTTATTTTAACTGAAGATAGGGTGTTAGTCGTAATAAAATGTTAGTTATCGAAACCCATGTTTGTTTTTCTGGCCCGCTGCCTACTGCTTAACGAGGAAGGGCTTCGTTAGTATGTGAAGTTATGAATTCGCATTGTTCAGATCTCTTTCGTTTAAATAGAGTCCATATTTATTATGTTTATAAATATGCCATCGCTGATTTCAGCTAGTTTCACAAACAAGCGCCTCATCGGTCTTATAGGGTTATCTGTACTACACTGAAAAGGCTTGGTTATACAAGGTGTTGGCTGACGTGAATATGGCAGAATTTATACCTTTGTTAATAGGACTTTTGTTACTGCTGCTGGTTGCGACCACTGCTTTGTGGTTGCTTGAGCGACGACGTTGGCAGAAACTTGCAACAGTGGTCCAGTCCCTGACGAAAGCCAACACGCGTATTCCCTGTGAATTTAGCGGTGATGCCCGGTTGGAGGAAGTCACTACTCCCATCAATCAGGCTTTCGATGAGCATTTGCGGGATCAGCAGAATCAGCAGACAGAGTGTAAACGTCTGGAGATGATAGTGGACAGTGCCAGACTTTGCTACTGGGATTGGGATCTTGATAGTGGTGCGTACCATGTTAACGGTCGTTGGCAGGAAATCTTGGGATTTGATCCGGGGCAGCTCGGCGATGATTTGTCACGTTGGAAAGAGATTCTTCATCCAGATGATCAGAAGTTTGTGGAGGAAACCGTTAGTGATCATCTTGAAAAGGCTAAGGCCTATCAGATCGAATTTCGACTAAAGCATGATGAAGGCCACTGGGTTTGGTTGCATTGTACGGGTGCTGTGATTAATTGTGATTCCGAAACCGGCAAGCCAAGCTGGCTTTGTGGTTCGCTATGGGATATCACCGACAGTAAAAACAGTGAACAAAAAACGCAACTCAGTGAAAGACGCTTGAAGCTTGCTCAAAAAATTGCGCGTATGGGTAGCTGGAGTTGGACTCCGAAGAACCGACATAGCTGGTGGTCTGATTATCTCTATGAAATGTATGGCATGACGCCGCAGTTGACACCCCCCAGTCCACAAGAGCTTGAACCATTTATTCATCCCGCTGATCGAGATACTTTTTATCAGGCAATCGAGAATTTAGTTGCCGGCGAGGCGCAGGAATTTGAGTATCGCATTAACGATGCTAGGGGGAATAACCATTACTTTTATACCTATGCCGTTCCAAAACGCAGTGCAGGGAAAGAAAGTTGTGGATTTGATGGCATCGTGATGGACATCGGTGATCGTAAGGCAGCTGAAGAAAGGCAGCGATTGGCCCAAGCTGTGTTTGATAATGCAGCTGAAGGGATGATGGTGACCGATGGTGATGCGCGGATTATCGCTGTTAACTCGGCTTTTTGCCATATTACAGGTTATGGAGAGGCAGAGGTTCTGGGGCATAACCCGAGGATGCTGGGCTCTCAGCGGCATGACAGGTATTTTTTTGAACAGATGTGGCAGCTGTTGACTGAGGAAGGTGTGTGGCAGGGGGAGATTTGGAACAATCGGAAAAATGGTGAGTCATATCCATTGTGGATGAGTATCAACAAGGTCACAGACAGTAATGGTGTTGTTGTGAACTACGTGGCGGCATTTAGCGATCTTAGTCATATTAAAGACTCTGAACAAAAGCTGCATTACTTGTCTCAGCACGACTCTCTGACTGACTTGCCGAATCGAGTTCTGTTTTCCAGCCGTTTGGAAAATGCGATGAAGCAAGCGCGCGTTCATGGTGCTGAGCTGGCGGTTTTGTTTCTTGATCTGGATAACTTCAAACATGTCAATGATGGGTTTGGGCACGCGATTGGTGATGAGGTGTTGCAGGTTCTGGGGCAGCGCCTGCAAGGTATCATGCCTGGGGAGGAAGCGCTTGCCCGCCTTGGCGGAGATGAGTTTGCCGTGCTGTTGGTTGATGGTGCGGATCGTCAAGGGGTGGTAGAGCTGGCGACCAAGATATTAAAAACAATTGCTACACCGCTGGAGATTGCTGGTCACGAGTTGTCAATGGGAGGCAGTATTGGCGTCAGTGTCTTTCCTTCCGATGGAGAGACAGTAATGGAATTGTTGAAACATGCTGATGCGGCGATGTATCAGGCCAAGGGGTCTGGTCGCAACACCTATCAATTTTTCAGTGCCGACATGACTCGAGAAGTATTTGAGCGAGTGTTGCTGGAAAGCAATTTGCGCCAAGCGCTGGATGAACAACAATTAGTTGTTTTCTACCAGCCTCAGTTGGATCTGGCTAGTGGTCGTGTGGTTGGCGCTGAAGCATTAATACGTTGGCAACATCCTCATATGGGTATGATTTCTCCCGCACGTTTTATTCCGTTGTCAGAAGAATGTGGCTTGATAGTGCCAATTGGCGAGTGGGTTTTGCAGCAAGCCTGTCGTCAGATGGTTGCTTGGCGTAAGGCTGGCCACCCGCTGGAGCGCATTGCAGTGAACTTCTCGGTAGTGCAGTTAATTCAGCCGGATAGTGTCGAGATGGTCAAGCGAGTGTTGCATGACACCCAGTGCCAAGGGCAGTGGTTGGAATTGGAAGTCACGGAAAGCTGCGTGATGCATGGAGCCGAAGGTTTGATTGTTGTGTTGGATGCTTTTCGACAGATGGGTATTTCGCTTGCCATAGATGATTTTGGTACAGGCTATTCTTCGCTTAGCTACCTCAAGCGCCTGCCGATTGATAACCTTAAAGTTGATAAGTCTTTTGTCGACGGTATTCCCGATGGTGAAGATGATGTTGCTATCAGCAGGGCCATTATTGCTCTGGGAAAATCTTTGCGCTTGAACTTGATGGCTGAGGGTATTGAGACCCGGGCACAGAGAGACTTTCTAATTGCACTGGGTTGTGAACAGGGGCAGGGCTTCTTGTTTTCTCCGCCGGTTCCTGCTGATCAGTTCATAGAATATTTGAATCAATTGCCTGCTGTATGGCAGATTGATTCGGCTTGAAATCAATTGATTGAGTATTGCATCGCTATCGGAAAGTGCGTCGGCATGCAACGTTGGTGTAAACTACCTATGGACTGGCAGGTTTGATGGGGATTGTGGAGGAATGCGATGGTAGTTTGTGCCAGAAGCAGGGTTAATGTGTGTTTTCTGTATGTAATGCTATTGGGTATATCACTATTGCTAAGCGGTTGTGGTGGCGGGGGCGGCGGTAATGGCAGCCTTTTCGATCAAGACACCCGCTCTGGTCAAGTCACCCTCTCTGGTTCAATCACAGCAGCAGGCGGTAGTGTCGTGGATTCAGATGTCAATGATCCGGCTGCTCCCTACGAGAGCAATAATCAATTTACATCAGCACAGTCCTTATCTAATAACCGTTTGCTAAACGGCTATGTGACGGCGGTGCCCACTGGCAATGCAGGAGATCGTTTCGCTACTGAGCCAGATGAGACGGATGTATTCCTGGTGAATCTGACAGCGGGAAGTCAACTCTCTTTGCGCATGGCGGCAGACAGTTTCCACAATGATATTGATCTGGCAGTTTTTGATCTCAATGAAAATCTGGTGGTCTCTTCCAGTATTGAGGGTATTACTGAATCCGTATCAATAAGCAGTGACGGTGATTATTATATTGTTGTCTCAGCTGTCTCCGGTAGTAGTAAGTATCTGTTGAGTTTCAGCGCATATAGCCTTGCTAATGGGTATGGGCACGGACAAACGGCAAACTTTGTTCCTGGTGAGGCTATTGTTAAATATAAAAACTCTCAGCGGGTGATCAGTACGCCCTCTTCGGGGAAGACCGTAAGTACCCGTCGCGATGGGACAAAGATTACACTTAAACGTTGGAATCTGCAGGAGCAGAGTGAGCGGCAGATCCAATCAAAGAGTAGCGCTTTCCAGAATAATCTGGTTCAGACCAATCCCAATAGTTATCGGAAATTGCAGACCTTGGCACTAATAGAGGAGTTACGTGCAGATCCAGAAGTAGAATACGCGGAACCCAACTATATTCGTAAACCGATGTTGGTGCCCAATGATCCTGGTTACAGTTTTCAGTGGCACTATCCATTGATTAACCTGCCCCAAGCCTGGGATATTAGCACCGGATCTACCAGTGTAGTGGTGGCAGTAGTGGATACCGGTGTCTGGTTGGCGCATGAAGATCTTGCTGGTCAGCTAGTCAGTGGTTACGATTTTATATCGGATTTGGATACTGCTCAGGATGGTGATGGCTGTGACAGTAATCCGAATGATCCCGGGGATGGTGACGGAGTGACACCGGACTCATGGCATGGCACGCACGTGGCCGGCACTATCGGGGCGTTGACAGATAATGCTGAGGGTGTGGCCGGAGTGGCTCATGGCGCTCGGGTGATGCCGCTGAGAGCGATTGGTAAAGGCGGTGGATCCAGCTTTGATATTATACAGGCAATGAGATATGCCGCGGGTATGTCAACCAACTGCGGTGTAACACTCTCGAATCCGGTAGAAATCATCAATCTCAGTTTGGGTGGTGAAGGGTATTCTCAGGCCGAACAGGATGTTGTTAGCGAAATAGTCGATAATAGAGGCATTATGATGGCAGCTGCTGCCGGAAACGAGCATAGTAGCGCGCCCAATTATCCAGCCAGCTATGACGGTGTAATTTCGGTTAGCGCGGTTGATGCTAATGGCGCATTTGTGAGTCGATACTCCAATTATGGAGACTATGTTGATATTGCAGCACCGGGTGGTAATCTTTCGATCAGTGAAGACGGCATACTTAGCACCTTCGTGACCGATGGTGGTCGTAAGGAAAGCTCAGCTTATGCCTACTTTGAGGGCACCTCCATGGCAACGCCCCACGTTGCCGGCGTATTGGCGTTGATGAAATCTATCTATCCGCCATTAACTCCTGGAGACGTTGATTTGCTGTTACGAGACGGCCAAATGAGCAATGATAAGGGGACAGCCGGTCGGGACAACTTTTATGGTCATGGACTGCTGGATGCCTTAAAGTCTGTGCAAGCTGCACAAAATCTGGCAACCGGTAACGTCAAGGCGGCCTTGGTGTTCAGCCCCAGTAGTCTCACGTTTAACAGTAGCGATACTACCAACAAGCTCACCGTTTCAAAGGTGGGGGGCAGTGAGCCCCTGTCAGTATTATCGGTGAGCACGACACAGAGCTGGGTAAGCGTATCGGCTCAAGACGTGAATAGTGACGGCCTGGGTATATACCAGGTCACTGTTGACCGCACTGGGCTGATTGACGGCAGCTACAGTGCGACAGTGAATTTTACTGACAGTGACGACGGTATTCTCAGTGTGCCAGTTGTTCTGCAGGTGGGTGTCTCCAATGATGTGGGCGATGCGGGTTTTGTCTATATATTGTTGCTGGATGCACAGAGTGGTGAAACGGTGGAGCAAGTTGAAAAGTCAGCTTCAACAGGAACATACAGTTTTCAGTTTGATGTGTCTCCGGGTAGCTATCAGCTGATTGCTGGCTCGGATGTTGATAATGATCTGACAATCTGTACCGTGGGTGAAACCTGTGGTGGCTATCCGACCTTGTCGGATATGAGCACTCTAAATGTCAGTAGTGATCAGGCGAATCTAGATTTTATTATTAATGTGACGGGTACGGTCTCGGCCAAGGCTGTGCGCAATGAGCCTCGGGTAATTGAAATTCGTCAAGCTGGACAACCCTGACTGTGAAAATGAATGAATGCTATTGGATCTTGTGGTTGTGAAAAATATCGTTGAGAGGAAAAGCATGAGTATGTTATTCAAAGCCTGTTTCCTTGCGATTTCACTAGTTCTGTTGACAGCTTGTCAAACTCTGGGTAAGTCTATACCGGTGCAATCAATCTACAGTGGCTTATACTGCCAGGCAGGGCAGGGGATGCAGTGGTTGGATGATGAACAGGATGTGAATGATGCTATTGGTGCTTCCAGGATTTTTGGTAAATCGGTTGAATTACCGCGTTGGGATAAGCAGAAACAACGTCTTTTGATAGTGTCAATGGGCACGCGACCGTCAGCCGGACACGTATTAACATTAACGGGTAAAGAGGCACGATTGTTCAATGAGACGCTGTATTTGCCGTTGCATTATGTTGAACCATTGCCGGATATGCTGCAGGCCGCTGTAGTTACAAGTCCTTGCTTACTGATTACTTTGCCGAAAAAAGAACATTATTTAAAAGTGTTGTGGGAAGATCAGGGTTTTAATCTGCTTGTTGAAGAAGATATTGGCATATTGGATTAAGTGTGAAAGTCTTCGTGATTAGGTCTGTTCTAGCTTTGCGGTAAAAGATAAAGCGTGGAGGAGAATGCAGGGCGTATAGGTTTTTTTTCGGCTATATCGGTAGAGGTTCATGCTTGTACCAAAAATGCTTCGTCATTGCACTTATCTTATATGCCAGTCTATTCTCGGCCAGTCTCCTAGCTGATGTTAATGTCTGTTCTGGGGTGCAAGTGATCTTGTCAGCTAGTTAAGCAAATCAGCAGTATGAAAATGCGTTTTTCCTAAATGCTGACTTTTTGCGTCACAATAATAAGTCTGGGAATTGCCATGTTTTTATTTGTGAATGGCGGTACAATCAAGCGTTTTTTCGTTGTTTCTTCATTAGTTGATTGTGGTATGTAATGTGGTTTCATGATCGTCGATTAAAACGCACCATTCAGGCTATGATTCTGTCATTAGGTGCACCTCTTGGTTGGTTGATTATTCGACTGTTGACAGGGCGCTCATTGATCGATGAGTTATCTACTCAGGGAGTTTACTGGTATTTGTTGATTGGTGCGGCGATGTTCTGGTCTGTATTTGGCTATTACGTTGGTGCAAGTGAAGAGCGTCTGGAGGAGCTATCAATACGTGACGCCCTTACCAACTTATACAACAATCGATATTTTCACTCTCGACTGCCAGAAGAATTTGCTCGCGCTATAAGGCATCATCGAAATATCTCTATGATCTTGATTGATCTCGATTTTTTTAAAAAAATAAATGACAAATACGGACATCAGGCGGGTGATGTAGTATTGCAAGAAGTTGCTCAGATAATGCTGAGCACGGCACGGAAGGATGAAATTATTGCTAGGGTTGGTGGTGAGGAGTTTTGCATCATATTGATTGAATGTGACGAAAAGCGCGCTTTGCTTGCAGCGGAGAGGTTTTTGCGGGCGATTCGTTGTTTGCGTATAAAATTGCCGACAGGTTTGGCAATCAATGTAACCGCATCTATGGGCGTTGTCAGTTCCGAAACGACTGATGGCAGCGAATGGCATCTTTATGCTGTGGCGGATGCGGCAATGTACCGTGCTAAAAAGAATGGTCGTAATCAGATTGCTATCGTTTAGCCTGCTCTATTCCCGGGACGGCTATATAAATCGTTGCCACGCGATAAGACTCCAGCATATAAACACTAGAGCCAGGCTCAATAGTACGGCGGCTGATCCCATATCTTTGGCGCGGCCGGATAGCTCATGGTGTTCAGGGCCTATACGGTCTACTACAGATTCTATGGCGGAGTTGAGTAATTCGACGATTACAACAATAAGGCAGCTGCCAATTAAAATGCTTTGTTGTTCTGCGCTTTCACCTAGCCATAAGGCAAGCGGTGTCAATACGATCAATAAAGTCAATTCTTGTCGAAAAGCAGCTTCGTTTAACCAAGCGGCTTTCAATCCCTTATAGGAATAGAGGCTTGCATCTATAAGGCGTGGGATACCAGTTTTGCCAGGTTTGCTCATTATGTTGTGGCCCGCATTCTTAAAAAAAACAGCATTCTATCGAATTTCTGATGCATCGAACAATAGATGATGGCTAAGGTCGCCAAACAATTCTGATAACATCATAAGTGATGGGTAGGCATTGCGAACTCCTGATTAATTCAAATTTATTTAAATAAAGATTCTTTTGTTATAGGTTTGTGATTTTAATAACTGCATATCTCGATTGGTTATTTTTATGGTGCTCTGTAAGTTTCAAAGGGTATAAGTTAAGTGTTTGATATTTGGTGCTAAACTGACGGGGTTAGACGAAAATGGTCAATAAACAATCTGTTTGGATCGAAAGATTAGGCCAAAAAAATGACGCAGACGTAAAAAATCGAGATAACTGTCAAAACTACATGGCTATGCGAAATCGTTTGTCGAACTAATATTGTAAGCAACGGCGCGAATAATATTGGATCGGTGTTCGATGAGAAGGCCTGGTTAAGCGGTACAGGCCAATAAGCAGTACATCAACTCTGGTTGTATCCGATTGACTGCGCTGAGTTTTCGCTAGCAAGTGCCATTTTATCCGTACTTCTAATGGCACTGTCAGCGGAATCACTGTAACAGTAGTTCACTGTTACGTAAGTAGTAGATTGTTGTTTTCCTTTAGTGCCCTTTTAAGATCAATAATTTTCGGATTATTGATCTTTTTTTTTGGAGTGCAAGGAATTATCTTTAGATGAATTTACAATAAATACACAGGCATTTATATTTGCACGCCCCATACTACTAGCTGTGAAACATGATGAATAATTAAGCTATGATCTTTTATCATTTTGATTTAATTGATAATTAAATTTTTTTTCCCGTTGGTTTTTATCGTTTTTGTCAGGCATCCGGCGATCTGTGTTTTTTTTCTAATAAGTATTCAAATGTGTCAAAATATTTTCAGATTGATATATTAGCGATGGCACTAAGCTGTTAATATCGAAAATAATTATTAAAAATGGGTGATTCTAATGAGATGGATTTTAGCCGTAATGGTGGTATCAACGACTGTAATGACGGCTCCCTTGGCGCTGGCCTGCAAGAGACCCAGCATGCCAACGTTGCCTAATGCTGAGACCGTAGTGATTGCTGAAGTGGTTGAGGCTAAAAAGGCAGTGATAAAATACATGGAGGAAGCTGAAAAATATCTGGGTTGCAGTCGTGTGAAAAAGCGTCAGGATAAAATTATGGAACAGATGCGTATCGTTAGCTCAGATTTTAATTATATTGTGCAGATCTACAAGGAAAGGGCAAGGGTACAAAAGGCTTTGGCTCAACAGTAAAAAATATGACGAGAAGCCGTAACGAAATACTGAATGACGACATCTAAATAATCGCTTTTGTCCACTAATTGACCATTCTTAATGATGTCAAATTTGTAATACAAGAAAACCTGGGTTTTCTAATGATGGCCAAACATTACTCCCACGGTTGGCGATGATCAAACTTGGGTGGTTCAGTGCGATCAACCAGGCCCATGGTCAGTTTATTAAGCCAAGAACGCTGCTCGCCTTCCAGGGTAAATTTAGTAATAAAATTACCCTGTTCATCCAGAGAAGGGTGATTGGGGTAGTTTGAGCGCAAGACCACCAAGGTATCACTTGCCAGTTCCTCCAAGCCTAACAGCAGATAGGCTTGCTCCATGACGGCCAGGCCGTCGGCAACTGCCGGGGTGTGTTGGAAGTTCTCCACCACATATCGGCCTCGGTTCGCAGCAGCCAAATAGGCACTACGCTTGAAATAGTAATTCGCTACATTGATTTCGTTGCGTGCCAGCAGGTTGCGCAAATAGATCATTCTTGCTTTTGCATCGGGGGCGTATTCACTATCTGGGTAGCGCGACAATAGCTGGAAAAAGTCGTTGAAGGATTGACGAGCGGCACCGGGATCGCGTTGTGTTAGATCGGTAGGCAAAAAACGTTCAAATAACCCTCGGCTATGAGTGAAGTTGGCCAAGCCTCTCATATAATAGGCGTAATCTACATTGGGGTGTTGAGGGTGTAGGCGGATAAAGCGTTCTGCCGATGCTACTGCGGCTTCACTATCGAAACTGCGGTAGTGAGCATAGATAAGCTCTAATTGTGCCTGTTCAGCATAACGGCCAAAGGGGTAGCGTGATTCCAATAGCTGCAGGTTGGTTACTGCGATCGTGTAATTATTGGCTTCTAGCTGCCTTCGAGCCAGATTATAGAGCTGTTGCTCAGATAGAGCTTCGCTAGGCTTGTCGTTATTACCACATCCAATCATGGTAAACAGCAGAAGAGAAGCAAACAGTAATTGAATAACACGCATAGAACTTAACCTAATTTAGTTCAGCCTGAGATACAATAATCGCCTCAGCGCTGGCTGCGGTATTTAAGCATAGCCGTAACGCAAACTAAAGTGCCCTTAGACCGGAAAATGTCCAGCTAAACCAAAACACTAACAAACTGTAGAGCGATATGGCTGAATCAATAGACCAAACCGTGATTGTACCCGAGGAATTGAGTGATCAGCGCTTTGACCAGGTGGCAGCGCATTTGTTTCCTGATTTTTCACGTTCACGTTTGCAGGGCTGGATAAAATCCGGCGAATTGACGGCTGATAATCAACCCTTGCGACCTAGAGACAAAGTGCTCGATGGCCAGTTACTTCATTTACAGGCCGAAGTGCAAGATGAGCAGCGCTGGCAGGCGCAGCCTATCGAATTGGATATTGTTCATGAAGACGACCACATACTGGTCATTAATAAACCGACAAATTTGGTCGTTCATCCGGCGGCCGGACACAGTGAAGGCACTCTGGTTAATGCGCTACTGCACCATTGTGCTGATTTAGCCAGTGTGCCGCGAGCTGGAGTTGTGCACCGCTTGGATAAAGATACGACGGGTTTAATGGTCGTGGCCAAAAACCTTGCTGCGCATAATGATTTGGTTAGCCAGCTGCAGAGCCGATCGGTAAGACGTGAGTATGTGGCGATTGCTCACGGTGTGATGGCGGCGGGAGGCACTGTTGATGCGCCTATCGGTCGTCATCCCCGGAAACGGCAAAAAATGGCAGTTGTTGATTTTGGTGGCAAGGAGGCCATTACACATTATCGTGTTGAACAACGTTTTTTTGCGCATACGCAGATCAGTTGTCATTTGGAAACAGGCCGTACTCATCAAATTCGAGTGCATATGGCGCATATTCGATATCCACTGGTTGGAGATGCACTCTATGGTGGGCGACCCCGCTTGCCCAAAGCTGCGGATGCGGAGCTGATTGATTGCCTTAGACAGTTTTCGCGCCAAGCCCTGCATGCGCGTCGCTTAGGGTTGATACATCCGGGTAGTGGACAGGAAAGTGAATGGCAGGTCGACATGCCGGATGATATGCAAAAGTTAACTGAAATCTTGTCACAGGATGTTAAACATCGACGGTCAAACTGAAAATATTCCCTTTATTCCTGCTGGTTGGCCAGCACCCCCATCGGTGGTGGCATTGGTTACAACCAGGCAATTTGGGTGTAGCACGGGAAGATATTCGTGTTTTAATCTGGCTGATCATGTTGATGATGATCCAGCGCAGGTGGCGTGTAATCGCCGTTTATTGCAACAGAGTTTGAAGCTGCAAAAGCCAATCCAATGGTTGCAGCAAGTGCATGGTACGCGGATTGTTGAGGCAGGGAAGAGCGCAGGATTGCTAGAGGCGGATGCGATTTATTCTTGTGAGCCAGGCATTGCTTGTGCAGTGATGACAGCGGATTGTTTGCCACTGCTGATCTGTAATGCTGAGGGTAGTGAAGTGGCTGCTGTCCATGCGGGTTGGCGTGGCTTGTCGGCGGGTGTCATGCTGAATGCACTGAAAAGATTTTGTAGTCCACCTATTGAGCTGTTGGTCTGGTTAGGGCCTGCCATCGGTCCGCAAAACTTTGAAGTGGGTAAAGAGGTGAGGGAACAGTTTTTGTCTGCTGCTAGCGTGAAGCAGCGTGAATTAATATCGACTTGTTTTATCCCTCGACAGCAGCGACACGGATTTTATTACGCCGACCTCTATCAGTTGGCGAGGCAGCAGTTGAAAGCGGCCGGGGTTCAGAAAATATACGGGGGTGATTTTTGTACGTATAGGGATGTGGATCACTTCTACTCCTATCGCCGTGAGGGTCAGACCGGTCGTATGGCCAGTATTATTTATATCAAACCATCCTGAGAATAAGGTTCAACTTGAAACGTGACGATGCAGCCCCAATCTTGGTGTTAACCAGAATTGAGTTTACAGTGCCTTTTTCTGTTGATGGTAGAGAATGAGAAAAGAGGAAAAACATGCGAATTGATCGCCTAACCAATCAATTGCAGATGGCTTTATCAGATGCACAATCCATTGCTATCGGTAAGGACCATAATTTTATTGAACCGACTCATTTGTTAATGGCAATGTTGGAACAACGCAATGGATCTGTTAGGCCGTTGATTATCCAGGCAGGCGGTGACCTGAAACAATTGATTGCCTCGCTGGAGAAGAATTTACAAAGAATGCCGCAAATTGAAGGATCGGGTGGCGATGTTCATATGTCGAATGACATGGTGCGATTGCTTAATCTAGCCGACAAACTCTCACAACAACGATCGGATAAATTTATTTCCAGTGAACTCGTGCTGCTCGCTGCAGTTGATAGTCAGCTGCCCTTGGCAAAGCAGTTAAGGGAGTGCGGGCTGGATAAAAAAACACTGGAATTGGCCATAGAAAAAATTCGCGGGGGTGAAAAAGTGAACGATGCTGATGCAGAAGAAAATCGTCAGGCATTGGAAAAGTTCACCATTGACTTAACCGCTCGCGCAGAACGTGGTGAACTTGATCCAGTGATTGGTCGGGATGATGAAATCCGCCGCACGATACAAGTATTACAGCGTCGAACCAAGAATAACCCGGTACTGATTGGCGAGCCGGGTGTCGGTAAAACAGCCATTATTGAAGGATTGGCGCAGCGTGTAGTCAATGGTGAAGTGCCAGAGGGGCTGAAGGATAAAAAAATTCTTGTGCTTGATCTGGGTTCCCTGCTGGCCGGTGCAAAATACCGGGGAGAATTTGAAGAGCGCCTGAAGTCCGTCTTGAAAGAACTGTCCAAAGAAGAAGGACGCATTATATTATTTGTCGATGAGATGCATACGATGGTTGGTGCCGGCAAGGCCGAAGGTGCAATGGATGCGGGTAATATGTTAAAGCCAGCACTCGCTCGCGGTGAATTGCATTGTGTTGGTGCCACAACGTTAGATGAATATCGACTGTATATTGAAAAAGATGCGGCGCTGGAACGGCGATTCCAAAAAGTTCTGGTTGAAGAGCCCAATGAAGAGGACACCATTGCCATATTGCGTGGCTTGAAAGAGCGTTACGAAGTTCATCACGGTGTGGACATAACTGATTCAGCCATTATTGCTGCGGCAAAGTTATCGCAACGCTATATTTCGGATCGTAAATTACCCGACAAAGCCATTGATTTAGTCGATGAAGCAGCCAGCCGCATTCGTATGGAAATCGACTCCAAACCTGAGCAAATGGATCGCTTGGAACGTCGCTTGATTCAATTAAAGATTGAGCGTGAAGCGGTTAAAAAAGATGATGATGCGGCCTCCGTTATACAGTTAAATAAACTCAATGAGCTGATCCGAACTGTGGATAGGGAATTTTCTGATCTGGAAGAAATTTGGAGAGCGGAAAAAGCAGCTCTGCATGGCACGCAGAAAATTAAAAGTGATCTGGAACATGCTCGAGTTGACATGGAATTGGCTAGACGGGAAGGAAATTTAACCCGCATGTCCGAATTACAGTACGGCGTGATCCCCGAACTGGAAAAACAGCTTGATATGGCAGGTCAGGCAGAAATGATGGAAATGCGTTTGCTGCGTAATAAAGTCACGGAAGAAGAAATTGCAGAAGTTGTATCAAAATGGACCGGTATTCCTGTATCTAAAATGCTTGAAGGTGATCGAGAAAAACTGTTGCGTATGGAAGAGTCGTTGCATGAAAAAGTGATTGGTCAGGAAGAGGCGGTCACCGCCGTTGCCAATGCCGTGCGTCGTGCGCGGGCGGGGTTGTCAGATCCCAATCGCCCGAACGGCTCGTTTTTATTTCTTGGGCCCACAGGTGTGGGAAAGACCGAATTGTGTAAAGCACTGGCTGCATTCCTGTTTGATACGAGAGAGGCCATGGTGCGTATTGATATGTCGGAGTTTATGGAAAAGCATTCCGTTGCCCGCCTGATTGGTGCGCCACCGGGTTATGTGGGTTATGAGGAGGGAGGCTATTTGACCGAAGCAGTGCGTCGAAAACCCTACTCTGTCTTGTTATTGGATGAAATTGAAAAAGCACACCCCGATGTATTTAATATACTGCTGCAGGTGTTGGAAGATGGACGCCTGACGGATGGTCAGGGCCGTACGGTGGATTTTCGCAATACCGTGATAGCGATGACCTCGAACATGGGCTCCGAGCTGATTCAGGATTTGGCAAAGGAGGAAAACTACCATGCCATGAAAGAGGCGGTGATGGGTGTGGTTGGCCAGCACTTTCGTCCCGAAATGATCAACCGGATTGATGAGGTCGTGGTATTTCATCCCTTGGCAAAAGGGCAGATTAAGGGGATTGCCCGTATTCAACTGGAATTGCTGCGAGAGCGACTGGCTGAGCGGGAAATGGCGCTGGAGCTCAGTGAGCCGGTGATGGATAACTTAGTTGAAAGTGGTTTTGATCCCGTCTACGGTGCGCGACCATTAAAGCGCGCTATACAAAAGATGTTGGAGGACCCGTTGGCACATATGGTCTTATCAGGAAAGTACAGTGCAGGGGATACGATTCGTTTGGACATGTCTGCTGGTGGAGATATTACGTTTCACTAGACTGGAAAGAGGTGCAATGCGCAGCGCATTGCACCATTTGCACGAAGATTATTGTGCTTATGAATCATGCGCCTATTGTTTGTATGAAGTTGAATTAATATGAGAGTGTAAAAAATGCGATTTGATAAAAAAACCTTACTTTTTTTGGTCTTGTTATTTCTCCCGGTCTTATCAAACGGGGAAGAGATTAAGCGTGTTAATAACCAACTTGTTTACCAGCAGATTCAGCAAAAAACCGCACCCTTCATTCTGGATGTGCGCAGTGAGCAGGAATATCAAGGAGGGCATGTGCCGGGTAGTTATAATATTCCGCACACACAAATGGCGGATCGACTGAAAGAACTTTCTGATTACAAAAACAAGCCAGTCTATGTTTATTGTCGCAGTGGCCGTCGTGCCGGCATCGCAGAGAAAGTGCTCCTGCAAGCAGGATTTACCCAGTTGCATCACATTGATGGAGACATACTTGGCTGGCAAGCAGCAAAACTACCGTTGGAGAAATAGCGTTTACTCTGGTGCAATAAGCTCCGTGCATTGCACCAAGAATTACTCGTCGGCAACCAAAGCGCCTGGCTGTTTCTTGCTATGCAATAAACAACTCAGGGCAGGCAATAATGCCAGCGCACCGATCATATTCCACAGGAACATAAACGTTAGAATCAAGCCCATATCCGCCTGGAACTTGATGGGTGAAAGTATCCAGGTTCCCACACCAATCGCCAGGGTAAAACCGGTAAATGCTACGGCGGTGCCTGTGGTTCTCAGCGTTGCATAATAGGCTTCGGTTAGCGCCATTCCTTCATTGAGAAAATGCTGCAAACGGCTATAAATGTAGATGCCATAGTCCACACCGATACCGACGCCCAGCGCAATTACAGGCAGTGTTGCGACTTTTACGCCAATGCCTAAAGCGGTCATGATCGCTTGCGCCAGTACCGAGGTTAATGCTAAGGGCACAATAATGCAGATGACAGTTTTTATGGAGCGGAATGTTATTAAACACAGAAAAGTCACCACACCATAAACCAATAACAACATAATATACTGTGCCTTGCTGATCACAATATTAGTTGCCGCTTCGATACCGGAGTTGCCTGCAGCCAGCGTGAAACTGACTTCGTCACTATTGTATTTTTGAGCAAACTCTTCAGCGGCTTTGACAACAGCAGTGAGCGTTTCAGCTTTATGGTCATCCAAAAAGATCAGCACAGGTACCATGCTGCAATCGGTGTTTAACAGCGAGCTTGGAACCCATCTGAGCGAATTGTTTAAAATGTATTGATTGCGGCTTACGTCATGCCATTTGATATTGCCCTCGTTCATACCGGAAACAACCAGTTTTGAAATATTCACCAATGAAAGTGCAGACTGCACACCGGTGACATTCTCCATGGTCGACTGGAAGCGATTGATAGCCGCAAGTGTCTGGTAATTGCCACAGTGCTGTGGGGGAGTGTCGACGATAACAACAAAGACATCAGTGCTGGTAGAAAATTTTTCTGTGAGAAAAGCGCTGTCTTTATTGTAGCGAGAGTCCGGTCTTAGCTCCGGTGCACCAGGATCCAGATCACCTATTTTTAAATCTTGGCTGTAGTACAAGCCGCCGATAAACAGCAGAGCGGCAAGTGTTGCAACGATACTGGCCGCAGGTTGGGTGGTCAGTTTTGATAACGCCACCCAGGGTGCAAAATGTTGTTTTTCTCGTGACTTAAGATGCTGAACACAGTGCTCGGTGACACCGGTAAATGACATCAGCAGAGGCAATAGCACCAGATTTGTTAAGATCAACACGCCAACGCCGAGACTGGCGGTGACTGCTAGCTCTTGAATGACCGGGATTTCAATGACTATCAGGGTTAGAAAACCAATTCCATCGGAGAGCAGGGCGATTAAACCGGGAATGCAAAGTGCGCGAAAAGCGCAGCAGGCAGCTTCCGCTGCGCAACAGCCCTTTATTGTATGGTGCGCAATGGTGTTGATCATTTGAACCGCGTGACTGATACCAATGGCAAATACCAGAAAAGGCACCAGCATGGAATAAGGATCTATACCAAAACCATACAAATTAAGCAGTCCAAGCTGCCAGACAACGGCGATCGTAGAACAAACCAGTGGGATCAGTGTTGACCATAAACAACGTGAATAACTGAACAGTAGTACGGCTGTAATGATAAAAGCAACCGCAAAAAAAATAGCAACTTGAGCCGCACCCTCAATTAAATCGCCGATAACTTTAACAAAACCAATAATATGAATACTGGTTTTATCGCTTTGATATTTGTTGCGAATTTTTTCTTCAAGATCTAGTGAAAACTGTGCATAGTCCAAGCGTTTTCCAGTTTCCGGGTCAATATCGATTAAGGGCGTCACAATCGTGGCCGCCGTGAAATCATTGGAAACCAGGCGACCGACCTGACCGGAGCGCAAGGTATTGGCGCGAAGTTGCCTAAGGCTTTCGATCGAGCCGTTATAGTTGTCGGGAATGACTGCCCCGCCGACAAAACCCTCTTCTGTCACCTCTTTCCAGCGCACGTTGGGTGTCCACAACGATTGCAGTTTTGATCGATCGACTCCGCGAACATAAAATACGTCATCGGTGATTTGTTGCAGCATTTGCTGAAATTCGGCGGTAAAGATATCCCCTTCGCGCGTGGCCACAATGATACGCACGGCATGACCGAGGCTGGCCAGATCATCCTTGTTGTCCAAAAAGTTGACAATATAGGGGTGGGTGCTGGGGATCATTTTTTCGATACTGGCGTTTGGCTTCAGTAGTGTTGCCTGATAGGCAAGAAGCGCCGTGACCAGCACAAACAAAACTATGATCACAGTTCGATGCGTGAATACGATCTTTTCGATGGAGCTTTCGATCCGATGGAGTAATGTGTGGGGCGGGTCAACGCTCATCAGTGTTTCCCTTCCATGGACGTATTTTGGGGATGTTCGGGTAGGTAGCTTTGCAAACCACTCTTGCCCACTAATAACAGCCTGTTGTTCTCCAGGGGTAATACGCCACTGAGAGTGCTGCGGTTTTTTAACAAAAAGATTTCAAAAGGCTTTGTGTTATCCGGGCTGACAAGAATGGTGCCGGAGCTGCCCACGAGCACAATTTGTCCTGTTCGGCTTGTTGCTCCAGCCAACAGAGTTGCCTGTTGGCTGCTGTCGATGGTCTGCCAGCTTTCGCCATTATCACGTGATGAAAATAAGTGTCCACGCAAACCATAGAGCAATAAAGCGCCTTCTTTGGTTTCGGTTATGCCAAACAGTGAACCCTGATACGGTGCGCTGAGCGTTTGCCATTGTTGGCCGTTATCACTTGAACGCCACAGTGTGCCAGCTTCGCCAGCTAAGAAAATGCTGCCATGTTGATTTTTGTGGATTGCATAGAAATGAAACTTATCGATATTGCCGAGATATTGAGGGTGTAGCTGCCACTGTTTGCCGCCATCACTGGTCGTTAGTAATAAACCGTAAGCGCCTGCGGCCATTCCATTTTTTTCATCGGCAAACCAGATATCAAGCAGTGGTTCGCTTGGGCCGTTTTTCAGTGCTTTGTTTAATTCCTCCAGCTGGTACGTTGCGTCATCCACACGCATTTTCAAACTGTTCTTTGAGGTAGTGGCGCTGCCAGCTTTTAATGCTGCTTGATCCTTTTCAAGCTGTTGCTTTACCATGGCAATGGCTTGTGTATAAGCGTCTCGGCCGCTGAATTGCAATTGCCAGTGCTGGCCACCATCATCGGAGTGGAGGATGACGCCCTGATGGCCGACGGCCCAGCCATGGCTGGGGGAACTGAAATAAACGGCTGTCAAGGTGACTGAAGCAGGTACCGTTGCCTGTTGCCAGCTTTTACCGTTATCGTCAGAAAAAATAATAATGCCTAGTTCACCAACACACACGATACGAGAATCAATGCGCGAATTAATCCGTGAATCGACGCGTGTGATATCCAGGAGGACTTTTCTTTCGGGATGCTGTTGTGTGAGCGCTGGCAGCATCGAAAAATCGGTGCTGCCAAGGGTAGGGGAGCTCAGAACAAGAGGCAGTAGTAAGTGAAACAAAACGGCGAAATATGAGTTTCTCACCGACTACCTCCCTTGGTTTAGTGCGGTTTAACGTCTGGACGCACGTCGCAGTGCAGCCGGTGTGTAATCGCTGAGTTCAGCGGGATAATCCCATATGTACTGATAACCTTTTTCCTCGTTCTCCAGGCCAATGACCAGGTAACGACCGGATATCAGATCATGCAGAGCTTCGGCTGCCAGCCAGGGTATCTGCTTTTGATAATGCAGGATGGAGTGTCCCTCTTTGAGCTTCCATAGCTCGCCACGGCCGTCATAGTGATCCACGATAGAGATTTGCCAGGTGTCTTCATCGACGTAAAAGGTGCGGCGTGCATAGATATGCCGTGAATTGGGTTTTAAGGTGGCATCGACCACCCAGACCCTATGCAACTCATAACGCAGTAGATCGGGGTTCATATGGCCGGGTTTGATAATATCTTTGTACTCATGCTCAGGTGACGCTAGCTTGTAGGCATTGTAGGGAATATAGAGTTCCTGTTTGCCCTTGAGTTCCCAGTTATAACGATCAGGGGAGCCATTGAAAAGATCCAGGTCATCGGAAGTTCTCAGGCCATCCGCTGCAGTACCGGGACCGTCGTAGGCGATATTAGGCGCTCGGCGCACACGGCGTTGTCCTGCGTTGAAGATCCAGGCTTGTCGGGGCTCTATGAGCTGATTGAGCGTTTCATGGATCAGCAGCACCTCTCCTTCCAAGCGAGGGGGCGCCATGATCTTCTGCAGGAAGAAAACGGATATGGTGGTGTCTTCGCCATACATATCACGTCCCCAGCTTGCCTTTTCTTCAATCAATACGGGGCTGAAGGCTCCGTTAGTCTGTACGGGAATTTGAGAATAGGTGCGTTTCATACTGCCGTAACCACGAAAACGGGTGGTATGGTTCCAGATGACCTCAAGGCCGATTTCCGGGAAAGGGAAGGGCGTGTTAGAGGTGTATTTGTTCAGGCCATTACCGTTACCAACCAACTTGGAGCGGGTGGCGTTCTTTTTGACTTCATCGTAAACGCTCTGTGGATGGGATGCACTGCGGTGGGTGGGATAAACCGGCATGCTGAAGCTATCGCGGTAGCGTTTGAGCATGGCGATCTGTCCGGGAGACAGCTTGTCCTGATATTTTTCGTAATTATCCGCCGTAATCGTGAACAATGGCTTTTCATCGGGCCAGGGGTTCGTCAGCTTCATGCCTTCTTGCCAGTCGCTTGGAGGGGTTCGCAGTCCGCCCGTCCATTCGGGAATACTGCCGTCAGTATTGCCTTTGCGTTGTGCACCTTGTGGTGTGTATTCATCACCACCGAGTTTGGCGACTTGTTCTTCAGTGATCGCGGCCAGCGAGCTGGAGCCTGCCATTGCCAGGCTCAACACACCGATCGCAGAAAGTAGTTGTAATCTTTTCATGATAATAACCTGCTGTTATTTTTTATCCATGGATTCGGTTTGTTGAACTTAGAAACTTGCTCCAAAACTGATGGCGGCGAAGTCACGATCATTAAGGGTGTTATAGTCACCACCTGAATACTGAGTATAGGAAATTTCACCGGTGTAGCGGTTAAGATAATCTGCGGCCACGCCCAGGGTTAACGCCTGACTGCCCTCGTTAAAGTTCGGTGGTGGGGAATAACCCTCGACATCATGTTTCCAGGCGATTTTGGGTTTTACGTTAATGCCAGCGAAGAGATCGGAATAATCCAGTGAGGCGCGCAGTCGGTAGCCCCAGGCGGTGTCGGTGATATAACCATCGTCGGTGCAATTTTGAGATTGGGGATTGGGGGGTAGCACGCTAAGTAATGGATTTGGATTGGCGTCACATGTGTATGTTACTGTTGCTGGAGTTGCGCTTACGGCTGCCCCATCAAAATCTGTAAATTTACCAATACCATAGGTTGGTGAGCGGCCGTAGCGCCTTTGAGAAGTTTTTGGAAGGCTACCAATAAAATTACCACCTATTTCAGCTGCGAAAGACAGGCGGCTTGCACCTAAGATTTGGTCAAAAAATTTGATAAAAGTAAACTGTACTTGGGTGAAGTCCAACTGGTCGTCGTAGCCATGTATGATCCCTCCTGGAGCGGTGCTGTTATAAATTCCTACCATCTGACTCCAAGGTGCTACTTGAGGGCCGAGTGCTATCGCATGAACAATTTCGGTAGTATTAATTTGTATTGGCATCTCCGGTCTATGTGAGATTTCTCCTGAAACAGCCCAAGTTCCTATATTCGTAGAAAAACTCAAGCCGTAAAGTTTTATGTCCTCCGGGTATTCTGCGATATAGCGAGGGTCATTTCCAATAAGGGGTACATTTAGGTCTATGCCTATTGTAGCTAATAGTGGCACATTATTATTTGTTGTTGCTTTTACGCCGCTGAAAAATGGGGTTCGGCTGTGGTAGTTAAGAAAATAAGCACCAAATTCGGTAGAATTTAGACTTTCTGCAAAATAGCGAACTGCGATTCCATATTGTCCTGTGTCATCTGGTTCTATATCGTTTCCTCTTCTTACAAATGGTTCTGCTACCGGGACAAGACCCCCTAAAAGATAGTTACCATTTGCCATTTCTTGATCTGTTGGCCCAGAAAGGCCAGTCAATATTTCACAACCATCTGCTATAACATCGTTTGTAGCAAAATAGTTTCCGCAACCGTCCAATGCGGTTTTTTCCCATTCATATTGATAAAACAGTTCAATGCTTAGGTTGTTAGTGAGGCCTGCTGCAGCATAAAGCATACCCACGGGTAATAGTGCATCTTTTAACTCAGAGCCCGGTTTGCGTAGCGCCGAGACATCCACCGGGTTAATTGCATTCACACCGTTTTGAATAAAGGTGCTTTCACCCCAGCTGACCACTTGACGACCAAGGCGGATGTCGAGAGGGATGCTCCCTGCATCAAAGCTTCCATAGAGATACGCGTCTAGCAATTCAATACCCGAAGATTTGGCAAAATCATTGAACTCCGAATCATCCAGCTGTGTGTCAGCATCGTAATTATTCAGCGAGTTACCATGAGGGCGATCACCTTCCTCCAGTTCATGATCATACCAATAACGAAAACGGACAAAGCTACCGTAGTTTTTGTAATTCAGCGCCAGATCATGACGGCCTTTAAACAGCAAAGAAATCATATCGCCGTTATCAAAATTCAAATTACCGTCGTCTGTTACGCTGGAAGAGGCCTTGCCCTTGCTATTGGTATTGCCGGGGCTGAGCAGGTCCTTATCCTGCCCTTCCATTCGCCACATGCTGCCCAGTGACAATTGGGTTGAAAAGCTGCCGCTAATCTCGCCCGAGGAAAAAGTGATGGCATGCGTTGCAGCAGACATCAACGAGATAGGTACGGTTATCGCTGCAGCGATTAGTGCTTTGCCAAGCAGACGGGAATGTCTTTGCTGTCGGCTGGTATCAATCATCCTGTGCACCCTCCTGAATAGTGGGAGTTATTAATTGTTGGGGTTTTTATAACTTCTTTGTTTTAACCACAGCAACTATTTGTTAGTGCTTATCTTTCCGTGGCTATTGTTGGCCAAACATAGCATAGGAATGGCCGATCATGAATCACTAATGAGTGAGTGTGGTCATATAATTGAAATATTTGATCCATGCGGAGCTTAACGGAAAGTGGTTTGGAGGTGATTGACTTATCAGACGTCAAAAGAGTGTTGTGAAAGTAAATGAATTGATGGCTGTTTTATCGGGATAGGAAATATCAGCAGAACAAACTATGATCTACTGAGCTGCCTTTGATGTTTATTTGTACAATTTTTTTCAGCTAGAAATGAAACAGTGCCCGGGGCGCTCCCACGCAGAACGTGGGAGTGAGATGCGCCTGTGCTTTTTATGAGCAGTGGGTGAGCACCTGGTCTACCAGTTTTCTGCCAGTAGCTCAAAATGAGCTCGAGGGTGCAGGCAGGCGGCACAAATTATGGGCGCTTCTTCACTTTCATGCAGATAGCCACAGTTTCGGCAACGCCAAACGACTTTATTGTTGCGCATGAAGACGCGGCCGGCTTCAAGATTGTCAGCGAGTGCCTTGTAACGATTGCCATGTTGTTTTTCAGCGACGGCAATGGCATTAAAAGCAGCGGCCACATCTTTAAACCCCTCTTCTTTTGCCACGGCGGCGAAACCAGGATACATGCTAGTCCATTCGTGTTCTTCGCCAGCGGCGGCAGCACGAAGATTTTCCAGGGTTGAGCCGATTACGCCAGCTGGAAAAGATTCCGTGATTTCAACTTCACCCCCTTCGAGAAATTTAAAAAAGCGTTTGGCGTGTTCCTTTTCCTGCTCAGCAGTTTCCATAAAAATGTCTGCAATTTGCACCAGCCCTTCTTTTTTCGCTGCTCCGGCATAATAGGAATAACGATTGCGGGCTTGTGATTCGCCGGCAAAAGCGGTGACAAGATTATTTTCGGTCCGGGTACCTTTCAGGCTTTTTCTGTCAGTCATATTTACTTCCTAAGTGATGGGGTAATACTGTTACATTATCAGTTTAACAGTGCTGCAAACCTGATTCTCTGTTTTATTGGAAAGCCCGCTATTGTGCAATGTAAATCTGTTCTGGTCTAGCATTGCAAACCTTGAGGAACGAGCTGGGGTAGGGTGTCAATAAGCGCAGGAGCTGGTCCATGAGAAAGATTGCCATTGCTATTTTAGGGATATTTCGAAAGATATCGCTATTGATATTAAAATTGCGAGGTAAGACCCTCGATGATGTGGCTGAACAGCGTATTGTTAGTGGCCAGTCCTGGGCCGAATTTTGCGATACCTTAAAGGCTGCCGGCGCCTCATTAACTTTTTCCGGTACGCCAAAAGACGCCTTCAATCAATCGGAAGGTTATCTTTATTTGACACGTCTGACGCGGGCGAGTCTTGACGCTTTTGTCGAGAACGCTGATCCAAAAGCGCCAGTGGCGCATCGGGATCTGGGCGTGCCGAACTGGATTGATACGGTCGGCCATGAAAGTGGCACTATGTGTTTCCAGAGGCAAAAATAGTTCAGGCGCACCGCGACCCGCAAAAAACCATGGGTTCTTTTTGCAGTATGGTGGCTCATGGTCGTGGCGTTTTCAGTGATGATGTGGATGCACACTGCGTGGCGCGACATTGGGCTCGTAAACTGTGTAGAAACAAATGCGTTTCTTTTTCCGCCCTCCCGCACTGGCCGCTGAACCGGTGTTGTATCTTGCCTGCAAAAGGGCCATGGGTCAAAGGACGGGTGTCTATCTGCATATGATGAGGGAAAAGCCTGCTTCTTCAGAGGCCGTTGATCAAAGAGTTGCTTTTGACTAGACTTGATTGGAAGGAAAGGTAGTAAAGATTGACATTATCCTATTCTTGAACAGACGCCTAGTTTACGATATGCGCTGGCTTTCCCATAATAACCAAGAGTTTCATACCTCGGAGGAAAATTGAGTCAATACGAAGTCTATACTTCCGTGATTCAGCGGGTATTGCAGGACGAAGAGTGCTTGCCCAGTTTACCCTCAATTACTCTTAAGATCCGCCAGGCAATAGCAGATGATTCTGCTACGGTCCGGCAATTAGTCAGTCTTATCCGAACAGATCCTGGTCTTAGCGCGCTTTTGATGAAGTCTGCCTCCAGTCCTTTGTATAAAACAGCATCTCCGGTTAAAACACTTGATGGGGTTGTTGCGTTGATTGGCATGGATGCGGTTAATAATCTTGTCATGTTGCACAGTGTGCGAGGGATGTTTGTCAGTAAAGACCCGCGATTAAAATTATTGTTTGACAGAACTTGGCGGCGTCAGATTATGAAAGCGGGCTTAAGCTGTTTTTTGGCAAAAAAACTCAGATATCAGTCCGTGGATGAGGTGCTAATATGCAGTTTGTTGTCTGAGGTTGGCAGTCTGGCGGTGATATCAGCCTTTAACGATTTGAAGGAAGTGCCTGATGCCCAGGATTACATTACTTTATGCCGAAATTACAGCAAACTATTAGGTGTGACCTTATTAACTAAGTGGAATGTGGATGAAGAACTCATTGAAGTGATTAAACACTGCGGTCAATGGGAAGAAACAAACACTGGCAGAATAACAGGTACGGATATTATTAACCTCTCCCTTTATCATACTGTTTTGTGGATGAATAGCTCCGCGAAACTTCCGAACGTTGAGACATTGGCGCTTTACCCAAAGCTATGCCCGCCCGATAATGAAATCAACGATAATCATGAGTTGGTTTTGGTGGCCAGGCATAAGGATCAGGTAAAACAGATTGTTGCTTCACTGCAGTAGTGATTTGTTCTTCGATATTTCCTGGTTGTATCAGTATAATTCCTAAAAAAAATAATGTGCTTCAGATAAGAGGTGTGTATTTTGGCCGTTAGTGACCATGTTAAATCTTGTGTTGAGTTGCTCAATCAACAGCAGTTTGATAATGCTTTTGTTCAGCTGAGCCAGGCAATCGATGTTACTGCAAAAAAAAGCTGCTCAGGAAAAAAAAGCGCTTGGCGGTGTCGGGCATTTCTGAAAACGCATTTGCCCTTTGCTTTGTGGTGTATGCAAAATACAGTTGCGAGTGAGCAGCTATCTATGGTTACTTATTTTTCAGAACAAGAAATCAAGTTGCCAGAAGCTGAAAAGTGGCAGGACGCTGTGTATAGCGCACTGCGCAGTGGTATGCGAGGTGAAAAGAATTTAAAGGAAAAGCTCGACATATGCAGCGATACCAAAATCTCTGAACGCAATGGTAAAATTCGTTTTCCTGTGACACTGCTTGAGGCACTGCTCTTTGCGGTTGTTATTGATCCGGCTAATAACAAAGAGCGAGTGGAGGATCATTATCGTTTCTATTTTTCCAGGCAACCAGTCAGGCTCAATGCGCTTTGGGGTGATAAGGACGCGTTGATTGCTGCGGTACGCAATGGCTGCATAGCTGATCTTGAACAACAACTAAAGCGTGTTGTGGACGATTTGGCTGTTTGTTAGTAAGTAAGTAAGGGGTGCCCTCTTAGCTCCACCAGCCGCTATATATTGTGATTAGCCTTTTCTATGCTCTGCGCCATTGACGGTGGCCATCAAAAGTGTCGCATTGATTATCGTACCATGGAATAGACTAAAGCCCCCACCTGCGGATGAATTGGATATGGGATTTGCACAAAGAAAAGCGGCTTTGCTAGGCAATCGAAGCACTGTGATCACTTGTGTCGCTGGGTAGATCACCCTACTTTTTTCCTTCACTTTAGCCTATGCCATCCGAGGATGTGCAATATACGAACAAAGTGGTTGCATTATAATATGCATATCTTGTACGCTCTCTGCAGAGGTTCTTTTGACGATAACAACCCAATTATAACAATAATTGTCAAGACTCGACCAAAGAAGTACTTTTGCTCGTTGCTGAAAGATCCTGATAGGTTGAATACATTGCCAATGTTCAAGTGTGTGGCCAGTTCAGGTGCGCTTGAATTCGGTAGAAACAATAATAATCACAAAACGCTTTTTTCGCGTAAGGACAGTAGACATGCTTTCCTCAATTAAAACTGTATTTGATGCAGCGCTGAACAATGTTTTTCACCAACTACTGATCTGCCTGTTCGCGATAATTTGCGTTGGAACTGTTGGTTGCGTGCCACCACCTGGCGGCACAAGTGGTGGTCCGAGCGCCGATCAAATCTTTCAAAATCCGCCTGTAAATACCCATTTTGACGTGAATTCAGGCACCGTTACACTTACCCGCAGTGCGGTAGACTACACGACGATTTGCTATACTACAGACGGCTCAACGCCAGCCTTTGCAGCAGCTTCCTGCGCTGGGGGAAGTACAGCTACTTATCTGGGTAGCATCGAATTAAGTTGCGACAGTGAAGAAACCGGTGTGGTACAAAAAGACGTTCGAATTGTTTTTAGCTGGAATGGCGTAGAGCAATTTAGAAACGCAAGTTATTTGCTGACTTGCTCCGTTCCTTCAAATGTCACCGTTTTCAACTTGAGTGGAACAGGTAATATTGTTGGGGGCGCTCCTGGCACACTAACACTCACCGGTTTCGCACAACTGGACCGGGATACCGGAATTCTAAGTTTCAAGTCTAGCAATACCTCGGTAACCGATTTTTCCAACATTACTACAACTGAGGAAGGTACTGTCTCTGGTCAGTGGGCGGAGCCTGTTCTGAATACACTGGAGGGGCTAACCACAGTTACTAACTGTATCAATAATGGCGGTCTTGCGAACGGTTGCTCCTATGTCACATTGGACGCTCAAAGCAATCTGGGTATTACGCTGGAGAGTGACCCCATTACTTTCGACCTGAGTGCAGGTGGTGTCACAGTCTTTTCGAGCAGTGTTGCCCGAGTTCCTCCGGCAGTACCTCTGGCAGTGACAACAAATATTACTTATACATTAACTGCATTGGATAGCAATGAAGAGCTGCCCACGTTCACGGTGGGGGGTACTGTCAATGGCCTCACCGCCGGCACCTTGGTTCTTGAACTCAATGAGAGCGAATTGCTATCGGTTACTGCCAACGGGGCCTTCAATTTCACGATAGAACTCAATGATGGTGCCATGTATGCGGTCGCAGTGCATACGGATCCGTCAGGCTTGCGTTGTGAGGTCAGTAATGGTACGGGTACCATTTCCGTCGCAGAGGTTAATAATATCAGTGTTACCTGCAGCAACCCAGCCATTGCGGATCTGGTTTTTCCTGATAAGGAGCTCGCCTCTTGCGTATCAGCCGCCGCGCTGGGTTTGACTAATATGTCTGAACTCACCGAACTTGACTGCCATGGGCGGGGAATACTGAAAGCTACGGGTATTGAGCAGCTAACAGCACTGACCTCCTTGAATCTGAGTGACAACCTATTGGCGAGCATCGATATCAGCAACCTTACGGTATTAAGCAATTTGAATCTCGCGACTAACCACTTAACCAGTATTGATCTCAGTAGCAATTTGGCTTTAACGGTGGTGAATCTCTTTGATAACTGGCTGACTCAAATTGATACCAGCAGTAATACCGAATTAATAAGTTTTGCTGCAAACACGAATCCGCTAAGCAGCATCAACCTCCAAAGCAACACAGCGTTGAAGACACTGGTGCTGGGACAAAATCCATTAACTAGCCTTGATTTGACTAACAACACTGCTCTTGAAGGCATGCTCCTTTTGAATCTCGATGTCGACAGCGTTGACCTGACTAATAATCCCAATTTGACACTGTTACTTTTATTGAATTTGCCAGTGCTCAGCAGCATTGATCTGACAAATAACGTGGCATTAACGCATATTCAGATAAACGACACGCTGTTGTCGGACATTAACATCAGTGCAAATACAACGGCAAAAACAATACATCTGGCTAACAATCAGCTAAGCGCAATCGATCTTAGCGCCAACACGGCATTGACGTCGTTAAATTTGACCAATAACCAGCTTTCGACGATTAATCTGGATACGAATACTTTGTTAACAACAGCGACCCTGACCGGAAATACCTTCAGCGCAGCGACCTTGAGTTATTTGCTGGGGCTAACGACAATTACAAATCTGACGTATTAGAATCAGAGGGTGTTGGCGCGACAAAGCCTAAAGTTTTTCTTGCGGGTTTGTCGCAAGTTGATGGCAGTCATTTGGAGGGGGCAGTCCGACCGCGTCGTTTATCGGATGCACGAAACAGAACCTGTTCCTCTTGGCGGAGAAGGTTAACGCTCACGTTTTTTAAACGTAAGGGCTGCGGGGAAAATGTATTATTTCCGAGGCCCTAAAATCATTGTTGGTAATAAGTGTGAATAGAGCAAACGCATTTGATTGCTATTATTGACATGGGTTTGGAAAAGTTCGGTGTGCTAGCAGAGCTTGCCAGAAGTCTTTGCATGATTGGAAGTTCATGCAAAGACTTATGCAAAAAGTCCTATAAATCTCTCACAAGATCTATGAGTCGTTTTCTTCGTCGGAATCCTGTGGGGGGATGCGAACGTTGCGTGAAGGCAGAATAGTTGATATGGCATGTTTATACACCACTTGAGTTGTAACGTTTTTTAACATTACAACGAATTGATCGAAACTATCAACAGTGCCCTGCAATTTTATGCCGTTAACCAAGAAAATAGATACCGGAATTCGTTCTTTGCGCAGGATGTTTAGGTAAGGATCTTGTACGTTTTGTCCTTTTTTCATCGGGGGAACCATTTTTAATTTATTAATTGCATTAAGAGTAGTTGGTCTTTAAGCGAACTACAAAATATCGAATTATCACTAAATCTGCTATGCAGCGCTTTTTATAGATAATGCTGAGCAAATAAGTATAACAAAAAAACACTGTCGACGTTACCAAATGACTCATTCAGTTCATAATCTTCCAATATTTTAGAATTGTGAACCTAATCAATGAGCTAATTTGTAATTGTGATGCTCCATTGGGTTGGCTTTAGTACAGGCAATACAATCAGCACCATCTAAGCTTTAATAGTCTATAGTGATTTGTAGAGCAGTCGAAAGCATTGAGGTCAATATGGTCATTCCTGGTGTTGTTTCTCTCCCTCCCTGTAAAAGTGCTTCTTCTGAATAGGCTTCCTTTAGTCAGGCAAGGTGATATTTAATTCCAGCACTGAGCAGTCGCTCTGGTTTTCCAAGTTGACTGAAATGTCATCATTGTCAACGCTAACGTATTTTTTAATGACATCAAGAATCTCTTTTTGCATGTCGACAAGAAAGTCCGGTTGGTCAATGCGCTGGCGTTCGTGCGCTACGATGATCTGCAGGCGCTCTTTTGCAACAGAGGCGGAGCTGGGTTTGCTTTTGCGAAAATAACTGAAAATACTCATTCCTCAGGCTCCTAAACCTGCAAATAGTCGTTTAAAAATGCCTTTTTTTGCTGTACTGACAAATCGCATGTCGACTTCCTGGCCCAAGAGCCGTAAGACGGCATCTTGATAGGCCAGGCCTGCTTCAGCCTGCTCATCAAGAATAACCGGTATTCCCTGGTTAGATGCGTTTAATACTGCCTGTGATTCAGGAATAACGCCAACCAGCGGGATAGCCAGAATATCAAGCACATCGTCAATTGCCAGCATCTCACCTTTTTCAACACGCTCGGGGTTGTATCGAGTGAGAAGCAAATGCTCTTTTATGGGCGCTTCGCCACATTCTACACGACGGGTTTTACTGTGCAGGATACCTAGTATACGATCTGAATCCCGTACTGAGGACACTTCGGGATTGGTGACAACAATGGCTTGATCAGCATAGTACATAGCCATCAACGCGCCTTTCTCAATGCCAGCGGGTGAGTCACAAATGATATAGTCAAAGTTCTTTGCCAGTTCTTCCAGCACTCTTTGCACGCCGTCCTGATCCAGTGCGTCTTTGTCGCGCGTTTGTGAGGCAGGCAATATGTGCAAATTATCGACTCGTTTGTCTTTGATCATGGCTTGGTTGATATTGGCTTCGCCTCTGATCACATTGACGAAATCGTAAACGACTCGACGTTCACATCCCATAATCAGGTCCAGATTACGCAGGCCTACATCAAAATCGATGATGACCGTTTTATGGCCTTGCATGGCAAGGCCTGTACCCACAGCCGCGCTTGTGGTGGTTTTACCCACGCCGCCTTTACCGGATGTGACGACAATGATTTCGGCCACAGTGTTTCTCTCCCAATAGTATTTAAGATATTAGCGGTTCTATTAGCAAGGTTTCATCGATTAAACGAGCCTGCATGCTTTTTCCCCAGCCGCTATTTTGAAAATCTTCAGCCAGCTTGAAATAACCCGCAACGGAGATCAGCTGTGCTTCCATCCGTTGGCAAAATATCCTTGCTGATTGATCTCCGCTGACACCGGCCAGCGCTCGTCCCCGCAATGTGCCGTAAATATGAATATGGCCGTCAGCCATCACTTCTGCTGCTTCACTGACATTGCTCATTATGATCAAGTCACCGGCAGGTACGTAAATTTGCTGCCCGGAACGTACTGGCTGGGTAATTACCTTGCTGGGACGATGTTCAGGTACTGTTGGGAGAGTCTGAGCATCGCTTTGTTCATCAGTTTGTGCTGATGATTTGTTTTGCGGTGTCTCTGGTTCTTCGACCCTGCGCTGTTGCGATTGGTTTAAAAACGCGTACCCCTGAGCTTCAACCAGTACTTTTTGGTTCTCCTGTCCACGGTAAGCGACCGGTTTAAGCTGTAGCTGGCGGCAGATATCAAACAGGCGCTGGGCATTGAAACCGTCCAGGTTCGGGATTTTTTCCAGACCGAGCACTACCGGGGCGCCGTTGAAGAACCCTGGCATCTGGTTGATAAGACTGCTTAATTCAGATTCAAAAAGCTCGTAGTTAAGATCGAGCAATTCAAGAATTGTAAATGGCAGCAGGCCGCCTTTGACCTTGACGGTTTGGCATTTCATGGTGTCCCAGCTTTATTTTTCTCCCCCAGAGGGTCGGCATTCTAGCGCAGTTGAGGCAGAATCTAAATGAAGAAAGTTCCCTTTCTGTGATCTAATTTGAATTTAAAAAAATGGGCTTGTTTGGCCTGAATGAATCAGGCTCTTTTTATGTAATTTTTAGGAAAATTACTGCAAATAATTATAGGGGAGTTCCCTTAGAAAGTTCTCTTTTCTCGGCTAGCTGTTCACAGAATTAAAACGTGTTGGGGCGCAGCAACGCATCTTGCCCGCCATCAACAAAGAGCATGATACCGCAGACGAAGCGCGAGGCGGGGTCCAGCAGAAATAAAATGGCATCGGCAATCATGTCTGGAGTGGCCATTTCCCCATAGGGTATGGATTGGCTGAAATCTCTCATGGCCTGGCCGTAGGTTTCGTCATCGAGTACTTTATCGGTCATTGGTGTGCGGGTCATGCCGGGAGCGACTGCGTTCAGACGAACACCTTCAGCCATGTACGCGGGCGCTTTTTGGCGCATCCATTCTGCCAGGGCGCGTTTGGAGCCCGCGTAGGCATTGTGCCCGTCCATTTGTTCGATTAGCTGACAGGCTGCCTCTTCATCTCCGCTAGCCAGGATTTGTAAATGTTCTTCATTGAGGCCGGGTAAGGTGGTTGAGTTGGAGGATACAGCAACAATTGCTCCCTGTTTGAGACGCACCAGATTTTTTAATCCTTCTATCAGTTCAATGGCGGAAAAATAATTTACCTTGTCGATTAACGAATGTGGTTTAACATTTGGTCCTAAGCCAGCACAGGGAATAAAACCATCCAGGCCATCAGGTGCACGCTCTTCGATGCCTTCAATGGCACAATTACGTCCTTTGGTCGTTGACAGATCAGCGATAATATCCGCATTTTTGATATCAACCACGATTACCTGATCGCCGCGTTGTCGCAAGCTGTCTTTGAGTGCTGCACCGATCCCGGTAGCCCCGCCTGTCATTGCGTAGATTTTGTTCACGGTAAGTCCCCGGTCAATTATGCCGTATGGACACTAGCCCGATAAGAAGGAGAAAACAAGTGCTCTGCCAGTTTATGCTCACACGGCATGCGAGGTGATAGTGCGCGCTCTCTCCCGTTGAGGCGGGGGAGAACGCAGTGTGTTGGTCGGGGGGTGGATAAAGAGTAATCTTTAACCGCGATTGAACTCATTCACTGCAGTCAGAATACTGCGGATACTGTATTGGCCGACAAATTTGCCATTTTCCACCACCGGCAGCCTGCGCCGGTTACCTTTGATAAGCATTTCTGCCACTTTTAAAATATCAAGATTTTTGTCGGCAGTTTCCACTTCTTCGCTCATAAACTGGCCAACTTTGCCGCCGACCTGGCCGTAGTAACTGCCATTGAGGATAGCCTTAAGGCAGTCTACCTCGGATATTACACCGACGATTCGGTTTTCATCATCAATGACAGTGGCGCCTGATATTTTGTTTTCAGTCATTGCGTTAATCGCATCAAAAATATCGGTTTCAGCTGTAAAAGTGACAGGGTTTTTGGTCATATGATGTTCGGCTTTAATATCTTTAAGCATTGCTTATCTCCTGTTTTATTATATTGCCCTAGCCGCTATCCTGCGCCTTTTGTGGGAATGGATCGAAGGATTTAAATCCGCGGGCTAAAGCCAAATAGGGCAGCTCAATACTACACCGGATAAAGGTGCACTTTCTAGTTTCTTAGAAGCGCCATAGTAATAAGGTAGCAGAATATCTGAGAATCAGAGGTGAAGATTTTAGGAGTTTGGGTGATTTTGCTATTTTCCAGGTGGTGAAGGAAAGGATTATTCGTAGTAAAATCAAACGGATAATGCCTTTCCCTTGAGGATTTTTACTGACTATTCAACTGATAAGCTTTCGATTAGGAAATCATGGCAGTTATCTTGGTTTTTCTTATCAGCACGCATACGCATGGCTTCACGTGGGTGTTGATTTAAATAACCGCTGATACCGTAGATATCGTTGAAACCCCACTCGATTTCCTTACGCAGTGGCACCATTTGTTCCTGTATGACTTTATAAATGGGGCGAACGTCAAATTTCGGATTTTTTAGGAAATTTAACAGTAACTCAAGATTACAGTTGCCTGCACCCCGGCCTATGCCGTTGACTGTGGCATCCAGCAAGTTAACCCCGTCGATAATGCATTGTTGGGTATTGGAAAAGGCAAGCTGCTGGTTGTTGTGAGCGTGAAAACCCAGTTCCTTGTTAGGTGCATGTTTGCGGTACAGTTTCAAATAGGAGGTAATCTGTTCAGAATAGAAGGCACCAAAGCTGTCTACCAGGTACAGGTAGTCGACTTCAGGTATCTCGTTGATTTGCTCCAGCCCCTCAATCAGGTCGGTTTCTATCGCAGCTGAAGGCGCCATGATATTTATGGTGGTTTCATAGCCATGATCTTTGCAGCGCTTGGCAAGCTCAATGCCTTTATCAATATCAGCCACATAACAGGCAATGCGCACCATGCCGACCACACTTTGGTCTGCTGGTGGTAAGGCGGAAAAGTCGATTCGCCCAACATCGTACATGACTGCCAGAATGGGCCGGTAATCACCTTCGTAAGAATCGACCACGCGTTTGATATCGTCCTCATCGCAAAAATTCCATTTGCCGTATTTTTCACGCGTGTAGTCATCGCTTTCGCAGAGCTTTTTGCCAATCTCCATATAATCGACACCGGCCTCACAGGTGGCAGCATAAATGGCTTTAACGAATTCATCACTGAACTGGTAGTTGTTGATTAGGCCACCATCACGGATGGTGCAGTCAAATACTTTGAGCTCCTCTCGGTACATCACTTAGGCTCCTGAAGGTAATTTTGAATTTGGAATTGGAAGCTTCGCAGGTTTTGCGGTGAGGCATTCTGTGCTTAGCGAAAAATGCGCGTACAGTAGCGCAAATTGCAGCAAAAGGGTAGATCTGGAGGTGAAAATTCACACATATGCCTTTTTGAGGCGTCACTAAATATGGAAAAGATAAGGCCCCCATGAGGTAAAATGCGAGAAAATGTTCCTTATTATGCTTAAATCCAATAGGTATTATCCCAAGTAGCCCGACCATAACATGGTAAGGTGTTTTTTTGCTGAGATTGAGGCCAACATGAAATTGTCAGAAATGAGCGGGCTGGCGTTATTGCAAGCGATGATGAACGGCGATATTCCCAAGGCGTCCATTGCCAATACGATTCCCATGGATTTGGTGGTAGTCGAAGAGGGTTACGTAAAATTTCAGGCCAAAGCAGGTGTTGAACACCTCAATCCACTGGGAATGGTGCATGGAGGATTTGCTTCCACTGTACTTGATTCGGCCACTGCTTGTGCTGTGCATACCACTCTTGGGGCGGGGGTTCGGTATGCAACGGTTGATTTGAATATCAAAATGCTTAAACCTGTCCCCAAGAATATTGAATTGACAGCCGAAGGTCGGGTCATAAATGTGGCACAGCGCTTGGGTGTGTCCGAGGGCGATTTGAAAAGTCGCTCGGGCATTGTGTACGCTCATGCAACCGCCACCTGCATGATTATGCGCTAACCGGGACGAAGTATTGCGCATTGGTTTGCGTGCTGTTAGGTTTTCATTAGATAATGCCTTGTTTCACTGAATAAATACCACTGCCAACTTGATGAGATTTTGTTATGAACACAAGCCCCAAACGTATTCAACTCATGGACACCACACTTCGCGATGGTGAACAAACCCAGGGGGTTTCATTTGCACCGGCGGAAAAAGTGAATATCGCCAAGGCGCTGCTACAGTCTCTTAAGGTGGATCGTATTGAAGTGGCTTCTGCCCGAGTGTCGAAAGGGGAGAAAATGGCGGTGTCTCAAATCATCCAATGGGCCCAGGAGGAAGGGTTTGACCATCAGGTTGAGGTGCTGGGTTTTGTCGATTATGACAAAAGTGTCGATTGGATTGTGCAAACTGGCGGTCATGTCATTAATCTATTAACCAAAGGCAGTGAAAAACACTGTCGCGAACAGCTCGGTAAAACGCTGGACCAACACGTTGCAGACATTCGCCAAACAGTGGCTTACGCACTTGAGCAGGGACTTCAGGTCAATGTCTATCTGGAAGATTGGTCAAATGGCTACGCTGACAGCCGTGATTATGTGTATGGATTAATGGAGGCTATTGACGATATTGGCATTACCCATTTTATGTTGCCGGACACGCTAGGTGTCATGTCACCTGATGAAGTGTATGAAAGCATGCACGATATGTGTTTGCGGTGGCCGCAACTGCATTTCGACTTTCATCCGCACAACGATTATGGATTGGCAACCGCTAATGTGATGGCGGCTGTCAAAGCGGGCATCAGCTCGGTTCATTGTACGGTCAACTGTTTGGGTGAACGGGCAGGCAATGCCTCTTTGGCGGAAGTCGCTGTTGTGTTGCGAGATAAGATGGGTTTGGATTTAGCGATTGATGAAACTCATATCGTGCGTGTTAGCAATATGGTTGAGAATTTTGCAGGTAAGTGGGTCGCGGCCAATGCGCCGATTGTTGGTGCAGATGTATTTACTCAAACAGCCGGTATTCACGCTGATGGTGATCAAAAAGGTAATTTATATGTTACGCGGCTATCGCCGGAGCGATTTGATCGAACTCGCAGTTACGCATTGGGTAAAATGAGTGGCAAAGCGTCCTTGTTGAAAAACTTAGATGCGATGGGCATGACGCTATCGGAGGAAGACCAGAAAAAAGTACTGGCGCGTATCGTCAAACTGGGTGATTCCAAGCAAAAGATTACGGCGGACGATCTGCCTTTTATTATTTCTGATGTATTGGAGAGCAAAAACTACCATCATATCAAACTGCTCAACTGTTCGATCACCAGTGGCCTTGAGCTGGAATCAACGGTCAGTATTCGGGTAGAGGTGAAAGGAGAGGTATATACTTCTTCCGGTTCGGGTAACGGTGGCTTCGATGCCTTTATCTTCGCAATCAATAAAGTGATGGCGCAACATGATTACAGCTTGCCACATCTGGAAGATTTTGAAGTACGTATTCCCAAGGGAGGTGATACGAATGCATTAACCGAGTGTATTATCACGTGGAACTGCGAGGGTAAAAGCGTTAAGACGCGTGGTGTACATTCCAACCAGGTGTTTGCTGCGGTGCTGGCTACTTTGCGCGTTATCAATATGCAGTTGCATGAAATCGAATGTCAGAACAACTGAAAGGGATTGCGCGTTTTAACCCGCTTTTATTGGGATCTTTTAGAAGTTGGAGCTCATCGTTTTTGTCATGCAGCCAGCCTATACGCTGATATGCCTATACGATTAACGCAACAACCGCACCGGTCAGACTGGTAGCCAAGGCGCCTGACCAGATAGATAATGGCGCCAGTCTGACAATGGTGGATTTACGTTCCGGGCACATGCTTGTCAGTCCGCCAATCATTATTCCCAGGCTGCCGAAGTTGGCAAAGCCGCAAAGTGCATAGGTCATTATCAAACGGCTTTTTTCACTAAACTGCTCAGTCGGTAAAGCCGTTAATTGCAGATAAGCCAAAAGTTCATTGAGGATGACTTTTGTTGCCATGAGTTGACCTGCCATCTGCGTTTCTTGCCAGGGTATGCCGATACACCACATGAGGGGGCTTAGCAACATTCCAAGCATATACTCTAGCGTTAACGGTTTTTCTGCAATTGTAATATTAGATAAAATCTGATTCGCCAAATGCACCAGTGCGACAAACACTATTAACATGGCAATGATGTTTAGAAACAGTTTAAGGCCATCCTGAGCGCCTGTTGTAATGGCATGCATGGTGCTGGTATAGCGTGGTTCCTCGGCTTCAGTGGAGAGGTTTACTTTCTCGTCGCTTTCGTTGGGGCGGATGATAAGTGCCATCATAATGGCAGCGGGAGCGCTGATAACGGATGCAATGAGGATATGACTCAGTGGGTTGTCCATCACCTGACCCAATATGGATGCATACAATGCCATGACTGTGCCCGCAACAGTGGCCATGCCGCAACTCATTACCACAAATAATTCGGATTCGCTCATGCGAGCGATATAAGGTCTGATGAGCAGCGGTGATTCCACCATACCCACAAAGATGCTGCTGGCGCTACCCAACCCAACAGCGCCGCCAATCCCAAAGCTTCGTTGCAAAGCCCAGGCAAATCCCGAAATGACCCAGGGGATAATACGCCAATACCACAGTACAGCAGACAATGCGCTAAAGACAATCACGATCGGCAGTGCCTGAAACGCGAGTAGAAAGGAATTTGCAGGTTGTGAAACGTCAAAGGGAGGCGTTCCTCCTCCGAGGTAACCAAACACCAAACGTGTGCCCGCGTTTGTTGCATTTTCTATAGCCAGTACAAACTGATTGATGATGAGTAAAAAATCCTGCAGCAAAGCGATTTTTAACAACATGACTGCCAGCAATATTTGTAATAACACACTGATTGCCACCAGTTTAAAAGGGAACTGGTGGCGAGCATTAGAGCTAAGCCAGCCTAAAGTAATGATCACAGCGAAACCGATAAGGGGTTGTAAGGTCATTTTTAAAAAACCGTAAAAGCTCGCCGTAATTGAAGATAATAATGTAAGGGGGCTGTACCAGGCCCCTTCAAGATTTCAGTGAGTAACTGAATCCTACTGGCTGAGTTTTTCAACCACCTTATCACCAAATTCATCAGTGTTGATCATTTTGACGTTGGCACCGGGTTTTGACAGGTCTGGTGTTGAATAACCGTCGGCAAATACGCTCTGCATGGCGTTCCACACATTTTTTGCTTCCTCCTCCATATCGAAACTGTTTTCGAGCATCATCGCCACAGAACCGATCATGGAATAAGGATTGGCAATATTTTTACCCGCGATATCGGGCGCCGAGCCGTGAGAAGGTTCATAGTAGGCTTTTTCATCTCCCAGACAGGCCGAAGGCATTAAGCCAAGTGAGCCGAGAATACCTCCGCCCTGATCACTGAGAATATCACCAAACATATTTTCCATGACCATCACATCGAATTGAGTTGGATTTAAACACAGCAAAGTTGCTGCAGCATCGACAAGAAGATGTCGTACTTCCACATCAGGGTACTCAACGGCGACTTCTTCAAGTACTTCATTCCAGAGCACACTGGATTTCAACACATTGCTTTTATGAATATTGTGCAGGATTTTTTTGCGACGCATGGCTTGTTTAAATGCGACATGTAAGATGCGTCGGATTTGCTCTTCATCATATTCCAGTGATTCTTTGACGTAACGAAGTCCCTGGTCATTAATACCGGTTTCTTTTTCACCGAAATAGAGTCCGCCGACCAATTCGCGAATCATAAGCAGATCAATGCCATCACCGATGATTTCGGGTTTTAGTGGTGAAAAATGCGCTAGTTCCTTGGGTAGTGATACAGGGCGGAAATTCGCATAAGTGTTGTAACGACGGCGCAGTGGCAGTAATGCGCCTCTTTCGGGTTGCAGCTCAACCGGGATTTTTTTGGATTCCTCATGACTTAGACCGATAGGTCCTTTCAGGATCGCATCGGCTTTATCACACACGGCTTTGGTTTCATCCGGGAACGGGTGGCCATGGGAAAAATAGGCATTAGCGCCAAAGGGTGCAGGTATTAATTCAAATTGCACCTCATTGCGGCTTTCGATGACCTTGAATATCTTGATGGCCTCTTGCATGATTTCAGGACCGATGCCGTCACCAGCCAACAATGCGATTTTATAGCTTTTCATGATGTACCTTAATTCAGATGTGTTAATGGCCGGCGGCGAACAAGCAATTCCGGTTAAAGGGTGGGTATTCTACTGCAGTCAGCCCTTATCGCAAAAAGAAAGCGAGTAATGAGTTGATCAGGGCGGTTTTGAGAGTGCAGAAACAGGCTCCGAGTACTAGGAGCCTATACGCCCAGAATTGAACGGCGTGGAGACGTGATGAAATAAAGCGCCAGTGCTCTTTGATTAATGGCTATGCGATCGCTGTTTTTACTTTTTCTGGTGAATGTTGAGCCTGTTCTTCCTCGATCTGCTTTTGAATACGCTTATAGATTTCCTCTCGGTGAACGGATACGTTTTTGGGTGCGTTGATACCCAGGCGGACCTGATTTCCTTTTGCCGCCAGGATTGTCACCGTTATGTCATCACCAATGACAAGTGTTTCGTTAATACGTCTTGTTAGAACTAACATCGATTTCTCCTTTAAACATGTATATAGAGGTTGATCAAATCAATACCTCTGGGCAGGGATATGAATGGTATCCCTAGCCATTTGATTCATCGCACCGCTTTATGCTTTCTTTTGAATGTGCGCTGAAACCTAATTAAAACAACAGCTTATTATTATTGGTTGTGCCATTCCTTTTGGGGCTGGCGATATGCCTCATTGGCATGACTTTCTGTCTATTGGGATAAACGGCCCAATATTGTCTTTGATCTTCTACGTTATGCTGTAATCTGTCAAGATTAAATCCCTGCTTATAGCAACAAAGAATATGCTGAGAGGTTTTCGACTTTCCGAACATTAGGGCAAGCTTGCATTAGCCACATTAGAAAAAATGTCGCAGTTGGAGGGTTGAGGGATACCGATTATTTAGCCTTGTGGATCGTAATGGTATTTGCGGAAGCTGAAACGTCCCGTTTGCGAGCTGTATGTTATTGTAATCTATTAGCATTTTATTGATATTCAGGAACTGTTATCATGAAATAGTCTAACGACAACGTATATGTCTGTAGTATTTGGTTCGCATAGTGTTATTATTTCTAATATGAATAAGAAAAATGGCAAGCGTTTGCCTTCAGTAGTTTTCAGGCTACTGAAACCGCTTGTTAGATTGCTGTTAAGACAAGGTATGCCGTTTCGGGAGTTTTCTGAACTGGCTAGGCGTGCCTATGTGGATGTGGCTACAGATGAATTCACTTTGCCTGGGCGTAAGCAATCCGTATCACGGGTTTCTGTGCTGACCGGTATTAATCGCAAAGATATTGCACGCCTGCAACAAAAACCCCATCCGCTAGAGAATGATTCCTCTCGCCAGCAAAGTCGTGCATCACGCGTACTTAATGGCTGGATACGTGATGCACAATTTCATAATGATGACGGCCAACCCGCAGTGTTACCAATAGAAGGCGAGCAAGCAAGTTTCCAGGAACTGGTTCGTCTTCATAGCGGTGATGTGCCTTGGCGGGCAATGCTGGACGAACTGCAGCGCATCAAATTGGTTGAGCAGGAAGAGAGCGGTCAGGTGATATTGCAACAGCAAGCTTATACGCCGGAGGGAGATCAACAGGAACAACTTAGAATATTTGGTAACGCAGTGTCTGACTTACTGACCACTATCGACTTTAATCTTGATAACAGCCACAACCAGAGACGCTTTCAGAGAAGCGTTGTCTACAACAATATTCCCAATGCTTTATTGCAGCACATTCAAGCTAGAAGTGAAAAAGAACTTCAGGAAATGCTACTGCAAATCAATCAGTGGTTGAGCCAGTACGAGGGGGAACCAAATTCCAATAGCAATGACGACAGTGTTAATCGTGTAGGTATTGGCATTTACTATTTTGAAGAAGAAGTCTGTCCCGCACAGAAAACTGGGCAGAGGCGGTAATAATGACAAGTAAGTATTTTCTGTGGTCTTCATTGCTGGTTATCTATTCCTTGTTGATGATAGCCTGTTCCGATGGCGGCATTGAAGGCACGGGTGTTCAGGATGATGAGCCTACCGTATCGTATGGCAGTATTTCCGGTTTCGGCAGTATTTTTATCAATGGTATCGAATATGAAACGGATGAGGCCGATGTCTTTATTAACGGTCGTCTAGAGCAAGGTGATGACTCTTTGCGCTTGGGTATGGTTGTGCTGGTTGACGGTGTTCTGAATGCGGATGGATTGACTGGTATTGCCAATACAGTGGTATACGACCAGGATGTGGAGGGTCCTGTTAGTGTGATCGAGAGAATTGATGACACACACTTTGAATTGACGATTCTCGGTCTTGTTATCCAAGTAAATAATGACACTGAATTTGAGGGCGTCAGTCGAGAAACGTTGGCGCTGGGGCAGTTTTTAACTGCTAGTGGATTTAGAGCGGAAGAAGGACGTTTGATGGCGACCCGCGTAGAAAAGAAACCTGACGGGCAAACTGAACAAAATTTTGAATGTGAAATGATCATTAGCCAGGTTGATGCACAACAGCAAACCTTTGTTATGGGTGGCTTGACGGTTGACTACAGTGCGCTTGTTGATGGTTTTGTCCCGCAACCTGGATTATATGTTGAAGTCAAAGGTACAGAAATTAATCAAAGCGGCATGTTGATCGCCAGCGAGATAGCGCTGGATGAGCTTGTTTACGAGTTTCAAGATCAGCAGCTTATAAACTTCGAAGGTGTGATTGGCTCCCATGAGTCAGCAGCTCAGTTTAAAATCAATGGTTATAAAGTTGATGCCAGTACTGCGGATATTCACAATGGGGATGTCTATGATTTACGCAATGGTGTCAGGATTGAGCTTAGTGGTGTTATTGGTGCAGATGGTGTTGTGATGGCACAGGCACTCACGATTAAGTTTGAGGCGCTTCATGAAATCTCTGGCACTGTCTCCTCTATTGAGATGGCCGAAGACATGTTGACAGTGGCTGGAATTGATGTGTTCGTAGATTCACGCACGCGTTATAAAGATGGCAGCGATAAACATAATAAATATTTTGGTTTTTCAGACATTGCACTCGGTGACGCTATTCATATCAAGGCTAATTATATTGATGATGACTATGTTGCGACGTCTATTGAGAATTTGGCTGAAGAAGAAGTTGAGCTTAAGGGAGTGATTGCGAGAGTTGATGATGGTAGTTTTTTAATGATGGGTGTGTTGGTTGACTTGTCGATGATAGAAGATATGGAGCTTATTGCGCAGTTGCAATCGGGCATGCTGGTTAAAGCAGAAGGAGAGTGGCTTGGTGACAAGCATATGCTGGCAAGGGAAATTGATATCCTTGAGCGCAAAGATGATAAAGATAAAGATAAAGATAAAGATAAAAATGTTGATGAGGATTGAGAATAAGAATCGAAACTGAAAAAGTAGAGTTCGATGAACGAACCTGTAAAATAAATTGTGTAATCCTTTCCGATTTATTTGCCTAGTGTGCTATAAATATTCCTTCTAATCAGCCTGTCTCAAGGGAGAGGAGCACCCGCCTAAAACCATGAGTAATGGCATAAACTCCGACATACCACCTCCAGCTCGGCGAGAATTGTTCGCGTGGGCGATGTATGATTTTGCCAATTCCGGCTATACAACAGTTGTTTTAACCACTGTATTTAATGTGTATTTTGTCAGTGTTGTGGTGGGAGCGCAGGCTGATGCGGATTCAGGGTGGGCTACCTTTTTATGGACGCTGTCGATAGCTATCAGTAACGCGCTGGTGTTATTTACCGCTCCGGTGCTGGGTGCAGTTGCAGATTACAGAGCTATCAAGAAACCTCTGCTTTTATTGACCAGCTGCGGTTGTGTTCTGGCAACCGCATTATTGGCTTTTGTTGGGCGTGGTGACATTGTCTTGGCCATGTCATTGGTTATTATTGCCACTTTGATGTTTGCCAGCGGAGAGAATCTGATTGCTGCATTTTTGCCTGAAATTTGTGATCGCGCCAATATGGGGCGTTTGTCGGGTTATGCCTGGGGGTTGGGATATTTGGGCGGTATTTTTTCCTTGGGTTTGTGCCTGGCATACATCCGTTGGGCCGAAAGTCGTGGTCTTAGCGCTGAGCACACGGTGCCGGTTACGATGGTGTTTGTTGCAGTCATATTTGCGCTGGCCGCATTGCCGACCTTTATCTATCTGCGCGAAAGAGCAATTACACAAACCAACACTGCATTTCAGTATCAGTGGATTAAGACAATACGTAGCAATATTAAGCAGAGTCTGCTCAGGGTAACTCGTACGGTCAGAGAAGCTACACGGTTTCAAGATCTATTTCGTTTTTTATTGGCACTGGCTTTTTATCAAAGTGGTGTTAGTGCTGTGATTGTACTTGCCGCCATCTATGCCAGTGAAGTGATTGGATTGTCGCAACAACAGGTGATTGTGCTGGTATTGGTCGTAAACGTGACTGCCGCTATTGGTGCAGTCCTTTTTGGATTATTGCAGGATCGGTTCGGCTCTGTGCGTACATTAGCGATGACATTGATCATCTGGATTGTTGCTGTGTTTATTGTCTATCAGGCTGAGCAGGTCAGTGATATGTGGGTGGCGGGTAATCTGATCGGTTTGGCCATGGGTTCTAGCCAGTCCGCCGGTCGTGCTCTGGTTGGTCAGTTTACTCCGATCACGCGAACTGCGGAGTTTTTTGGTCTGTGGGGATTGGCAAGTAAGTTTGCCGCGATTATTGGTCCGCTGAGTTATGGCGTTATCAATTATCTTAGTGCAGGTAATCATCGTTTAGCGCTGCTTTCAACGCTACTTTTTTTTATTATCGGGCTATCACTGCTGCTTACAGTCAATGAACAGCGCGGCAGGCAATCAAGTATGGGTAGTGACGGGTGAAGATTATTGGGTGTTATAGATGATAATTCTAACTGCCGTTTTTGGCAGAATGAAATACCATAATGCGTTTTTAAAAGAGCTGCTAGTATTGAGGTTAGTCATACACCATTTTTGCCGTCAGGTAAGAGGGTTTCTACATGAAAACCAACCACTCATTAATTGCCACGATAGGGTTTGATTCCAATGGGGTTATCGGAGCTGAAATTAACGATAGCTTTTTTGCCGATGACGCTGAAGATTATATCGAGCGGGTTGAAGCCTTGCCACCCTTGGAAAAACAGCAAAGGGAATTCGAAGAAGACGGCTGTCTTGACGAGTCAATCTGGTGGATGTGATAGTATTTATTAGTTTTCGCAAGAAATTTCCTATCAGGCTTTTTTCCCGCGACCCCTAGTACTTCAGGGCATTCTGACTTGCCTTGAATTGGGCCTTTATTGATTCAGATGGCGGTGCTGTAATCAGACTCATCACGACAATACTGATTGTTGAGAATAAAAAACCGGGGATAATTTCGTAAATCAGTTCACCGGGTTTCATGCCGTAGAGGGTAAATGGCGCGTAGATCCACACCAGCACTGTTATTGCCACCATGCCTGCCATTGCCCCGTACCGGTTCATTCGTTTCCACAGCAGACTGATAATGATCAGTGGTCCGAAAGAGGCTCCGAATCCCGCCCAGGCATTACCAACCAGATTTAGAATGGTGCTGTTTCGGTCAAGTGCAATACACAGTGCTGCTATGGCGACCAATAACACTGAGGCTCTACCTACCTGTACCAATTCAGCTGATGACGCGTTGCGGCGCAGGAATGTTTTGTAGCAGTCTTCGGTCAGAGAGCTCGAGGAAACCAGTAATTGAGACGAGAGTGTGCTCATGATCGCGGCCAGAATTGCAGCCTTGTACAAGGTCGGTCCAACATACGGCAGTGAAGCCGCCAATCAGTGTGTATATCACTACGACTCCGGCTGTGATTGTCATGCCCAGTTCATAACTACCACCAAAACTGCTTTCAAACAATTTGCCGCCGGCAACCATGCCAGCGGAGGAGTAGAGAGTAAAAAATACGATAATAACAACCGTTGATATGATGCGCAGAATGTGGCTGCGGTCTTCAAAACGGTTCTCGAAAAAGTCAGGCAAGGTAATCGCGTCGTTTGCCAGAGCGGTGTAACAACGCAAGCGTGGTGCCACCAAAAGGTAATTTACGTAGGCACCCATTAACAGGCCTATGGCGATCCAGCCACTGGTGAGGCCCGAGGCGTAAATCGCACCGGGCAACCCCATTAGTATCCAGCCACTCATGTCTGAGGCGCCTGCCGATAAAGCAGTGACTGAAGGTCCGAGTTGACGCCCACCCAGCATAAAACCGGCTAAGTCACGGTGAGTTGTTTGGTAGGCATAGATGCCAATACCCAGCATGGCAGTAAAATAAAGTGCGAGGGATAAGTAGCTTGCTGTGGGCATGTTGAAATCCAAATTTTTTTAGTGTTACGGCCGCAATAAAATATATTTTTCTGAGGCCGTAAGGTCATGTGTAAGGTCATGTAGATGACGGCTGTCGGTGAGTTGAATGGAAGAATTCACTCACTGATAAATTAGGGTCTCGGGAAATTAATTATTTCTACGGCCCTTATATGTTGAGTATCAAGAAAACTTCAATTCTACTCAATATACAGATAGTTACATGAGTTAAGTACGCATTTGACTGTACTTCATTGAAGTGTATAATTCTTTAGGTTGAAAATCTGGTTGTATTTATACTTTTGCATCTCGACGCTTCCTCTTAGCAGTTTCCCGTCCTGTTTCAATAAGTAATTCCGTATTTCTCAGCAACACTGCCACCATGGGCGTAATATTAAAATTTTTAGGGTATCAATATGTCAAACGATGTGACTACAGGCACTGTTAAGTGGTTTAACGAGACCAAAGGTTTTGGGTTTATCGAGCAGGAAAAAGGCCCTGACGTCTTTGTTCATTACAGTGCAATCAATGATTCAGGATTCAAGTCTCTTGCTGAGGGTCAAAAGGTGCAATTCACCGTGACACAAGGACAGAAAGGTCCTCAAGCGGAAAACGTATCCGCCCTATAGTTTTTTAGATTGATCTGCTGTGAATCACCGAGTTTGCGGCAGTCATCACAAAACTCATTTTGCTGTTGGCTGCAGTCTATAGCCTAACCGCTGGGTTTCTTTATTTATCTGTTCTTAATATTCATATTTATTCTTCTTTTGTTGCAGTTGATGACGGATGTTACTGCAACAGAGTCAGTAAGTGTTGAATCACACCTTCTCCATCATAATCTGGATTTTGGGCAACCATGAGAGCTGCTTCCGCCATGGCAGCCACCAACATACGTGCCAGGAGTTCCTTGTCTAAAGTTGATAGTTGGCCCTCACTATAGCCGTTCGAGTTTGAATCATCTGTGGCAATGTCAAATTGATCGGGCTGTTGTAACGCTAAGATCTGGCGGGCTGTTTGAACGACAGCGGTGTCGTGCCAGCGTGCACGGCCTAGTACGTGTGGTGCATCTAATAAAACGATTTGTGTAAAACCAGGTGTTTGGCAGCATGTTAAAAATGCTTGCCAGGCTTTGGCAAATGAGACTTTCGAAGTGGTTTGGGTAAGTTCTTGCAGCGCATCTACAAGTATTTGTTCCATCGCTTCTGTCACTGCTGCAAACAATTGCTGTTTATTGCCGAAATAGTGATAGATGGGTCGAATTGTTAACCCTGTTTCCACGGCGATGTCATCGAGTGACGTTGCCTCATATCCCTTTTCGCCAAATATTCGACACGCGCTATCCAGTACTAATGCGCGTGTCTCTTCTCGCCGTTGAGCCTGGGTTTTGCGGTGTTGTGGCTTGTGGTTGTGAGTGTCGTTGCAGCTCAAGTTTGACATGTCTGATGGAGAGTGATCTTTTCCTTTAGTCATGGAGATTCAATGTTGTTCCGGATTTGATTTATTGTGTTTAGATATGTAATACTGCTACATAACATATAAAATGCAACTACATATGTGCAAAGTTGATACATTGCTTTACATTATCTGATTATTGCGCGAGCTGGTGATCAGCAATAAACCGAAGTGAGCCCGAATATGAATGAAATTGCGTCAGACTCCGACCTTAGCGCTGAACTGAGCCGGTGTTTCTCACCGGCGAAATTAAACGGTTTGACCTTGAAGAACCGACTGATCAAAGCGGGGACCTTTGAAAACATGACTCCAGCCGGTATCCCCGGAGAGCTGCTGCAAAATTTCCACGGTAAGCTGGCCGATGGTGGGATTGGTATGACAACGCTAGGTTACTGCGCTGTTGAGAACAACGGGCGTATCAACGAAAACATGCAGTTTATGAATGAAGGTATTCGGCCGCAGCTAACGGCGTTGATGGACAACCTGCATCAACGTGGTACAAAAGTGTCGGGGCAAATGGGGCATTGTGGTGGATTCTCAAAGAACAAGAAGTTGAGCCGAAGACGACCTATGGGACCCAATTTTGGCCTAAATGCCTTGGGCGTTGCTAATGGCATGTTTTTCTGTGATGCCATGAAAATCAGTGATATCGATAATATGGTGCAGGCCTATTATGACGCGGCGGTTTTCATGAAATCGGTTGGTTTTGATGCAGTTGAAATTCATTTTGGCCATGGGTATGGTCTCTGCCAGTTTATAAGTCCAAAAACCAATAAGCGCAAAGATGAGTATGGTGGTAGCCTGAATAACCGAATGCGCTTGTCAATGCGTGTGCTAGATGCTGTTAGGCGCGCGGTTGGAGATGAGTATCCGATTATTGGCAAAATCAGTTTAACCGAAGGTGTGAAAGGTGGATTGCATTATGATGATGCGATAGAAATTGGAAAAATGCTCGATAAGGGCGGTATTGACGGCATTATCACCAGCGGTGGTACCAGTACCATGAATCCAATGATTATGTTTCGAGGAGATAATATTCTGCAGCCTATGCTAAAGGCAGAGAAAAACCAGATCATGAAAATTATCTTACGGCTTGCCGGGCCGAGCATGTTCCATGATTATCCCTACAAAGAAATCTATTTTTTAGAGCATGCGAAACGTGTTCGCGAGGCCGTGCAATGCAATATGATTTATGTTGGTGGTGCCAGTACCAATGACAGCTTTGCCACCCTGATGCGCGAAGGTTTTGATTTTATTCAGCTTGGTCGCTCACTATTGAGTAATTGGGATTTGCCCAATCAAGCGAGCCAAAATCCGTCATATAAAAGTAGTTGTACGCATTGCAATGAGTGTGTAGCAACTATTGAAAGTCCGAATGGTATTCATTGTACGCGTTTATAAAAAATCGGTTCAAGAATAAGGCAGTATCATGCGTGTTCTAATTACAGGTGCCTTTGGTCGCTTAGGTCAAACCTGCATCGTTGAAGCCCTGAGACAGGGTTATGAAGTGAATGCCTTTGATATTTTCTCAAAGGCAAATCAACAAGTCGCTATGAAATTTATTAGAGCTCACGCAATTGATGAGCGATATGTTCATATTTATTGGGGTGATATTCGACGGATCGAAGATATACAGGCTGCGTTGAAAGGTGTTGACGCAGTAATTCATTATGCTGCGGTATTACCTCCAGTTACAGATGATGCGCCCGCTTTGGCCGAAGATATCAATGTTAACGGCACTATTAACGTCATCAGTGCGGTTCAAAGTACAGATCGCAAAATTGCAATTCTATATCCTTCCTCGTTGACAGTGTTTGGCAACAAGCAGCAATTGCCGCCGCCTCGGCATCTAGGTGAGTCAACACAGGCAAGCGATAATTATACAGATCACAAGCTAAAATGTGAGCGTGCTTTGGTGGCAAGTGGCTTACCTTTCGTTATATTTCGTGTTGGCGTTTCAGTTGGCACTGAACTGCAAGGTGTTGATCCTAAAACTCTGTCAGTCATGTTAGGTGTGAAGCCAGATAACAGGCTTGAATATGTTCATCCAAATGATGTGGCAAAGGCAATGGTCAATGCTGTCAATAATGAGCAAGCGAACGGGGAAATATTTTTAATAGGTGGAGGGAAGGATTGTCAGATTTATCAGCGTGATCTGATTAATGCGACACTGGGCGCTGCAGGACTTATTTTTAGTGACAGTGAATTAGGCAATAATGACTACTATACCGATTGGTTGGACACTGAAAAAAGCCAGGCAGTGTTGCAATATCAAACCGTTAGTTTTAGTGCTTTTCGACTACAGATGCATCGCAAGCTGCGATTGATTCGCCCATTGGTGGCAATATTGGCGCCGCTGATAAAACGGGTATTGAAATACAAACTTGCTGCGTATGCTCGCTAGTTCTGCTGTATCGCAATGAGCCCTCACTGTAACTATTCAGCTCACGCCCAAAACAGCGCATGACTACGTTGAAAAATGATTATTTATAAGGGCTATCCTATTGGCTCCACCAACCACTATATGTTGTTCTTAGTTTTTTCTGATAATTGTGCCATTCAGTGCCGGCAAATCTCGATAAACAGACCTTGCCTAATAAATGGCACTTCCAGTTGGTAATACCCGAAAATCACCCTTTACAGACCTTCATGGTTTATTACACTCGGTGTAAGATTGGCTATGCAGCGGACAGTCGGAGGATTTCGTGGTTACATAAATAAGGAGTGCGCAAGTTCTTATGAAGGTGACATTTCCAAAAGAAGGCGAATGGTGCATAGAGAGTGCACATTTGAGACAGCGAAAGGAGCGCTGACCAGTTGGTTGCGGGAAGAAATCGACTGGCTGCAATCAAATTTTCCTAACTATTAGTTCCACATAAAAAAATACTCTCACCCTTTAAAACTAACTATTTGGGTAGAAACGGCTTCATTGCACACCGATGCACTTGATTTCAGTCATTTGCAGCGTTTTCACACCACTCTATGTGAATTTTCCTTAACACACGTTAAAAAGAGCGTTATTATGCGATCAATCGTAAAGTAAGTCCTAAAATAAAAATACAAATAACAATCTAAGGAAAGAGGCTTTAACGATGAAAATCAATAACACGTTCTCTCCAAATATTCGATAATCAATAAAGTAACAAAAATTAGAGGAGATATTCGATGAGCACAAAGGAAACAGTTTTCAATTGGGTATTAGCATTGGCAGTTGTATTTTCTACGGGGTGTTTGCCCTTCGGCGGTGGCGGTACGCTGTATGGACCTCCCGTGCCCGTGGGTGGTACGATTTCTGGGCTTGAAGAGGGCGAGCAAGTAGAGTTGCTGTTAACTCAGTTCCTAACCCCCATCCTCCCCGCAGACACCCGGACCATACTAGAAGCGACAAGCTTTAGTGTAGACGGTAAATATAGATTTACCGAAACACTGACAGGAACTCCGCTGACCCAATATGAGGTAGAGATCATCAGCAACCCAACGGGCAAATTGTGTACGATCGACAATCCGACAGGACCTGCCTTACTATTGCCTATCACCGATGTGCATATTACCTGTGGGGAACCGCAGCTGGCCGGACTGCTCGAGGCTGTGCCTGACCTAAACTTTGCTACGTGTATCAACCAGCAGGCATATGAGTGGGGCGATAGCACTGCTGAGGAAATCACCAATATTATTTGTATTGATAGAAACATCAACGACGCTTCAGGTCTCGATTTTTTCCCCAATCTGAAATCGCTCTACATCTCTCACAACAACATAAGCTCGATCAATCTCAGCACGGCTCCCAATTTAACTTCTTTGTCGGTGGGATCCAACCTCTTGCTGACCCTTGATGTATCGGCCCTGCCCGACCTCAATTCCTTGAGTGCAGCGAATAACGAGTTGTCCACCATCGATCTATCAAACAATACTGCATTGAGTATACTGGATGTAGGTTCCAACAATCTTGCTAGTATCAATCTATCAGCCAATCCAGAGCTGAGTTCATTATACTTATCATTCAACAATCTGACGACTATCGATTTGTCGAGCAGTCCAGCGTTGACCCGTATCAGGATGAGCAACAACGATCTGACGGCCCTCGATTTGTCGAGTAATCCAGCGTTGATCAATGTCGATGTGAGCTACAACCTTCTAACCAGCATCGATTTGTCCCAAGTCACGCATACGCTATCAATCATTTTAAATAATAATAGACTGACATCGGTGGACCTACGGAACCTCGTCGATACCAACCAGCTAAGCGTCAGTGGCAATTTTCTTACCAATATCGATAACATCCCGCTAGCCACTTTGCAGCGAGCGGACGTAGAAGTGCCTGAAGAGATTTCGATACCTGTTTTCGATACAAACTTCCTTAGTTTTAGAGATAATCCTTGGGATGATGAAACACTGGCGTTTTTTGCTCAGTATGCTCAGGTAACACCGTTTTATTTTCGTTACGGGAATTAAAAGGGTGAATTAAAAGGGTCGTAACGAATTTAATTTGATCGGTGGGACAAAAAAGCAGGCGTCCACGAACGTCTGCTTTTTTGTGACGTGTAATAGGAACTATCGTTTTGTTAATTGTCTGCTCAGTAACATTAGCACGCATAAAGAAATTTCAAAATCCCAGCAATAAGCAAATTCTCAGAGACCGCTTTCTCTAAATTGGGTTAGTTCGAGAGAGTCTGAAACCAGTTCAATAGGACAAAAATTCTTTTTACCAGATCATAGTGCTCGGTGAATTCGACTCTCAATGCACACTCTCGGTCACGGCCCAACAGTAGACATGCCCGGTCAGCAAACCCCGCAAAACAACCCATTGCTGCCAATCACGATCATTTACATGCGGT
>PIVM01000225.1 GCA_003353945.1 Gammaproteobacteria bacterium
GTCACTCGTAGTAGCGATGAAGGTGCTGTAATGGTACTGGAGCCAAGGTGTGACATCGTCCAGCTTGAGATGGAACTGCCAACCAGAAATGGGAAGAGCGGTACTGTCCAGGCAAAACCATTTGATATAAGTAGACGTGAGGTCGTCGAGGCGTATAAGCGGGTCAAAGCCAATAAAGGGGGTGCTGGGGTTGATGATCAAAGTCTTAAAGATTTTGAAAAGGACCTGGATGGAAACCTCTACAAGCTTTGGAACCGTCTTTCATCAGGCAGCTACATGCCGCCACCGGTACTACGAGTAGAGATAGCTAAAAAGGACGGTGGGGTCAGACCGTTGGGAATACCAACAGTTGCCGATCGCATAGCCCAGATGGTTGTTAAGCGCCGTATTGAACCGGAACTGGAAAGACACTTTCATCCCAACTCATATGGATACAGGCCTGAAAAGTCAGCACTAGAGGCGCTCTCACTTGCGCGTCAGAGATGCTGGAAGCGGGCCTGGGTTTTGGATATGGATATCAAGGGTTTCTTTAATGATATTAATCATGACCTTCTCATGCGAGCCGTACGTAAGCATGTTAAGTGTCAATGGGAAATTCTGTATATCGAACGTTGGCTGAAAGCTCCTGTACAGTATGGAGATGGGCGTCTTGAAGATCGAGGACAAGGAACGCCGCAAGGCGGAGTAGTTAGTCCATTGCTAGCGAATTTGTTTCTCCACTATGTTTTTGATGTATGGGTGGAACGGTGCTGGCAAGGGATTCAATTTGAGCGGTATGCTGACGATATTGTTTGTCACTGCGTAAGTGAGTTAGATGCGGAGAGACTTAAAGAATTGTTAGAGCAACGGTTTAATGAATGTGGACTGACCTTGCACCCAATGAAGACAAAGATTGCTTACTGTAAAAGTAGCAATAACAGAAGAGAATATCCTGTTGTGAGTTTCGATTTTTTGGGGTACTGTTTTAAGCCTCGATTGTCGAAGAACCGAAACGGTGTTTTCTTCGTGGCGTTTTCGCCTGCGATCAGTAATGGATCGGCGAAAGATATTAGGAGTGCGATTAGAGACTGGCCGGCTTTCCGGAAAAGCAACACCGACATTGCCACAATAGCAGCATTCAGCCGTACTACAGTTTTGGGCTGGATGAATTACTATGGCAAGTTCGGTAGAGCGGAGTTTAAACGGGTTCTATTTTATCTTAATATGGAAGTTATACGCTGGGCAAAGCGCAAATATAAACGACTGAGGAGAAGTCCGCGCAAAGCTGTGCGGTGGTTTGCTGGCATTAGACGTCGTGAGTCGAAGTTGTTTGTACATTGGGAGTTTACTTAATTATATTGGTTGGACGATAGGAGCCGTATGAAGCGAGAGTTTCACGTACGGTTCTGTGAGAGCCTTCGGGGGCAGTTCCTGTTGGCTACTCGACTTTTGCCACAGTTGAGCACGGCGTTAGAGTGCCAAGCGAAGCTTGGTGCATCTAGCAGGGTGAAAGTCCCTGTCGGGTAAGGTCTAACCAACCGCCGGTATTGAGTGTTGCGCCTGTGGCGGAGGGTCAACGAATCCGAACAAAGCAGGTGAAGCGTACACAAAGAATTGTGCAGGCCGTAGGGAGTACGCGCTCCTGAGAACTGGCATAGCAGACAGCTTCGAAATGAAAACTTGAGGTTCGACGAGGGGTTTAACGCCCGCCGAAGTCAACACAGAAGCATTCGCATTGGCGAAGCGAGTAGACGATAAACGGTTTCTACGACTGACAGAAAAATGGCTTAAAGCAGGTGTGTTGGAAGAGGATAGGAAGATAGACTATCCCGAAGAGGGAGCGCCACAGGGGGGTAGCATTTCCCCGATTTTGGCAAACATCTATCTTCACCATGCGATTGACGATTGGTTTGAAAATGTAGTCAAACCAAGCTGTGATGGCGAAGCCATCATCTGTCGATATGCCGACGACTTTGTTTGTGCCTTTCAATTTGCACGCGATGCAGAGCGATTCTACAAAGTACTGCCTAAGAGGTTAGAGAAATTCAAGCTTCAGTTGGCAGAAGACAAAACGCGCTGCATGCAATTCAGTCGATTCAAGCCTGGATTGACGAATCGATTTACGTTTCTGAGTTTTGAATTCTATTGGGATAAAGACAAGGCGGGTAAACCAAGATTGTTTAGACGTACGGTTAGAAAGAAACTGCTGGCCACAAAAAGAGAGTATTCAGCCTACATCAAAAAGAACCGGCATATGAGAACGCCGAAACTGCTTGATGCGCTGACCCGCAAGCTTCGAGGTCATTACAATTGCTTTGGCGCTGTTGGGAATCTAGGATATCTGCATGTGGTCTATTTACATGTGGTTGAGTTACTCTACAAGTGGCTAAATCGTCGCAGTGGCAGGAAAAGTATGACATGGGCGGTACTTAAGCGCCTTATTGAGTACAGGTCACTGGCATACCCCGTGTGTAAAGCGATAGAAGGAAGAGCGAAGGTATGGTTGTAATGTGTTGTGGAGCTTTGTACTGCGAGAGCGAGTATGACCGAGGAGCCGGATGCGGGAAAGCTGCACGTCCGAATCTGCATGGGGGGTCTGGAGTAATCTGGGTTCCTACCATTACTGCATAAAAGTGAAATATGAAAGCCCCTAATAGAAAAACAGTTTCTCAACTAGAGGAACTTCCAAATATTGGAAAAGCAATTGGCAAAGATCTTCGCTTAATAGGAGTTGATCATCCGCAAGAGTTGATGGGGAAAAATGCTTTTCAGTTGTACAACACACTTTGCAAGAAAAAAGGCAGGCGAATAGATCACTGTGTAATAGATGTATTTATGTCTGCTATTCATTACATGGAAGGTGGGGAAACACAGCCATGGTGGGCATTTACAGAAGAGCGGAAGCGAATTCTAAATGAAAAAGAAAAAGGTGAAATGAAATGAATGAACATGAAAAAATTAATTATGTAGAATTTCCAGAAAAAGAGATTCAAGCAACAAAGGAATTCTTTAACCAAGCATTTGGCTGCCGGTAATAGCGAAGTCTATAGCGGCGACGATTTCATCTCTTAGGTGGCTTAATGAACCAATTGGATTTTTCAAAGTTTTAGATGGAATCGATGCTATTTGAGGAGTAAGCAAAAGAAGTTTTTCTCCATCGTACTTTACTTCCGGGGTAAGGCCTTTCATCTTTTCATTTTCAAAACATTTGAGTTTTCCAAGGGGGATAACAATCCTTGTGTTTATGTCGGAGATAACTGGATTTTGAATATCAACAATGTAGGGAAAAGCTTCGCGCGTGTTTCGGCTAGGGTTTGGGTATACATCAAATTGTGCTATCAAAATTCCCTGTATTCATCGCCAAAACAGCCGTTTTCCTCAACAAATTTGTTGTAGGCTTTTATGGCATTTTTATTTTCTTCAGCCCATTTGTCGCTTTCTGTCTTAGCCAGCTTTTCGCTCAGCGCTTGCTCTAGAGTGGCAGAGAGGTTAATGTTCATTGCCTTGCATTTAGTGAGTAAATCACTGTTTAAACTGAGGTTTGTTGGTTTTTTGGGTGCGCTTAAGTCAAATAAAGGTTCCATGTTCGTGTCCTCAAAACTGCATTTTTTCATTATGCGCATTCGAGTGCGCATTGTAAAGCATTTAACAAAACCAAGCAGCATCGCCCCTGCGGGGCTGGACCTCGTTTCACTCGGCCGCTGTTGGTGGCGTTAGCACTCAATGGTAATGAGCATCAATAAAGTAGAATAATATGAGCATAATATCTAGATTTTTTGGAAGAAAGGAAACTGTCTTTGAGCGAGGCTTAGTTGCAAACCCAGAACTTGATACACCTCTTAGTTTACGGGGTATATTCAAAAGTAGTTTCAAATTAAATATATCTGAAATAAAAAAAATTTAATTTATATCATCCTAACTTGGCCAACGCAAAAGTAGAGTTTGATGAAGAGTTAAAAAAACAATGGTACGCCAATTGGGCTTATCGGTTGGGGAGGTCATGTCATTCAGATCGTAGGTTTTGATCAACCATTCCCTTCTGATTCGTTGGAATGTTGCATTGCACCATCTCACTATGGGCAAGAGCTAAAGGATCAGGCGAGAGCCCATCAGGCACATTTGATTCTTTACTATAAGGGCTATGAAAGCAATCCAATAACGCAATACGCCTCATTAGCTTTAGTTGGTGGTTTTCTGGCTGACTTTGGTGCAATTGTTGTTACAAGCGAAAGTGTTCATACTTCCTTCCCAGCTATAGCCTTGTCTGGGAATGAAGTTGAAGGAGATATATTTGAGCTTCTTGAGTCACTTCCCTTAGCAATCCTTTACTGTGGTTTTGTTAAGTGCGAAGTAGAAAATGTAGATGGCGTCTGGTTAAGGATATACGGAGCACCGCTGCTTGGGCTACCTGATATGGCGTCATTAGTAGAGGATCACTCATCCAGCCAGGATATATTCGATATATTTAGCAACGTATTTTCCTATTTACTGGAATCAGGAGCGAAATTCGTGGCGGGCAATACGATGCAAGTTGGCGAAGATGTATTTATGAAATTGCGTCTTAATACTAACGATGAATATTATCTTGATAGTGATCATGAGTTATTTGTTGCTGAATTTATATCAGAGTCTGACACAAATCAGTGCTAACAAAGTGATGCAATCGGACTTTGGTAAGCTGTCACCTTTTTGTGCGCCATGAATACAGAACATAGTTTTGTAGAACTGTACTAGTGATGGGAGCAGGCCTCCCGAAATCTGCTTACAGGAGCCGGTTTCAAACCTCCCAGTGCTGCTGCGTTAAAGAGACGTGG
>PIVM01000648.1 GCA_003353945.1 Gammaproteobacteria bacterium
TAGTGTTGGGCCTGTTTCAGCAATCATGCAATAGATGTGGCTTTCGTCTGGTTGGGATTCGAGATTGTCTGTGACACTGTTTTCTTCTCTAACGCATGTTGTTACGAGTTGTTTAGAAACTATTTCATCTTCTTCACTTTCGGGTCTTACGTCTGCTTGGTATTCTCGCGTTTGAATGGGTACACTTTCGTTCCAAATTATATCTCTGCTAAGAATTACCTTTCGAGTTACGGGGTTGTATAACCTGTAGCAATCTTCGGCATGGTTTTCCGCATAGCCGACCATTATACACCTTTTTGATCTTCTGTCCAGTTTGTTTTTCATACCCCGTATTGTAACATATGCAACAGTTCCAAACGTTTTCAAGTGCTTCATAATTGGTGGTTTACTTCCATGCAATACTTCATAGCTATTCTTATTTCCTATGTTCGTAGAGCTCGTCGTTATATTCGTGAGTAGAGTTGCAGTAGCCATAGCTTCTGCCCATAGCAGGCTCTTTACTTCGGGTGTAAATTTTGCGGATTCCATCATTGATATTGCTTTTTGTCTAATGACTGCGAATGACCTTTCTGCTACTCCATTCTGTTGAGGTGTATTCGGAGATGTCATTTCCAGGGTAATATTATAGATGTCGCAAACTTCAATTAGTGGGATATTCTCTCCAGCATTGTCACATCGGAGAAACTTCGTTTGATATCCTTTGTTTCTTATTTTCATCAGGAAATTATCCAATACTTCTGCAATGGAATCTTTATTGGCTCTGAAGAAGCTCCATTTATATCTTGTTGCATCGTCTACTATGATGATCCAGTTTTTGGATCCTCCTAGACTAGTATGTGGCATTGACGATATATCTATAAATAATCTTTCATAAGGTATTATCGATCTTGTTTCAGTTGTCTTATTAACGTTTTTCTGGCGTGCTTTTCCGTATGCACATCCCTCACAAAAGTTTAGTTCACCTTTTAATAGTATGTCATTTTGTCTTGCTGTCTTACGTGTGTTCTCTTCAGAAGGATGCCCAATTCTATTATGAAAAATGTTTATGTCAATTATTTCTCTTTGATTTTCGTTGGTTGCCATAAGATTTGTTGATATATTCTCCTTCCTGGTACATTCGAGGCAGTATAACGTTTCGCCGTCCTTTCGAGCAAACAGCTGTAAGGGATCAGCATCTTTTTC
>PIVM01000087.1 GCA_003353945.1 Gammaproteobacteria bacterium
AAATCACAAACCGTTTGATAAGAGAAACCATCCAAGTCGCCAAGGTAGATCACCAGCAGAATTACTCACGGGAAAATCTCATCCGCACTGGCTTGAGATGCTCGGGTATTCTCGTTTTAGGCGTGCAGCCTAGCTGATCCTACTAAGTTTCTACAGATTTTATCATGCTGTTAAATTGGTAGGCAAAAATGTGTCTTATTGTTACCTAAAATACACTATAATTAAACCGTGCCAATGTTTTGTTTCTTATTGCGAGGCCAGAAAATCACCCTCTAGCCCAGCAATGGCGTGGGTTTCAGGGAGCTGCGTCAGCTCCCTCACAGAATTCACCCTTCGTTTGATAAAGTTAACACTAGGTCAGAAAGCAGGCTGCTCGCAAATCAGAAAGTAGGCAGCTCGATATGTTCAAATAACTCTTCCATTTCAGCGCGTGTATGGCGAAGATAGGCCTCTTCGACCAGTTCTTTGGTCAAATGCGGCGCAAACATCTGAATAAAGTCATACATAAAGCCCCTCAGGAAAGTGCCTCTACGGAATCCAATTTTCGTCGTGCTGGGCGCGAAAAGATGAGCAGCATCAAGCGCCACCATATCGCTGTCAGTCTCTGGGTCATACGCCATTTTGGCGACAATACCGATACCCAATCCCAGTCGCACATAGGTTTTTATGACATCCGCATCCGCCGCTGTAAATACAACCTTGGGTGCCAAGCCTTTGTCCATAAAAGCTTCGTCCAGTTTAGAGCGACCGGTAAATCCAAAGACATAAGTCACTATTGGATAGGCAGCCACATCTTCCAACGTCATTTGGGACAATTGAGCAAGCGGGTGGTTTTGTGGTACCAGTATGCATCGGTTCCAATTGTAACAAGGCATCATAATCAAATCAGAAAACAACTCTAGAGCTTCTGTCGCTATAGCAAAATCCACCGTGCCATCTGCCGCAAGTTCTGAAATATGCATTGGCGTACCTTGATGCATATGCAAAGAGACATCCGGATATCGACCTATAAATTGTTTAATGGTCGCCGGCAACGCATAGCGAGCTTGCGTATGGGTTGTTGCCAGAGACAAACTGCCCTTCTTTTCATTGCAAAATTCCTGTGCAACCTGCTTGATACCATCAACTTTACGAAGTATTTCACCAGCCGTATTCAAAATCGCTTCACCAGCCGGCGTCACTCTTGTCAAATGCTTACCGCTACGCGCAAAAATCTCAACACCCAGTTCATCCTCAAGCAGCCTGATCTGCTTGCTGATTCCTGGCTGTGAGGTATACAAACTCTGAGCTGTTGCCGACACATTCAAATCATGATGTGCAACTTCCCAAATATAACGTAACTGTTGTAATTTCATTCCGCCCTCCGGATGGCTACTCGTACTGCGAGGCCAACTGATTTTTTTGTATAATTTAATTCAGAATCGTCACAATAACGGGTTGCTTATCCCATACCCACCTCAATGTTGATGATCATTGGTTACATTGATTTTCACATATAACAACTTTAGACGATTTTTGGGAGATTTTTTAATTTATGTAATAAAAACCTGGGAAATCGGCCGTCTGTCTCTTTATTCCCTATCCCTTTCTGCTAAATCTAGCCAAACCCTGATATGCCCTAATACAGTTACTACGATAGCCAGAGTCACCTTCAACATCATATATAACTTGACGAAATTTAAGAGCGATTCCTTGACAACTTTTACTCGTTTTAAACGAGACATCTATCACTTTTTTTTGTAAGTATAGGCATTCTTTATAAGCTTGCAGGATTTTTACCCTTTTTTTTTAATTTTCGCCTAATTATTTCTCAAGACAATCCATATATCATTGTTTTATAAATGATTTCGTTTTTTAGTAGAAACACAGGGTTATTCTATTCTCAACTAGTGAAAACAGAAATATCAAAAAATAAGCTGGCTTAACGATTATTATGAGGCTTTTGAAAGTGTATTTCTCATCAAAGGAATCATATAGACGGGAACCTTCGCAAGCTGCAGGATTTTACTGGTTACGGAGCCCAACATGTGAGGACTGACACTATCATGACCATGGCTTCCCATGACAATCATGTCAACATTTAAACGTACTGCTTCCTGCAATATCACGTCGACCGGCTTCCCTCTTACGACACACACATCACTGATATTACTTAACCCATCGTCACCGTCCACAATATCTTCTGTAATTGATTCGACGATCTGCTGCTTTATGCCGCTAACTATACGATCTAAACCACCCGATTCCAGCTCCTGACGAGTTTCAACAGGCAGATATGTATTGACGACCGCACCGGCCATAAAGGAAAGTGGTTCAACTGCGTGGACAATGTATATTTTTGCATCGTAACGGTCAGATAATTCAACAACGTGTTGAAGAACATAGGGGGTATAAGCGCTAAGATCAGAGGCGTACAGTATTTTTTCTATCATCATTTCACCCAACAAACAGACTACTACCACAGTTCATCGTTCGATTACTGGCAATCGTTTTCATACTCTGCAATTTTCAGCATAGCACTGTTTCGATAACCACCTTGACCATTCGACTAACTATTTATGCCTATGAAAAAGGACAAATCTGGTGAAAAAGAATATCGGCACCATTATCCTTAACATTCTTCACGCATTCGTGTGGCGGATTTAGACCATATTGCATTGCTTAGGGATGCGGTCAGTTGCAAACCGCATTGACGACTCCCTTGTCAAGAGGATTGAAATTTAGAACGCAGATTAAAACGCTACGGCATGATAGTCTGATCATATATCCATTGTCAGTAGATGAATTTTAAATTGTTTCAAAAAAACCAACTGCGAACTAAGCCAATTAATCAACTCGGATTCCAAACTCCCCTTCAGACAAACTTCTTATCTCTTTTTCTACAATTTCAATTGATTCCAATAAAGCACGAAATTTAACAATCATTTTGTTTCATATATCAGCTTCAGCCTACAGATTGGGGAGGATTTTATTTCCAAGACCCTAATTTGCACAAGACCAGAGTTTCAAAATGCCTGGTGCCAGGAAACATATCCATCATGCAAACGGATTTAACCTCGATTCTATTGGTTATGGATTTTAAATCTCTAGACAAGGTTGCCGGGCTGCAGCTGATATAAAGCAAATATTTAGGTGCAATTTTTTTTATCCATTCTGGCAAAAGTGGAAATCCCTTCCGGGGAGGGTCGACCATCAACAAATCAGCTTTTTTTATAGGACTTCGTCGCCAAAAACGTTTTAGTGACTCGTCTAGGAATAAGTCCAGACTCAAGTAGTCTTGCTTATCACTTTCCGGCAGATCGACCATAACACGACTAGCGCCATTTTGAAGCAGTCCGTCGCTGAGATTTCCATCACCTGAAAAAAGGTCAATAATTGTCTCAACACCTCTACCATCGATTGACAGTTGCTGGACAAGCCCCGAGATTTTTCTCTTCATTATCTTATTTACGGCCTCGTTGACTTGGCTAAATCCGCCCTTGGCATAATTACTATTCCAATGAATACCTACATCATCATCCTGCCAATAGAGTTCACAGTGACCATGCTGACTATCTTTATCCTTTATCCATGGCCTCTCTTTGTATAGTCTGTCAAAAGATGGTTGTAACTCCTTGCAGGGTAATAAGCAGTGCGGTATCTCCAAGATCTGATGTGCTTCTGATTGGATAATGCCAAGGTATTTAAATCGGTAATGTAACTGCACTCGATTACGATAAGCAAAGCGCTGTGGTGAGGCAACGCACTCAATGATTTCTTGCGTTGTCAGTAATTTATCCAGGTAATGATAGAGCGCCTGTTTTTTGTAGTGTAATTCCTGCTCATAGGAAACGTGCAAATAATCACAGGCTCTACATTTATCGTAGTGAACGCAGGGGCTAGCAACGCGCTCGGCTGACTCCGTCTCCAAGGTATGTATTTTCGCAAACTGAACTCCGCGACTCTTTTTTAGAATAACGGCCGTGCCACTTTCGCCGGGTAATGCTTTGGGTATGAAACATATTTTCCCGTTGATATAAGCAATTCCCTGTCCGAGGGAATCCAGTTTTTCAATGACAAATTTTTGTGGTTTATCTGACGTGCTCTTAATAATTTTTTACCAGTCTTTCGCAAATTTGATGTTGTGCATTAGTTAAACAGGTCCATTCTCGGTATTTTGCTGCATTATTACTGCATACTTTTCGACACCACTTCATACACGTCTTTTGATAAATCACCCTCAGAAATAATTCGTTTCAACTGCGCCTTCATATGTCTCTGTACCTCGGGTAGATGCCGCTTCCACTTGATCAAAGGAGTCAGAAGGCGCGCAGCTATTTGCGGATTGGATTTGTCGAGTTTTAGAATCTGATCAGCAAGAAAGACGTACCCTGCACCATCACTTTGATGAAAACTTGATGGATTCTGCCCACAAAAAGCGCCGATAACCGCTCGCAGTTTATTGGGATTTTTATAATCAAAAGCCTCATGCTGCATTAAGCTTTTGACCGTTTCCAACGTACCAGGCAAGCGGCAAGCACACTGAACCTGAAACCAGTGATTTACTACTAGCGACTCACTTCGCCACTGTTGGTAGAAACTATCTAACGCAGCTTCCTTGACTGCTTGCACGGGGCATGCCTCGCTATTCACCAGTGCAAATAAAGCAGCAAGCTGATCGGTCATATTGTCTGCCTGTCGAAACTGTGTTTCGCACAGGGCAATAACTTCCGCATCATCCAGCAACATCAAATAGGCAAGACAACGATTTTTCAAGCTGCGTTGGGCAATTTGTTCAGCGTCAGGTTCAAAATTCATGTTTGAAACATTTTCCCTATAAACTTGCAACAACTCCTCGCGCAACTCTTCAGCCAGTTGTTGACGCAGATACTCCCGCGCATGATGAATAGCCAGCACATCGATCTCATCTGCCTCTTCTGTCATATACGCCTCTGATGGCAATTCAATCATCAGTGCCACCATAGCCTTATCCAAACTGTCATCCAGTAAAAAACTGCGGAAGGCTTGCGTCAGGCGCATATCCAGCGCCAGTTCTAGTTCCACCTCCTGCCGATAACTCCGCACTAAATCCTGCAATATCTGTAAAGCTAACTGCTGACCGGCATTCCAACGGCAAAAACCATCCGCATCGTTTTGCATCAGGAACATCAATTCGTCACGATTGTAATTAAAGTTGATTTTTACCGGTGCTGAAAAACCCCGAAGCAATGATGGCACCGGCTTTTCAATGACATTTTGAAAAACAAAAGACTGTTCCTGTTCAGTAATATCAAGCACACAATGCGTGTCGTCGCGAGTATGAGTCTGCTCCGCTTGATCAGCCATTTGTAAGGGTGAAATGTGTATAGGCAAACTGCCTGCATCGCTTAGCAATCCAAACCCCAGAGGGATATGAAAAGGCCTCTTTTCATTTTGCCCCGGTGTCGATGGGCATGACTGGAAAACCGTCAACGTATAGGTCTGCGCTGTTTTATCGTAGTCGCCGACAATATCCAATACAGGTGTTCCCGCCTGATGGTACCAATTCTTAAACAAAGTGAGATCTTTGCCGCTTGCTTCCTCCATCGCCTGCACAAAATCGTCACAGGTCACGGCCTGGCCATCGTGGCGTTCAAAATACAGATCGGTACCCCGACGAAAATCATTTGCGCCCAGTATGTTATAAATCATACGGACAATTTCGGCACCTTTTTCATAGACAGTGACCGTGTAAAAATTTGAAATCTCGATAAAGGAATCAGGGCGTATTGGATGCGCCATTGGTCCGGCATCCTCTGCAAACTGCGCTGTTCGCAGCAATGTAACATCCTCTACCCGCTTGACCGTTCGCGAATTCATATCAGCAGAAAACTCTGCATCACGAAATACCGTAAAACCTTCTTTCAAGCTCAACTGAAACCAATCTCGGCAGGTCACACGATTACCAGACCAATTATGAAAATACTCATGCGCAATCACTGCCTCAACGCGCTGAAAACCCGCATCCGTGGTCGTTTTTGGATTGGCTAATACACAAGAGGTATTAAAGATATTCAATCCTTTGTTTTCCATCGCCCCCATATTGAAATCATCGACAGCTACGATCATAAAAATATCCAGATCATATTCCCGACCATAGACTTCTTCATCCCAGCGCATGGCTTTTTTTAGCGACTGCATGGCGTGATCGCATTTATTCAAGTCTTTTTCTTCAACGTAAATGCGCAAAACCACATCACGCCCCGAAAGGGTGCAAAAGCGGTCTTCTACAAACACCAGATCACCCGCCACCAAGGCAAACAAATAGCACGGTTTTTTAAATGGATCCTGCCATGTCACCCAATGATTACCGTCGTCCAGCTCACCACGATCTACTTCATTACCATTGGATAACAATACGGGGAATTTTTCTTTATTCGCTACGATAGTGGTAGTAAAACTGGACATCACGTCTGGTCTGTCCAGGTAATATGTGATTTTCCGAAAACCCTCCGCCTCACATTGTGTGCAGAACATTTTCTGAGATTTATACAAGCCTTCCAACGAAGAGTTTTCTTGTGGTTTAATGCAGGTTACACATTCCAATTCAAACTGATCGGGCAATTGATCTATCGTTAAGCTCTCATTGTCCGTCCGGTATCCATCAGCATTGAGTTCTTTGCCGTCTATCAACAGCCGCTTCAGCTGCAAATCCTGCCCATCAAGCACCAGTGCAGCATGCGGATCTTCCGCTGCCGGATTGCGACGCATTATGAGCGTTGAGCGCACCAGGGTGGCGGCCTCACCCAATTGAAAATGCAGATTGGTATTGTCGATGAGAAAATCCGGCACCCGATAATCCTTTAGGTAGATCGTTTTCGGTTGTGCATCTCGCATAATTAACTCCTAAGCACTCAATTCAATTTGATAAGCACCAAACTTGCGTATATTCAAAACGCCAGTGTCCAGTATCAGGTACTGCCCCTTAATCCCTACCAACGTACCTTCAATCAACGGTTGTTTGTCAAAGTTCTTTGACACAACTTTAGTGGGATAAGACAACACGGGATAGTTGATGGCAACTAATTCTCCCGCAGTGATGGCCTGAAGTGATTGCAAACCAAACTGATCCACTAAAGCATCCACTTCAGTATTTATCACGGCAAACAGTTCATCGCGCCGCTCGACCAGATTGATCGCCTCCACCTCTCCTTTCAGCATTTTGCGCCAATTGGTTTTATCCGCCATATGTTGTTTACAGATCACTTCCACCAAACCCGACAAATAGCGGTTATCAACTCGATAGACAGGTAGCGCCTGAATCGCGCCCTGATCGATCCAGCGTGTGGGCATTTGCGTCCCGCGCGTAATGCCCACCTTGATACCGGAAGAATTGGCCAGGTAAACGATGTGCTCACGCATACAGTGTTTTTGCGCCCAATCAGGCTCCCGACAAGTTCCCTGTTCATAATGGCATTTCTCAGGGCTTACTATACAAATATCACACTGGGCCAATGAACTGAAACAGGGATAACAATAACCCTGACTAAAACTCTTTTTAGTTTTACGACCGCAATGCAGGCAACTGATTTCACCGATAAACCGCAAACTGATTGCTTGACCCAGCAGAGGATTAAGGTGAATCAGCTCATCACCCACTGGCAAGTGATAGACGACCGGCGATTGCAGCTCAACGCGCAGTTTGCGCAGTTGGCCGCATGCAATGGATTGCACTTATTGTTCTCCCGACTTATTTTCTCCGACCAATTTATCCCGGCTTATTTGTCCCCGCCTATTTGTCCTGATTAGGTTTCCGGAACTCCCTAGCAGCAGTGTCTGAATAGCAATCGTGCTTGAACAATCACTGCCACTTGATTGTTTTTTTAGTATCGCTGGCCGACTCACAGGGTGTATCCTTTTTACTCCGATCAATGTAACCAACCCGTTCCTTTTCCGGCAGATGATGGGCTTCATAGGCGATAACGGCCTGTAGACTGGCTTCCTTCTCGTCCTGACTCAAGCGTCGACCGTCTGGCCATTTGCCCAGTTCAATTGCCCGTTTGAGTCGCTGGTGGATTTCCGGCGTAATTTGCTCAACCATATCCGTTAATTTCATTTTAATCTCTCTACTCTAAAATGGAGCACAGGGCAGATCTTACACTCGCTGTTGCCCGGCAATCAGCGCCGCTCCGCCACCCATCACAACACCAATAATCAATCCTGACAAATGCGCTGCATTGGCAATATGCAGCCCAAAAAGGTCAAACACACCACTGTAACCAATCAGCAACCAAACCAGCATAAAACCAACAATTCCAGGCGGTAAATTGAAGGGCCGCGTTGGCTGGAATTTATCCCAAAACCAACAATATCCCAGCAAACCATAAATGACACCCGACATGCCACCAAACAGGCTATTTGGGATCACCAGATATTGAATCATATTGGAACCGGCGCCCACCAGGAACATCAAGGCCACTAAACGTACAATCCCTTGCTGGAATTCAATTCGCCGACCGAGCTCCCACAACCATAAGCCATTAAACAGAATATGCATTAGACCAAAATGCAAAAATATCGGCGTCAACAGGCGCCAGTACTGGCCTTGCGCAAAACCCACCTGCGCTGACTCAAAAACCGGTTTCCCCTGTTCAATTGAAAACCCCTGAAAGGTTAACAAACTGATCCACTGTCCTGTGCTGTCAACATAGGGCAACACTGCACCGATAATACTCAACAAGAGAAACACCAGGGTTGCCGGTGCTGTTTTGAACAACAGCGTGTGAACTGTCAATCGAAGGTCTCGGTGACGTGAAACCTTTGTCACCCTTTGCAAGCGCAATTCGCCAGCCATTAACTTGCGATAGGCTCTCTTGACAGGATCGATATGCTCCTCATCCCTGACCCAGAGAATCTGGCGCCCGGATTGTTCATGAATGCGATGGGGAATACCCTGCTGCCAGAGAAAAATGCTGAAGTCGCCCAGATTTCTATCAAGCGGGGCATCGAGTACTTTGTATTGATACATCAGGGCATTCTACGCGATCAATTGATCTTCTGTCACATCCACCCACACAAAATTTTTCGCCGCCAGGGTTTTCCTACCTTCTCCATTGATCGCTTGCATACGGTAAGCCACCAGACGGCCCGTTTTACAGGCGCTGTAGTCCAGGCAAGCAAGATTGGGCTTTAGCAGTTTAGGCATGCCTCTTAACCAATAATGGCCTACGAACAAGGGTTTTCTGTGATCCGCGTAATGCAGCAATCGTTTTTTATCCCTTTCGAGAAACACAGGCAATGTCATAAACCAGTCAAGAAACAACTGCCACTCTACAGGATGATTGGCAAATTGCTCCAGCGTTTCCCGGTTTGACAGATCGTGTTACTGGCTATGCTCTCGTAAAAACTCGCGCCCGCTATCGGCAGGCGCAGGCAAAAAATAACCCAGCGCATTGTATTCATGATTGCCCATCAGCAACTGCGCCGAACCACGATCAACTATGCACATCACCAATAATATCGTAACCCACGGGGTTGTCTGACACTGAAACCACGGCCACTACTCAAACAGGCGATTACCCCATTGCAGCTTATCCCGGCAAATGGCGTAAAAATTGTGGTCCAGCGGATGAATCATGGTCAATTCATGAGGTTTCTTTTTGATAGTCACAGAATCTCCCGGTTCTGCCTCAATCTTATCGTGACCATCACACGTCACCACCGGAAATATCTGGTTTTCCATTCCAAACACGATTTTTATCTCTGAATTGCCATTGACAACAATAGGTCGACTGGTCAATGTGTGTGGAAACATCGGCACCAGCACCAGTGCATCCAAATCAGGATGCATGATAGGGCCGCCGCCTGAAAGCGAATAGGCTGTAGAACCAGTGGGTGTAGAAACAATCAGACCGTCTGATCGTTGGCTATAAACAAACTGATCGTTAATATAGGTTTCAAACTCAATCATGCGAGCCGCTTCGCCGGAGCTGACCACAACATCATTAAACGCGCTGCCTTCACCAATCGGTTCACCATTACGGTACATAATGGTATCAAGCAAAAATCGACGTTCCGTGGTGTAGTTACCGTCAAGCACTTCGGTTAATTTCCATTCCAATTCATGAGGTAATATATCTGTCAGGAAACCCAGCCTACCCCGGTTAATGCCTAGCACAGGAACTGAAAACCTGGCCAATGAACGGGCCGCACCCAACATGCTGCCATCACCACCGACAACAATCACCAAGTCGCACATTTCACCAATACATTCACGAGTGCTGACCTGTAGACCGTGCTCAGGCAGTACTTCCGCCATTTCCTGTTCCAGAACGACGGTTAATCCACGTGCCACCAAATAGCGTTTTAATACAATCAGGGAGTCAATAACTTCCTGGCTACCCGCTCGACCAATCAGGCCCACATTACGAAATTTTTCCATAATAAGAACAATCTACGACAGTCCATTAAACTGCCCTGTAGTGAGTGACCTCTTGTTAGGTTGAAAGACGTTGACAGTACGCCTGTCAGTGTTTGACCTGAAAAGCAATGCGTTGCTCTGCCGGCAAATCCTGGATACCGCCTGTCAGCACTTTTGCTTGGTAACCGGCTTTTTCCAATAAATTGCACGCCGATCTGCTGCGATTGCCGGTATCACAATAACACACATATTCCGTGCCATGATCCAGCATCCGAGATTTGACGGTGATCAGGCTCAAAGGAATATTTTGTGCGCCCGAACAATGCCCCACATCAAATTCTGCAGTTGTGCGCACATCCAGCCACTGCCCACAATCGGTGTAGTTTTTGATTGCCGTTTGATAGCGAATACTCTGAACCTCCGGCTGTTTTAACAAACGGTAAAAATCCGCTTTTGCCAGCCGCATCAATACACCATTTTCGGCCATTATAACGGTGGCGTTACGAACAGTTTCATGCACGAGAGCATCTTCGCCAAAACAGCGTCCAACATGCAATACTGCCACTTTTTCAGGTGTATGGATTGGTTCTGAAGACAAAAATACTTCAGCGCTCCCCTCCTTAATGACATAACAGCAGTCACCCACTTCTCCCTGACGTACAATCACTTCGCCAACAGGCACATAGCACGCCTCAAATCGCCCCAGAATATCCCTGATATTCATAGGAGGCACTTTGTAAAACAGATTGGATTTTAATACGGTGACCATCCAAGCAGCATCTTCATCCAAATCCCGCTCTGCGCCCATTTCAGCAATAATACACGTTGCGGTCTGATCCCAGCACAGCATGTTATCCAGTTGGTTTTTGTTAAAACGCACGACACTGCAATCACTGGCCGCTCTTGCCGTATATTGCCGTGGTTGCTCCGCACATAAAGGAAATTGATTCAGCTCATCGGTGGCCGACACAATCTTTCGCCTGCCAGACGCGTCTGTAAGCTCCAGTTCTCCATGCAACAGATAAATATGAACATCATCAACGTCACCGATTTCAAACAACTGCTGACCCCGATAGTGAAACTCAACATGGTTATCTCTCAATAGTGTCGCGAGATGATCCTCTGTCAGCGCATTAACCGGCACAAATGAGCGGAGCATCTTATGCTTGAGGGCATTATCATCTTCCATAGCGGGTGTCATCACAAAAAGGTAAGAGGTATAAAAGATTCAGCTCGGATGATAATGTATCACAGGTTTGTTGAATATACTTACTTGCGAATATACTGAGCATGATCATGTAGAAGAAATTGCAGGGAAGCTCTGTAACGCTAAACATCCAGTGATGCGCATTATGATTATCGAAATTGATTTATCGCGAGCTTTACAATCCGACATTGCAGCCACAATATTGCAACCACAATAAAGCCTTCGCTTTATTCTGCGTTACCGAGTACAAACTCCTTAGAATATCCAAAGGCATTTTATGGATGGGACGGAGAGAAAGATAAAATTGCGGGGCAATCGCTTAAATAGCGATCTTATCTATCTGTAATATAAAGTAAATTATATTGACTGTATTTATACGCACCCCCCATAAATACCCCCTTATGGTTTATTGACGGTCTTTTCTTACTGGACCTATCACTTTGACTTGGAGTGACTATCTTTTGTTCAATGACTGTCCTGTGTTCTTTGCTGTGTTCTTTGTGACGCCAGAACAAAATCGATACTTCATTTTCTGACACACCCGATGATTCCCGTCGATGCACGACACAATACAAAAATATTTCGAGAAAAACTGGAAGTATGGGCAGGTAAAAAATTAAAGGGGCGCTTGTAGAATGAGAGCTTTGGTAACCGGTGCCAGTGGATTTCTCGGGCAAGTCATAGCAAAAAAACTGCTGCCACGTGGTGACGAAGTGCATAGCATTGCTCGCAGCCAATATCCCATGTTCGAAGCAATGGGTGTAACCATGCTGAAGGGTGATATTGGCGACTTGGACACTGTCATTCGGTCTATGGAAGGTTGTGATATTGTTTTTCACGTGGCGTCCAAAGCTGGGGGATGGGGGTCGTATCATGAATATCATCACTGCAATGTGTACTGGGTAACGAAAACATCCTGCGCGCCTGCAAGCAACTGAAAGTCCCTCGATTGGTATATACAAGCACACCCAGCGTAACATTTGACGGTCATGATGAAGATGGTATTGACGAAACAACCCCCTATGCCAGCAAACCTCTCAATCTCAGATATTCAGGATGCGGTGAAATCAATTCAGTTGAATCACCAAACGCATTTATTACATAGCTTGACCATTGATACTCCTCCGGGCGTGATATCATGGAAGCAACAACAGGATTTAGCTCAATTATCGATAGCACTTTAGAAGATAGTTTTCTGTGTCAACAGCGCTTGCCTTGTGCTGCCCCTCCCATAAAGTATCAGAGCGCTTGTAGGTTTTATTTATCAACTGTGCATAACAACTACCTACAACTTTCACGGCATTGGAAATCCTTTCTGCATCCAAAGGTGTCATCAAAAAATGTGTATGCTTTGTCATCAGAACAGGCATGCAAGGACACTTAATAACGAATTAATACATTACCCAAAAAGTGTAGATAATACTGGCAATCTTCTGAAGCGAAAAAACACGCTTCTCGATTGTTGCCGTATAACGAAATGGCGGTGGGGCAGGGATTCGAACCCTGGGAGGGGGTAAACCCTCGCCGGTTTTCAAGACCGGTACTTTCAACCACTCAGTCACCCCACCGGTATAGATTGCATCATTGTGTGAGGGTGATTTACGATGCAGTCTGAAAGCTTCCCATACTTCACCCCCAGGAAAGCGCTGTGATTATACATAGCTGGCGACGTGAGGCAAGCCAAATTTTATTGTGTGAAAATTATCGGTTCAAACCTTCAAATCAATGTCTTATGTGTTGCTGAGCATGCACCTTTGCACTCTTTTATATGAGAAAGAAAGGATGAGGTTTCTTCCTGTTTGCGCGGTTCATAATATTGCTACACTACCTGCTACAATGCTGGCAGTAGATCGCAGATCTAAGAGTAGTTGTAACAGCGTTTGGGATGCATTACATATCAGATAAAATCATTTATAAAAGAATAAGTTAACATTGCTTTTAGTCAGACAATCCAACACCGAAGGCCGACTATTGTCAGACTGTCTGAAGCCACCAACAGCATAATTATTGCGCCAGATCAAAAGATCTACGTGTTGAGTTTCGGGCCATGGAAAAAGCCTTGCGCCACTTCCCAGCTTATTTATAAATTACCTAACAGCTAATAGTAGTTAGTACCAGAGAACGCTGGTTATCGCAGGTTTGCGTTATCCCTCTCGATAATGGATAACAGTTTCAATACGGTTAATTCCACATAGACGGGAGCATCTGAGCAACAGTTAATAGACGCTCGCATCGTCATACAAATAAGACGGTAAAACCCATTATTATTCTGACCACTTGTGTTCAGAACCGAACCGCAAGGAGTGGCCTTATGAGAGCCCAATACAATGCCGCAGCAACAATCGATGCGATATTGAACCCACATAATTCACAGTGGCAAGCCATCAAGTCCAGTGTTGTAGCACTGGAAAGCACACCCATTGCCATGCAACCAACACCCGCTATCAGAGAGTCTTGGTCAACAAAAACTGCGGGCAATATCGGGAATGTGTCTGTACAGGCTGTCGTTAACCAAGATCTGCTTGCTATTCGTTTGCAGTGGAACGCGCCCAACCAGATGGTTGATCATGGTGATAACACCGTATTCCCTGACAGTGCTGCGATCGCTTTCCCATTAGCGGAAAATGCACCTGTCGTAATGGGCGCCCCCGACATGCCTGTCAGCATGTGGTTTTGGCGAGCCAATGAGAATGGGGAAGCACGCCAAATCGAAGCTGCAGGCATTGGCACTTCTGAAACCCGCAACCGCAACCTCGTAAAGAGCCATGGTGCCTGGAAAGATGGCAAATGGTCCGTCGTTATGGCTCGCGCCCTACAAGTTCCAAACGAGAGCCAATCCCCCCAGTTCAAACTAGGCAGCACTGCCCAGATTGCCTTGGCGGTGTGGGATGGCGGCAACACGGAGCGTGGCGGCATCAAAGCCTACTCGGGCATGCAATGGCTGGAACTGATTCTGACAGAGGGTAACTCATAATGACAAGCAAACGACAAATGTCCATGGTTATGGACTTGAACAAATGTATCGGCTGTCACACCTGCACCGTCGCCTGTAAAACCCTGTGGACCAGGGAGGAAGGAAAAGAGTACATGTTGTGGAACACCGTCAACACCATGCCTGGTATGGGAACACCCAAAAACTGGGAGAATATGGGGGGTGGTTTTAAAGACGGTAAAGCGCAGTTAGGCAAACTGCCCTCGCGCCAGGAATTCGGCGACGCCTGGGAGTATAACCACAAAGACGTTTTTTACGGTGGTAAAGGCGATAAAACACATCTGCAGATCGAAGGTGAAACACCGACCTGGGGTCCCAACTGGGATGAAGACGAAGGCGCCGGGGTTTTTCCCAACAGCTATTTCTTTTATCTGCCTCGCATCTGTAATCATTGCACCAACCCGGCTTGTGTCGCGGCTTGTCCCCGTAAAGCGATCGAAAAGCGCGAAGAAGACGGTATTGTCGTCATCAATGAAGACCGCTGTCGGGGTTATCGCTTTTGTATGGAAGCCTGTCCCTATAAAAAAATCTATTTCAATATGGAAAAAGGGGTGAGTCAAAAATGCATTTTCTGTTTCCCCCGACTGGAACAGGGCGTATCCAATGCCTGTGCTCGCCAGTGTCCGGGACGCGTGCGCTTTGTCGGCTACCGTGACGATCAAAACGCCCCCATCTGGAAGTTGGTGGAAAAATATAAGGTTGCGATACCACTACACCCTGAACGCGGTACTCAACCCAACGTATTTTATATACCCCCCATAGGCCCGGCTTCCTTTGATGCCGATGGCGATATTGATGAGCAAACCCCACGTATACCCGATGAGTATCTGATCTCGCTGTTTGGCCCCAAAGTGCTGGATGCACTGGACGTCCTCAAAGCAGAACGCGAAAAAACGAAACGCGGTGAAAAATCGGAACTGATGGATCTTTTGATCGCCTATCGCTGGAACGAAATGTTTGGCGGATTCGATAAAAATCCAGCCACCATAGAGTGGGCGTAAAGCGCCGGCTTAACTCAACACGAAACGATTTATGCCAACGCGCTTTTAGAATCAAACACAGGAGCTATTCGCCATGAGCAATAACAAAAGCCCTAAGCTGTCACGCCGCAAGTTTATCATTGGCGCCGCTGCTGGGACTACAGCTGTCGGCCTTGGCCTGGTCAGCTTATCATCATGCACGAACAAACCCACTTGGCAGGAGCTGCCGAAGATACTGGGCAAAACCATCCAATACGACGATTTTTCCGACATCTACCGCGAGATATGGAAATGGGACAAAGTTGTTAAAGGAACGCACACTCGCGCCAATTGTATCTCAGCTTGTTCTTGGGATGTTTACGTTAAAGACGGCATTGCCTGGCGTGAAGAGCAAAACGCCATCTACGAACCACCCCGCCCTGATGTGCCTGACATGAACCCTAGAGGCTGTCAGAAAGGCGCATGCTACACCAGTTTACAGCTATCAGAAGCCAGAGTTACTCATCCGCTAAAACGAGTGGGCGAACGTGGTGGCGGCGGATGGAAACGCATCAGTTGGGATGAAGCTCTCACTGAAATTGCAGACGGCTTAATAGATGCCGCCGTTGATCAAGGCACTGAATCCATCATCTACGACCACGGCACCACTAACGCCGGATATGGGCCGGAAACGGCGGGGGATTTCCGTTTTGCCTCAGCCATGAAAACCACAACGATTGATTCCTGGTCCGGTGTTGGCGACATGCCAATGGGCGCTTGCCAAACCTGGGGCATGTATAACTGCGAAGGCACCTCGGATGACTGGTTCCGCTCCGACTATATTGTGATCTGGGTGGGGAATCCTGTTTATACCCGCATACCTGAAGTACACAATATGCACGAAGCCCGCTATAAGGGGGCTAAACTGGTAGTCGTGGCACCTGATCTCAGCCCCAGTACCGTGCATGCCGATATGTGGCTTAATATCAAGCCCGAAACCGACGCAGCGTTGGGATTGGCCTGTGCACAAGTGATGATCGAAGAAAATCTTATCAAGAAAGATTACATACTCGAACAGACCGATCTACCTTTCCTGATTCGCAAAGACACTCAGAAATTTCTCCGTCAAAGTGACTTACAAGCAGACGGTGTTGATAACGCACTGTATTTCTGGGATGAAAAAACCACGAAAGCGGTTCTCGCTCCCGGTTGCGAAGGCGATGGTGATGATGGCCGCAGCCTTGACTTGGGCAATTACAAACCGGCACTATCGGGAAATTTTCAGGTGAAACTTGCCGATGGCAAAACTGTAGAATGCTATACGGTTTATGACAAGCTGGTAAAACAACTCAACAGTGAATACCGTCCGGATCAGGCAGCCGCAATCACCGGCCTGAATCCCAATTTAATCCGTCGCTTCGCCCGCGAAATGGCCGCTGCGCCAAGAGCCATGATTTTCGCATCCTGGGGCGCTTGTAAACACTACCACAGTGATTTATTCCAACGCGCCATGATTCTGCTGATGTCACTGACAGGCAACCAGGGATACCCAGGTGGCGGTGTGCGCGTGGCGGCCTGGTGGGGTCTTGACGGTATTGACGCCATGATGGCGGATATTGGTTTAACGGCCATGGATCAGATAAAACTGATCCCAAAAGCTATTCGTGGTTTGACGCCACGGGATTTCGAAGATATATACACCACCGTCAGTGAGACAGAAGCCAACACGCCGTTGATGCCCTTCCTCTATGTACACGCCGGTTACAAAGAAATGTGGGACCAGGAGCATCTTCAGGATTCGGCCTTACCTCACAATATTGCCCATTACATGCGCGAGTCCATCGATAACGGCTGGGTCAAAATACACCCTGCTGAAGGCGTGCAACCCAAAGCGTTTATTTTTACCGGCTGTAACCCCCTACGTCGCTGGCCTTCTTCGCAGATCGCCAGAGATGTTTTCTGGCCGAAACTCGATTTGGTGGTATCGGTCAACTTCCGCATGAGCACCTCCAGCCTTTATGCGGATTATTTCCTACCGATTGCCGCTTATTATGAGAAGGTGGGCATCAAGTACGGTCAATCCTATGTGCACTACCTGATCTGTTCCGATAAAGCCACAGAACCACTGGGTGAATCAAAGAGTGACTGGGAATGTTTTGGCCTGCTCAGCAAATATGTACAGAACCGCGCCAAGGAACGCAATATTGGTCCCGTCGAAGGTTTCAAGGGACAAACCCATGATTTGACCACCGTCTATGATCATCACACTGAAAACGGCTACTACAATCCGGAAGAACCTGACGATCCAATCAAACTGATGGATAAGGTCTTCGAGAACAGTCCCAGCGTAGCAGCCAATTCAGGACGCGAAGCGCTGGATATGGGCGCAGTACGTATAATAGGCCCTGCTCGCCCAAGCCTGATCTACCAGAACTTTAGTGACTACGATCCAGAAGACACCCATTGGCCACATCGCGATTTTGTTGAAAAGAAAGTCGCTTGGCCAACACTGACCGGGCGTCAGCAGTTCTTTATCGATCATCCCTGGTATATTGATGCAGGCGAAGATATGCCTGTGCATAAGGATCCCCCACACTTCAACAGCAAATTTCCATTACGCATGAACGGCGGCCACAATCGTTGGAGTATCCATGCGATCTGGCGTGACCATAAACTATTGCTGCGTTTACAACGCGGCGTACCTGCCTTGTTTATGAATCCAAAGGATTGTGATCCCCGGGACATCAAAGATGGTGACACCGTTCGAGTGCATAACAACAACGGTGAATTTGAAGCCATGGTGAAAGTGGCACCGGCAACTGCACCGGGTGAAGTGATTATCTATCACGCCTGGGAACCTTATCAGTTCAAGAACTGGAAGGGCCAGCAGGAACCCGTTGAAGCACCATGGAAAGCACTGCATCTGGCCGGTGGTTATGGACAAATCCACTACCGAATGTACTACGGCTCGCCAGGTCATGCACCGAGAGGTGCTCCAGTGGACGTTGAAAAAGTCTCTTCTCTGCTGGAAGAAAAAGCCTGATAGGCTTACTGCAAAAAACTGTATTATAATGGTGGCGGCAAGCCACCATTTTTTATCCTATTGTTAACGTCATTAAGGGGCTAACCGTTGTAGGGTGCAATAAGCTTGCGCATTGCACCGAATTTCGATGATTTTCAGGGCGCAATGCGCAAGCTTATTGCACCCTATATTCTACACTCCTTGGCAAATATCGTTTAACCAGGTACCCCCCGAGCCTATGAATATTCCGACAAAATCCACCCTATCAGCTAAACAACGCAGTTTTGCCTATGGTCTAATGGCAGCAACATTTGACTACCCTGATAAAGAATTCACCGAGTTGATTCACAACAAGCAGCTTTCAGATCAATGTAAAACCATTCTTTGCGACATCTACCCTGCACTGAAAGAGGACATTGACTGGACCTTACTGACCACACAAGACGACAAAGAAACTCTGCAGGTAGAATTTTCACGACTGTTTGATGTCGGCGCATCCGGCCCACCCTGCCCGCTCAATGGTGGGGTCTATTTAGAAGAACGCATGCAAACCCTGGAAGAGATGGTGCGTTTTTACAACTACTTTGGTTTAACCGCCGGGGAAGATTTTGAAGAATTACCAGACCACATTACAACGCAGCTGGAATTTATGCATTTTCTTTGTCACTGCGAAGATGAGCATCAAGATGATCCGGAAAAGGCAAATCATTTTCAACGAGCACAACGTGATTTTATCAATCGACACCTAGGCAAATGGGTGCCTCAACTGAACGACAACGTGCAAGAAAACCAAGCAGCGCCTTTCTATCTCACGCTTATTGATATGGTGACGCGTTATATTCTGCTCGAAAAACAATACGTGAATAATCTCTGCGGCATGATCACCGTGAACTAGCCAGTCCAAGAATGCCACCGTAGCGTCGTAGGGTGTGCCATGCACACCTTTTCCATTTATGTTCTTCATTTTGAGTGAATCTCTTCTTACAACTCATACCATAAAGCAAATGACATATTGCACCCATAATAATAGACAATATCGAAATAACGTCGTTTGTATCCACTTTGTTTATTGTCGCAATTTCGCCTGATAAGCTACATTATTACAACAACTCACAGCAATATTCTCCCATCGATAGAGATCATCCAAAATAATGGCTAAATGGTATCTCGAAGGCTATTTGACCGACCAAGATTCAGTGTACCGAATCCCGCTCGAAACATTACCCTCCGTGGTGGGACGGCAGGATGATATTGAACTGTCTTTGCCATCGAGTAATGTATCCAGAATGCACGCTGAATTTCATGCACTCGGCGATCAACTGATTCTGCGTGATCTCGGCAGCACAAATGGCACTTTCGTTAACCATCAGCAAATTAGCAAAGAAGCTGTTGTGGATGATGGAGACGTGATTAAATTTGCGGATATCGAGTTCAGATTGTGCCGGGAATTGCTTATTGAAGACAAATTGCAAAACCTTGATCCCAGCGCAACCTGTATTCTGGGTAATAGCGATCAATTCGATCGTTTACCAATCGGTGCTAAAGAACTTGATCAACTACTGCAAGAAAAACTGGTGACGCCTGTTTTTCAACCTATTGTCAACACTAAAAACGATCAAACCAATAGTATGGAATTGCTCGGTCGTGGTTGTCACCCCGAGCTGTCAATATCACCCGTTGAGCTTTTTTACCTCGCTGACAGTCTTTCCAAGTCTATTGAACTTAGCGAGCTAATGCGGGATATCGGTGTAGAACATTGGGCCAAATCCGCACACTGTCACACGCCTTTGTTCGTTAATACACACCCAAATGAATTGCTTGATTGTGATCGATTGATCGAGTCACTAAAAAATATTAGGGGCAAGTTTCCCGACGTTTCTCTAGTGCTGGAAATACATGAGCACGCAGTCACCCATCAAAAAATGCTCGCCGACCTGACCCATGCACTCGATAACTTGCAAATACGCTTGGCTTACGATGATTTTGGCGCCGGTCAAGCCCGCTTATTGGAACTTCTTAATATTCCACCCTATGTGGTGAAGTTTGATATCGCATTGATACAGGATTTAGATAAAGCCGCGAAAAACCAACAGGAGATGATTGGGCTATTGGTGGAGGTGGTGAAAAAAGGCGGCACCCAAACATTGGCTGAAGGTGTCTCTCGTGAAGGCGAACTCGCCGTCTGTAAAGAACTGGGATTTGAACTGATTCAGGGCTATGTTTATAGCAAACCAAAAAAAATAGACGA
>PIVM01000649.1 GCA_003353945.1 Gammaproteobacteria bacterium
ACAGCTGCTCTTGGGAACGAGCCCCGAGGACAGCTATGGATGCACGCACGAATCGCGCACAGCGTTTCGACAAAACAAAAGATGTTATACATAAAGGCAGGTGGTCAACATCGTCAAGCAGCCATTTTGAGCAACAGACAAGCACATGAGTGCTATAAAGGCTTTCTCTTGCTCACTTGACTCCACCTTTGTGTCAGGATATGAAGAACAGCAAGAGAGATTGACAATCAAGACTTTGATGTGCATGAGGCAAAGGGTGAAGCAGTCAGGGGTGAGCAGGATACGTACTCAAGGAGTAGGACTCAGGATATCCAATATTTGTTCATCACAACAAAGGTAAGTAATATATGTACACCTTCTATTATGCGTTGTAACAGTATGCCTTCAACAGCTCTTGAACTCACACCCCACTCCCATGTGAAGCTTGCAAACTCTTAGCACTAACATGATTGAAACTGTGTGCACAACTGCAGCAGGAGCACGTAATGGGTGGCAATGAAAACCGATAGGCATTTCTCTAAACACTACCACTTCAATCTTGTCAGAAGCCAGCTAAGAATCTTGAAAAACAGTTTGACTTGCAGGCAAATGCAAACATACACACGCACATGCAAGTGAGGCATCGCTGCAGGTTTGCCAAAAGCTAAGTATCTTGCGAAACCAGATGTGTAGGTATGTAATGCTTTTGATCAGTCCTCATGCTGCTCACTATAGGAGTACAGCAGGTTTGCGTCACGAATTTTATCTGGCCTCGCTATTTCTTCAGCGGCTTGATGGCAGTGTCGAGCCCTTCTATAGCCTTTTTCACTGCAGCCACAAGGGGATCAAAGTCTTTTACCTGCAGCAGGGTTTGTGTAGGCAGTGCAGGGTGTAGAAACATTAACAGCTGCAAAGCCACACAATGCGGCACACTGAACAATCTCAAACGGCGCACCGACTGAACAATCACACCGCGGATCACCCACTGAAATAGCCGGTCCATCCCCGGCATAAAACACATTGTAAAAAGCCGGTCCATCCCCGGCGTAAAACACATTGTAAATAGCCGGTCCATCCCCGGCATAAAACACATTGTAAAAAGCCGGTCCATCCCCGGCGTAAAACACATTGTAAATAGCCGGTCCATCCCCGGTCCATCAAATGCGAAAAGCCGTGTAATTATGGGTGGTTTGACGGC
>PIVM01000088.1 GCA_003353945.1 Gammaproteobacteria bacterium
GGCCTCGGAAATAATAAATTTTCCAATTAGGCGCAGAATCATGCTTTCTCACCGAGGCGTTCAAATGGGAGCATATTGGAATATGTAAGCATTTGAACAACGAAGGTGAGGGAGCAGGGGAGCAAGCGTAATTGGAAAATTTATTTTTTCCGGGGCCCTAGGCAAAGTAAAACAAACAGTTGGTTAGTGCATAGATTTTGGTGCAGAAGTCCCCCCCTACAATTGACTAGCCACTTGCTTACGTTAATGGCATTGTGGTAGGCAAAACGAACTAACAACTGAGTAAATATTGGTGCTATGGAGCGACCCCTATAGAGTTCGACAATTCTCAGTGAAATAACCACAAATTGGGCTGCATTGAGTAATTCCGCTCGCACGAATCTAGTCTTGTGATCATCCATGATTCTCTTTTGTGCAAATTCGCCCATTAGTATACAGGATTTATGAGTTATGACTTACAAAGTAAAGGAATTCCATTTGCAATGATTAGCGGGGGCTGCGGCAAATTGATGTACGCATAAATGCGCGCTCATTTTCCTGGGTTCCCGCGTTCGCTGGAATGACGGTAGCGTAAAATACACATTGAAATTAAGTCGGGCAAAGGGCATCTGTGTAACAAGTACTGCTTCACGAAGATGTCAATTTCTCTGTGATAAACACAACCGAAATGACCGCAATCTCTAATTACATGACACCCATAGTTGGTGGAGAAATTTTCAATTCTAGGATATTGTCATTCAACTTTCGAATGTGCATGCAGCAAACAACAAATTTGATTAGTACTATACAGCTGGAATGTGGAAGGAACTGGCAGACAATTGGAGTTGAAAGCCAGCGTAATTATTTTCAGTAAAGTGGGGTGGCCGCCTGTGAAAACAGCAAGCCTCGACAGACAGATCTTGGCACTAAAGAGCTATTTCCAGAACACCAATAATGGTCCATAGTACCATTATCACCAGTCATTCGATTGAATACATAATTTAGTAGTCTTTCAGAGTAAATCCTAACGATAGATGGATATTCACATGCTTGGGGAGCCTAGTATTTCCTTTTATTCTAAGTCGGTTTGATTCTAAGCTTGTTAGTGGCTCATAAGCTACATTTCTCGAAAACATGAAATACATACTGAGGAAAAAGTTGTTGGCCTCATACTCGGATGTCGCAGAAATTTGGGAGCCAAGTAATTTATTGGACGTCATGGCAGAATCTGTCAAATCGTTTAGAGAGTCAGATGGCGCTTTGACAAATACGTGCTAGGTTTTTAAAAGATATCGTTTATTTCTACATGGCTTCTGAAGCACGAGTGCAGGAAAGACAACCGCTGAGACGTCTTGAGTGCGATGTTGGCCAAGACAGGGTTGTTGTTTTTCTCTACAAGCTGGTCAGCATTAAAAAGATGGAGTTTAGTCAATGCAGCAGGATAGAGACCCCCAGGAAACGCAGGAGTGGTTGGATGCACTCGATTCGGTGCTTAAATACGGTGGTCCTGGCAGAACCGCTTTTTTGTTGAAGAAGCTGGCCTCCCATGCTGCCGATGCAGGTGTTGAAATGCCGCCTGCTATTACCACGCATTATCGTAATACAATTGCACCGACGCAGGAAAAACGCATGCCGGGCGACCTGTTTGTTGAACGCCGTATTCGTTCACTGATTCGGTGGAATGCGATGGCGATGGTGCACCGGGCGAATGAAAAAAACGAGGGGCTTGGAGGACATATTTCCAGTTTCTCATCCAGCGCGACATTGTATGACATAGGCTTTAATTACTTTTTTCGTGGTAGTGCAAACGGAGAGCCTGGGGATGTGGTTTTGTATCAGGGGCATTCGGCGCCAGGGATTTATGCCAGGTCATATTTGGAAGGCCGCTTTGATGAGGAGCAGTTGGATAATTTTCGTCGCGAGGTGGACGGTGCAGGCTTATCGTCCTATCCACACCCCTGGTTGATGCGTGATTACTGGCAGTTTCCCACAGTCTCCATGGGATTGGGCGCGATTCAGGCAATCTATCAAGCCCATATCATGAAATACCAGCAATGTCGTGGTTTGCTGGACCACGGTGATCGAAAGGTATGGGCGTTTCTCGGTGATGGGGAATGTGATGAGCCGGAGTCCCTGGGTTCGATTGCCCTTGCCGGGCGCGAGGAGCTGGATAATCTGATTTTTGTTATTAATTGTAACTTGCAACGGCTTGATGGCCCTGTGCGCGGTAACGGGAAAATCATTCAGGAACTTGAAGGTGTCTTCCGAGGTGCCGGTTGGAACGTGATTAAGGTGATTTGGGGGCGCCTCTGGGATCCTCTGTTTGAGAAGGATGTCACCGGCTTGTTGCAAAAGCGTATGGATGAGGTGTGTGACGGTGAATCGCAAAACTACAAACGTAACGGTGGCGCCTACACGCGTGAGCATTTTTTTGGCAAGTATCCCGAGCTGTTGGATTTGGTTAATGACTTGAGCGACAACGATATTATGTATCTCAATCGAGGTGGGCACGACCCCTATAAGGTTTATGCCGCTTACCATGCTGCGGTGAATCACAGCGGTCAACCCACTGTGATATTGGCGCAGACGGTGAAAGGTTATGGTACTGGTGGTGTTGCTGAGGCCCACAATGAAGCGCATGCACTGAAGAAACTGGATCTGGATAGTCTTAAGCACTTTCGTGACCGGTTTAATATTCCGCTGACCGATGACGAGTTGATCAACGTACCGTATTATCGTCCTGCGCCGGATAGCCCCGAGCTGGTGTACATGCGTCAGCGCCGCGAAGAACTGCGCGGATTTATGCCCGAGCGGCAACAGGATTTTACCGAGCTGCCTATTCCTTCTCTCGAGTCTTTCAGTGCGCAACTTAAGGGGAGTGGCCAGCGGGAAATATCAACCACCATGGCCTTCGTTCGCCTGCTTTCTACGTTGAGCAAAGATAAAAAAGTGGGTGCGCGCGTAGTGCCAATTGTACCTGATGAAGCGCGAACATTTGGTATGGAAGGCATGTTTCGCCAGCTTGGAATTTATTCCTCTCAGGGCCAGCGTTACACGCCCCATGATTCTGACCAGGTCATGTATTACAAAGAAGACAAGAAAGGTCAGATTCTGGAAGAAGGTATCAATGAGCTGGGGGCTACATCGGCGTGGCTGGCTTTGGCAACGTCCTACAGTGTACATAATTATCCAATGGTGCCGTTCTACATTTACTATTCCATGTTTGGTTTTCAACGGGTAATGGATCTTATTTGGGCTGCCGGTGATGCGCAGGCGCGTGGATTTCTGATTGGCGGTACTGCGGGCAGAACAACCCTGAATGGTGAAGGACTGCAGCATCAGGATGGCCATAGCCATTTGCTGGCGGAACTGGTGCCAAACTGTCTGTCCTATGATCCGAGCTACGCCTATGAGCTGGCAGTGATTGTGCAGAGCGGTTTAAAGCGCATGTATCAAGATAAGGAAAATATTTTTTATTATATCACCGTGATGAATGAAAATTACCAACAGCCGGAGATGCCGCTTGGTATTGAAAACGATATCGTCAGCGGCATGTATTTATTGGAAGAGGCGCATAATAAGACAGAAACGACAGTGCAGCTTTTGGGTAGTGGGACTATTCTCAGAGAGGTACTTGCCGCAGCAGAGTTATTACGGCAGGACTGGGCGATTGATTCGGATGTATGGAGTACGCCCGGCATTAACCAGTTATATCGTGACGGTTTGGACTGTCGACGCTGGAATTTATTGCATCCAACGAAAGAGCCCAGAGTGCCACACCTAACCGCCTTGTTACAGAAAAAAACCGGTCCTGTCATTGCGGCGACAGATTATGTTAAAGCCTATGCCAATCAATTACGTGATTTTATTCCGCAACGCTATGTCACCTTAGGGACCGATGGATACGGCCGTAGTGATACGCGTCAGCGTTTGCGTTACTTCTTTGAAGTCAATCGTTATTTTATTGTGGTAGCTGCTTTACATGCGCTATCAGATGAAGGCCTGTTCAAGAAGGAGGACGTTAACAAGGCGCTTAAAAAATACGGTATTGATTCGGAGAAAACAGCTCCGGTGAATTGTTGAGATAAAAGCGATCAAGGACTACAAGGTGACTATAGAGGCCATAAACATACCTGACATGGGTGCAGTTGAAGATGTTGAAGTGATTGAAGTGTGTGTGCTGCCCGGTGATACGGTGAAAAAAGATCAATCGTTGATTGTGCTGGAGTCTGATAAGGCATCGATGGAAATTCCGTCGCCACAGGCCGGCAAGATTGTGTCTATCAATGTTGCAGAAGGTGATTCAGTCGCTGCAGGTGATGCTTTCATGGAGTTGGAAGTCAGTTCGTTTGAGGAGGAAAGAGAGCTCAGTAGTGAAAGCAGGACTGAACAAGGTGGAATTGAACAGGGGCAACACATTACACAGGAGCAAGTCACTGAATCCATAACCATGCCAATCAATACGAGGATTTCAGAAAATCGACCTGGCAAATCAGTTTATGCAGGACCAGCGGTAAGACTGCTCGCGAGGGAAATGGGTGTGGATTTGCTTGATGTGCAAGGAAGTGGTCCTAAGGCCCGTATTTTGAAGGAAGATGTACAAAATTATGTTAAGCGGGCATTGCAGCGAAAATCCAGAAAAACGCCTGTTGGCGAGGGCTTGGGAATACCGACTGTGCCGGAGATTGATTTTGCTCAATTTGGTGAGATCAGTATTGAGCAAATGTCCAAGCCACAACGGATCACAGCAGCAAACATGCATCGCAGTTGGTTGAACGTGCCGCATGTTACGCAGTTTGATGAAGTTGATATTTCGGATCTTGAGAATTTTCGTGCGATGCTTAAAAGCGAGGCGGAGCAGCGAGAAATCAGGCTGACATTGCTACCGTATTTATTAAAAGCATGTGCCGCAGCTTTACGTGTGAACCCTGTGGTCAATGCCTCATTGCATGCCGATGGTGAACAGCTTGTTTATAAAAAGTTTGTCCATATCGGTATTGCAGTGGATACTCCGGTGGGCTTAATGGTACCAGTCATTCGTGATGTGGATAAAAAGAGCATTTGGGATTTGGCAGAAGAATCGGCAGAGTTGTCAAAAAGGGCCAGAGATCGCAAATTGAAACCAGAGGAGATGCAGGGCGGTTGTTTTACCATTTCTAGTCTTGGAAATATTGGCGGTACTGGGTTTACGCCGATTGTTAATACACCGGAAGTCGGAATTTTGGGCGTAGCAAAAATTCAAATCAAACCGCGATGGGATGGACGAGAGTTTGTGAGTGCAAAAATACTGCCGCTGTCACTGTCTTATGATCACCGCGTTGTGAACGGTGCAGATGCCGGGCGCTTTATGACTTCGCTGGGAAGTATGCTTAGTGATATTCGCCGGCTTTCAATGACATGACGCATAGCTGTTACGGATACTGCATCAAGAAGGAGAGACGTGCATGACCGACTTGCACAGCGACAAGTACGGCTAGCTTGATAATCCAGAGCCCTATATACCGGAACAAAATGGAGGAAATGGGCAGGCGCGGTACACGCTAGCAAAGTGATGCATCAGCGATGCGGAAACGTAAAAGGCGTGATCGTCGTGGCTCCGAGCGAGTTCAGAAAATGTGACAAAGTAGAGTTAATACGTTATAAACATAATCACCCCTTTTTCTGAAAACAGCGATTGTACTTTGTCTGTGAATTTGCAACTGATGTTGCTCATCGGCAACGTATTAGAGATCAGTAAGATTGAAGCCGGTTATAGCCAATTACATTCCCAAGATTTCAACCTCTTCCGCTTTCTCAAGGACATTAAAGACACCTACTGCCTGGCGGATTTCAAGAGAGTTGTCGCCTAGAGTTTGTTTTTTATGCCGCCTGATATCTCTGCTGTTACATGTTTCGATTTTTTAGGGTTAATGCAGTCCATATTCAGTGTATGTCCTTCCAGTACTCTCGCTTCAGTAGCCAAGTGGGGATCAATAATATCAACAAAAACCCCAGAATGTATTTACCAATGCGCTCTCTGAAAGGTTTGATGGGTTCTGCCATGTAGACCATAAAATTGGTCAAATCTCGCATTTCTTGAGCAAAATCCTCTTCACTCATTGAATCTTGACGAGACGCCAAAACCCAAGGCATGGCCACGTTAGGCATGACACGGTTGTTGTAACCTGTAGGCGATTTCTCGTCTTTGTAAAAACCCATCAAGTAGGTATAGACCCAATCAGCACCCCGATAGTTTGCTTCCAGGGTGAGATCAGGTGGAGCCACACCATATATCTTTTTACCCATTTCAGCTGTAATGCTCGCCGTGATGGTGTCGGTGATTTTTGAAGCACCGAAACGTACCAGGTTTGTCATGACTTCCTGCTCGGGGATTTCCAGGTCGTGAGCAATACGTTCATAGCGCATAAACCTGGCAGAATGGCAAACGGCACAGTGATTGACATAAAAATGTGCGCCGCGACGCAGGGACTCTTTATCCTGAATATCGTTACCCGCATTCATTAACTCTACCGAGGTCCCCGATGCGATGCCTGTTATTGGAAATGCCAGCAGAAAAAAAAATACCGGCATAAGCCGCTTCATTAGTATCAATTTGTTCATCGGTGAGCGCCTATACGTGTGGGTACAGGTTTTGTCTTTTCCATTCGGGTGTAGATAGGCATGGCAAGGAAATAACCGAAATAAATAATGGTGAAGAGAGGGGCGACCCAGAATGGGGCCCAATCCGCTGGTTTGGTTCCCAAGATACCTAACACAAGAAAACTGATTGCAAACAGCATCAGCATCACCTTACTGGGTCTTCCCTTATAGCGAAGAGAATTAACCGGGCTTTTATCCAGCCAGGGTAGGAACGTGACAATGACAATGGCCCCACCCATAACTATCAAGCCCCATAATTTCGCATCAACACCAAAAAAGTCGATGGTTACCGCTCTCAACATGGCATAAAAAGGAGTGAAATACCAAACCGGTGCGATATGGTCAGGCGTGCTGAGATTATTGGCTGGTACATAGTTGGGTGGTTCGATAAAGTATCCTCCACCGGCAGGAAAATAAAAAACAGCAGCAAAGAATAGCATCAGGAAAATTACGACCGGCACCAAATCGTGAACCGTGTAGTAGGGATGAAAAGGAATGCCATCAAGAGGAATTCCGTTTTTATCCTTTTGAGCTTTGATGTCAATGCCTTCAGGATTGTTGGAACCCACCTGATGCAGAGCAATAATGTGGAGATAAACACAGACAAGCAGAAGCAAGGGAATCAATACGACATGAAAGGCAAAGAAGCGAGTGAGTGTCGCTCCGCCAACAACAAAGTCTCCCTGCACCCAAATCTGCAGGTCTTCACCAACAAGCGGTATGGCGCCAATCAGACTGAGAATCGCTTTAGCGGCCCAATAGGACAAATTGCCAAAGGGCAGCACATAACCAAAGAAGCCTTCAGACATCATTAAAAAATAAATGACCATGCCAATAATCCACACCAACTCCCGAGGTTTCTTATAGGAGCCGTACATCATGCCCCTGAAAATATGCAGATAAACCACAATAAAAAAGAAAGATGCGCCGACTGAGTGCATATAGCGAATGATCCAGCCGGAATCAATATCACGCATGATATATTCAATCGAAGCAAACGCGCCCTCTGCAGTGGGTGTGTAAAACATGGTTAGCCAGATGCCACTCAACAGCTGGTTCGCAAAAATCAGCATGGCTAGCACACCAAAGATATACCAGAAATTAAGGTTCTTTGGCGCGTAGTATCCGCTCATATGGGTTTTGAAGGCTTTTATAACGGGCAGTCGGTAATCAACCCAATGCAGTAAATTAATTCCTTTATCTTTCACAGCACTCATCAGGCTGTATCCTTGCCGTCCGTTCCAATAACCAATGTATTGTCATCGGCATAATAATGGGGCGGCACTTTCAGGTTAGTAGGTGCTGGTACACCCTTGTATACGCGCCCGGCAAAATCAAACTTTGACCCGTGGCAGGGACAGAAGAACCCGGTAAAATCCGCCTCGTTTTTGTTGGGGCGAAATTTGGGCGTACAACCCAGATGTGTGCAGATACCTTCAAGAACCAAAACCTCCGGTTTGATTGAGCGGTGAGTGTTTTTAGCGTATTCGGGTTGTTGTTCATCGTCCGACTCAGGGTTGCGCAACTCATCATCCAACCCCTGGTATGAATTTAACATTTCCTCGGTTCGCTTGATGATATAGATCGGAAGGCCGCGCCATTCCTCCACCCGCATTGTTCCCGCGGGAATCTTACGTAAATCCACGGAGATCGGTGCGCCCGCTGCCTTGGCGCGTGCACTGGGCTTCCATGAAAGAACATAGGGTGTCGCTAGCCCCGCCCCCCCCAGCGCAAATAAGGCGCAGGTAGCTCCGCTCAGAAAGGTTCTTCGGCTATTGTTGTCTTCAATAGTGCTCTCACTGCTCATTTTTAATGCCTCATTAATTCCCTGCGGGACAAAACACTGAAAAGGCGATTTATGGTTCTATTACAATAAGTTAGGTTAACTGAAAGGGCTGTGAGATAAATTGAGGTTCAGCTCAGCCCTCGGTTCAGCCTAAAAATTCGAATACAGATAGGGATATACTGTTAACTATATTACCGTAGCAATATAGTAGTGTATTAATTGACAAAGATCAAGAGCGTGGGTTTTCAGCCGTCTCTTGCGTAACTTGATGGTTTTCAGATTATTCCGAAATAAGCTAAGTATCATAAGTAATAGCGAAACAGTGGTCATTTTGCTGTCATATTGATACTGTACGCGTAATGTCCAAGTATGTTTGTAAGGTATTATGTGAAAGCAAAGACTGTAGAATATGTAGTTAATTAAAGAAGTATGTTGGCCCATTAATTTCGAGATGCCTCCAAGCTGATGCTGAAAAGAAAAATCTAACGATCTGAAAATGTCATTGATTTTGGTCGCTATATGATGGGTTAAGCAGCACAGGAGAAAAGCGTTATGGGAAGGTTAACTGGGTTTATGGAGCACGTTCGCGAAACTGCGCCCCGCCGTGATACCACAATACGCTTACTGGATTTCAAAGAGCTGTATTGTGAAGCTAATAATGAGCATTTGAAAAATCAGGCCTCTCGCTGCATGGATTGCGGTGTTGCTTTTTGTCAGTCCGATTATGGTTGTCCGGTGACTAATCTGATTCCGGAGTGGAATGACCTTGTTTGTGATGGCCGTTGGAAGCAAGCGCTAGATCGATTGCATTACACAAATAATTTCCCAGAGTTTACGGGACGCGTCTGTCCGGCCCCTTGTGAAGGTGCTTGTGTGCTAGGTATTGTGGACAAAGCGGTCACTATCAAAGATATTGAACTCGCTATTATTGAACGTGGTTTTAAGGAAGGTTGGGTTCAAGCTCAAGCACCCAAGTCGAGATCTGGCAACAAGGTGGCGGTGGTCGGATCAGGCCCTGCTGGACTAGCTGCAGCGGCGCAACTGAATCAGCAGGGACATAATGTCACCGTGTATGAACGGGCTGATCGTATAGGTGGTTTGTTGATGTACGGTATTCCCAACATGAAACTAGGAAAAGATATAGTGGCGCGTCGCGTAGATTTATTGGCACGCGAAGGGATTGAATTCGTCACCAATGCTGACGTGGGCGGCACAAAATCAAATGCGATTGATCCTCTACTACTTAAGCAGAACAACAAAGCCGTACTGTTTGCCACGGGAGCTACTAGAGCGCGAGATCTTCCTATCGACAATCGTGATTTAAACGGTATTCATATGGCAATGGAGTTTCTCACAACCAGCACTAAACAATTATTGGATTCTAATCAGGAAGATCACAATTATATTTCAGCGAAAGATAAGCGCGTGATTGTTATTGGTGGTGGTGATACTGGCACCGACTGCATTGGTACGTCTATTCGCCAAGGCGCGAAAAATGTTGTGAATTTTGAGTTGCTTCCACAACCTGAAGAGGATCGTTCAGCGGATAACCCTTGGCCATTATGGCCTAAAATTTTTCGGGTCGATTACGGTCATGCAGAGGCGCATAAAAAATATGGTAGAGACCCTCGCGAATATTGTATCTTGAGCAAATCCTTTGTCGGTGATGGAGAGGGTAATGTTGCTGGCATAAAAACGATCGATGTTGCCTGGAGCAATACGAATGGGGGATGGTCTATGGAAGAAATTGAAGGATCTGAAAAATTATGGAAGGCAGATCTTATTCTTCTCTCATTAGGTTTTCTCGGTCCTGAACAATATGCCAGTAGGCCGATGGGAATTGAGATGGATGAAAATTCGAACTACAGAGCAGACTACCAGCGCTTTGAAACCAATATAGCGGGTGTTTTTGCTGCAGGTGATTGCCGGCGCGGACAGTCACTGGTGGTATGGGCAATTGATGAGGGACGTCGGGCTGCCCGCGAAATTAGTCATTTTTTACAATAATATCCAAGCACTGCAATGAAAAACGAAAGCGCCTCCCTTGATACCGTGCTCAGTTATCACCGTCAATCCAAGCACAGTTTCAAGCGTTTTGCCGATGCGCTAGGCTATTTGGATTGGCAAAATCAGCCAGATCCTTTTCGCAGGTATCAAGGTGCGCAGGTCTTACCCTTGTCTCAGGATGCCTGCATGGAATCACCAGCATATGAGCGAATTTATCATGGCGGCGCAGTGCCTCCCGAGCCGATGAATAGCCACACTATGGCCCATCTTTTTCGCTTTAGTCTGGGTCTTTCTGCATGGAAGCAAGCAGGTGATTCACGCTGGTCGCTTCGTGTTAATCCCTCCAGTGGTAATTTACATCCAACGGAAGCCTACCTGTTGTGTGGTGCGCTAGATAAATTGTGTGATCACCCGATGGTATGTCATTACGCACCAAAGGAGCATGCCTTGGAAAAGCGTTGTGAGCTGCCCCAAGAGTTGTGGGATCAATTAACGGTCGGCTTTGGAAAACCGGTGGCCTTTATCGGTTTAACCAGTATTCATTGGCGAGAAGCATGGAAGTATGGAGAGCGAGCATATCGCTATTGTCAGTTGGATGTGGGTCACGCAATTGCCTCGGTGTGTTTATCTGCGTCTTCCCTGGGTTGGCAGTGCCAGCTAGTCGATGGACTCTCGCATCAACAGCTTGGTAATTTATTGGGATTAGCAGGTCATCATCATGCTGAAACAGAGCAACCGGACTGTCTGTTAGTTATCAGCTGCACTGAGCCAGCTTATGCAATTGGCTCCTTACCTGATGTCAGTGTTGAGCGATTTCGAACGCTGCACTGGATCGGCACTCCTAATCAATTGAGCCGTGAACAAATTCGCTGGCCTCTGATGGAGGAGGTTGCCAGTGCTTGTGAAAAACCTGCGACCCATAGTCGAGCAATAGTTTCAGCGGAAAATACAGATACTGACATTTTTACAAAAAGTATTCCAGGCAACCCTGAGATATTGGCCTTTGAACTGTTTCTGCAGCGACGCAGTGCGGTGGCTATGGATGGTGAGGAAACGATGCTCGAAGATATTTTTTTTACCTTACTAAGTCGTTTACTGCCGCAACGGATGCAGTGGCCCTATGCAGCACTGGTTCAGCCACCAAAAGTGCAGTTGCTCTTGTTTGTTCATAAAGTCAGAGGTTTAACCCCCGGGATTTACATTCTATTAAGAAATCAGCAATGCAAGGAAGAGCTGCAGCGTTGTATGAAAGAGAGTTTTACCTGGACTAAGCCAGAAGACTGTCCGTCAGCCCTTCCTTTGTACCAACTCGTGGAAGGTGATACAAGACAGCTAGCAAAGCAGCTGTCATGCCAACAGGATATCGCCGCTGATGGGTGTTTTTGCGTGAGCATGCTTGCGCAGTTCAAAGATAACGTGATACTTCAGCCCTGGTTTTATCCCCAGCTCTTTTGGGAATGTGGCCTTATAGGACAGGTTTTGTATCTAGAGGCTGAAAGCCAAGGTTTGCGAGGGACGGGGATAGGTTGCTTTTTTGACGACCCGCTGCATGAGTTGATAGGTTTAACGGATGATCGTTATCAGGCACTGTATCATTTTACTATTGGCAGACCACTGGAAGACAGCCGGTTGATTACGTTGCTTGCCTATGATGCTGATCATCGCCTAAGATAGTGAAGTGATAAACAGTGCAGTGAGAAACGGTGCAGTGATAAAAGGAGATTAAGGGCCGTGGAAATAAAACATTGTTCCATCTTGAGGTGTGTTTATGAATCAGCTTAGCGATGAAAAATGTGAAGTGTGCAGAAAAGGAGCGCCTGTAGTGACACAGGAGCAGATGATTGAGTTAATGCCAACAATTCCTGCTTGGGCTTTGGTCAATATTGACGGCGTCAATCGACTATCTCGAACGTTTACTTTTAACAATTTTGTCGATGCCATCGCGTTCACAAATAGCGTCGCGGAAATTGCTGAAGCGGAAAACCATCATCCTGAAATAGTAACAGAATGGGGTAAGGTTAAGGTTAGCTGGTGGACTCACAAGATTAACGGATTACATCGGAATGATTTTATCATGGTAGCCAAAACAGACAGTCTCTTGTATCGATGACCCATCGGCCCATAGGATTATAAATAGAGGAAAGAATAATGACGACTCCCGTTAGAGCATCCGACAAACCATATCGCGTTGAGGTAGAAAAAGGGAAAGCCTATTACTGGTGTGCCTGTGGCAAAAGTAGCAAGCAGCCGTTTTGTGATGGTTCCCATAAAGACACCGATATTACGCCAGTAAAATATGAGGCGCAGGAGGCAAAAACAGTGTCTTTTTGCGGCTGTAAAGCAACAAAAAAACAACCCTTATGCGATGGTAGCCATAAGAAATGACATGAGCTTGACACCCCACGGCGAGGTGTCACAATACCAAAGGTAAAAAATATCTCTCGCAGAAGGACTAATTTGGAAGGGTTAAAAAATGAGCACACAAGATGATCTATCCGCCGCATTCGCAGGCGAAAGCCAAGCTAATCGCAAATACCTGGCCTTTGCAGGAAAAGCTGATAAGGATGGTTTTAGCCAAGTGGCCAAACTTTTTCGTGCTGCTGCTGATGCGGAAACCATTCATGCCCATGGACACTTAAGAGCAATGGGCGGCATTAAGGATACGGTCGAAAATCTTAGGGTCGCCGTTGAAGGGGAGCATTACGAATTCCGGGAAATGTACCCCAATTTTCTTAAAACAGCCCAGGAAGAGGGTCATAAACGCGCCGAAGTGAGTTTTAAAAATGCGTTGGGGGCTGAAGAAGTTCATCACAACTTGTATACGCAAGCACTGGCGGCCGTTGAGGCTGGCAAAGATCTTGATTCCATGGCGATCTACCTTTGCCCCGTTTGCGGTAACCTAGAGTTGGGCGAAGTTCCTGATAAGTGCCCCATTTGTAATCTGCCAGGCTCAAAATTCACGGAAGTTAGCTAAAGATATTGACGATGTTAAATAAATAAAAATGTGCCGTCAGTAATAGGGGGCACATTTTTTATGAATGTTCTTTGTCGAGGGGATTATGACAGATCAATCAACGAAAAAATGGATTTGTGTTGTTTGTGGCTACGAACACGAAGGTGATCAACCGCCAGAAGTCTGCCCTCAATGTGGTGCTGGCCCTGACGAATTTGAAGAACTTAAAGCGCCAGTTCAAACTCAAACTAAAGCGGCGTTAGGAAGTGAAGCGGTTGAAGCTCACACCAATGAAGACGAATACTTGTCCGCCTGGGCTAAAAAAGACGATTCTATAGATAGCAAATTTTCGCGCCTGCATCAGCTCGCCAAAACGGGGAAAAGCGAAAACAGTGCCATGTGTACACAGAAGGCATTTCCCAACTGGGAGAGTGTTCTTTTTAGGGGAGTCCAATTGGGACGGTTGCCCTTGAATGAGGATGAACCAGTCAACACAACGACCATCATTGGTAAGAATGCTAAGCAGCCACTTCAACTGGCCTTACCATTTTATGTTTCCCACATGTCTTTTGGCGCCTTATCCCGTGAAGCAAAAATTGCATTAGCTCAAGGTGCAAAAATAATGGGCACAGCTACCTGTTCCGGCGAAGGAGGCATGCTTGCTGAAGAACGGGCCGCAGCCGGGGCCTATATATATGAGCTAGGCACTGCAAGTTTTTCACATAAAGACGATGCGCTTCGTAAAGCAGATGCAGTTGAGATTAAAATTGGACAAGCAGCCAAGCCGGGTTTAGGTGGGCATCTGCCCAAAGAGAAAATCAGCTCCGAGATTGCTAAAATGCGTGGCTTATCCGAGGGTGAGGCGTCCATCTCACCGGGACGCCCTTTCTTTTTAAACACCCAACAAGACTTGGTTGATAAAGTTAAAAAAGTACGAGAGCTCACGGAAGGAAAACCTGTGGGAATAAAAATTGCCGCCGGGCATATTGAAGCGGATTTGGAATATGCGCTCGTTGCCGAACCTGATTTTATTACTATCGATTGTCGTGGCGGAGGCACAGGGTCGGCGCCAACTTATATCAAAGATAATGTCTGTCTGCCGCCCATATTTGCTCTTAGGCGAGCACGTAAATATTTGGATAACATTCACAGCAAGGTTTCCCTTTGTATCACCGGTGGTTTTCGTGATAGTGCAGATATCGCCAAGGCATTAGCCCTTGGCGCAGATGCCGTTGCTTTAGGTACTGCATCTCTTGTCGCTATCGGCTGCCAGCAGTATCGCGTTTGTCAAAGTGGGAAGTGCCCGGTGGGCATTACCACGCAAGATCCCAAACTGCGTGACAGGTTTGTTATTGAAGAATCAGTCAAACGTTTTGTGAATTTTTACTCAGCGACCATGAGCGAGCTGAAAGTTTTTGCTCGTATCAATGGGCGCGCTGATACTTCTGAGCTTGATATCAGTGATGTCTTCACATTAAATTCGGAAGTGTCTCAGTATACTGATATTGAGCACGCCTGATAATTGCTTTCAGAACCTGCCGATAGGATATTTATACTGCCTTTTTCCCATGATGAGATGACACATGGCAAGCGCTCGATGCTGGAGAAAATCCCCGGAGATGCCTGGCAGAAATTTGCCACCTTGAGACTACTCTATACCCATCAAATCTGCCAAGTCGGCAAAAAATTACTGTTTATGGGCGCCGAATTCGCCCAGGGAGACGAGTGGTGTTGCGACAGATCGCTGTCCTGGGAATTGCTTGAAGGATACAAAGACCAAGCCATATACCGAAATTGCACACGCGATAGAAAGTTATTAGCGGTTGCTGAGTGAGATACTAGTGGAGTGAACTCACTCCACTAGTATCCGTCAATTTAAACCGTATACCCTCTGTATGTAATCGCTTTATCAACAACTCACCAACAGCCTGCGCAGGTGTAAGAAGCCCAAAAAATTCAGGCAGCTTATCTCTATCCTCAACTAAACAGAGCCCGGCTTGAGCAACAATTTTTGCTGTATCGCCATAACCAGGATCTCCACCAGATACTTCAGCAACCAGCTGCTGATTGCTGCATTCCAATTCAAAGCGCACATTAAACCAGCCATTGTCACGCTGTTCTTTACTAGGTCCCTCGCCGGGCTGCGGCAACCTGCTTTGCATCCATCTACGAGTAAAGGGTATTTGTGCCATAACGAGCATATTTATCATGCTTCCCATAACACGTAACATTTTACCCATGGTAGGAAACACAATATGGTGAGCATAAGCAAAATCAGGCCCATAACACGGCATTGCAGCGGCGCTACGCAGCACCATATCCTGGTCAATAACCTGCATAGGAGTCACCCAGCCTCCAAGTTGACTGTCTTTGGCTAAACGAGGTTTTAACAGGCTTACCTTGCGCCCATCTGATGCCGTTGGCGGAGGTAATACTGCATGAGCAAGATCTCCCATGGCATTTAACGCAGTCTGCATTGAACCACCAGAAAGATTACCATCCACACGCACATACGAGCGCAGCTTAACAGGCCTGTCTTTTTTAGCATGCTGCAATAAAAACAGTGTGCCAAGATCAGCCACTACAGCTTCAAAACCACAACAGGTAATTACCCTGACTTCGTTAGTAGAAGCTTGATCAGCAAGCTGTTGTTCTAACCGGCGTATAAATGCTGCTTCCCCAGAAATATCAATATAATCAGCACCGTTTTCTACGCAGGCACGCACAACGGGCTCGCCATACAAGCTAAAAGGCCCGGCTGTATTTAGTAGTACTTTGGTGCTGGCAGTCATAATATTGAGCGATGATTGATCAGCAATATCTGCATGAAATGCGCCTACATGCTGACATTGTGGATTCAACTCTTGCAGTTCTTTTTTTAATGCAGCCAGCTTATAAACATTACGCCCCGCGATGGCCAAGCGAATATTGCTATCTGCTGTCTTGGCAAGATAATGCGCAACCAGTGTGCCAGTAAAACCTGTTGCTCCAAATATAACGATATCAAAAGAATTTTGCTGCTCTTTGCTCTTCATTAAGCTACCCCGACTCGTAACAATAAAACCCAAGGTTATACTATTTGTTCGTAGTGAATAACTCACAAGATACGCCCAAGCATTATGCAAATATGCATAAACAGCAAAGAATCATATGAAAAATTCCCGATTTTGAAGCGACTAGCATAGTTTTAAATGCAATAATGCTTAAATGAATTGGGATAATGTCAAAGTATTTATTGCCGTCACTCGTCGAGGATCGATTGCCAAAGCCGCTGCTGATCTCGACATGAATCACAGTACCGTACTACGTCGACTGGCTAGTCTAGAGGACGAGTTAAACATTAAATTATTCAATCGTCTCCCTAAGGGCTATGAGATTACACCTGCAGGTGAAGACCTACTTGAGCAAGCAGTAAGGGTGGAAAATGAAGCACTGGAACTTCAGCGTAAAGCAGCCTGCAGTAAAACAGAGAACTCTGGTAAATTAGAGATAGCGTTACCACCTGATGGTGCTTTAGATTTAGTGCCGATACTTACAGAGTTTAGAGCCCAACACTCACATATAGAATTAAATTTTGAATCTCAACAACAGTTAAAAGATATCAATCGACTGGAGGCTGAAGCTGCCATACGATTTACCACAACACCACCAATGGATTGTGTAGGATATAAAGTTTTAAGTATTCCTAACAAATTATATGCATCCAAAAACTATTTTGACAATCATCAACCGTTTCATTCGCTTGAGCAGATTAAAGACTGGCTGATTGTTTATCTTCCGCCTGATAAGAGTGAGTTAGAACATTGGGTTAGAGATCTTAACCCTGACGCCGCTATCACAATGCGAACCAACTCAATGGCATTCGCATCAGAAGCAGTTGCAAATGATATGGGGGTAACATTTCTCTCTGAACACATAGCCAAAAAGTTTGAAAATCTGGTGGAGCTACCTATTAATCCTTTTAAAACAGCTGTGGAGGTTTGGGTATTAACGCACCCGGATTTAAGATACCATCCTCGTGTAAAGCTCTTTGTCGATTTTATACGTAAGAAGCTGGCTCTACGTTACCCACAATATGCAACTGCCATTCCATTAATGGAATGCCATTGATCCTAGGGGAGGTTATGAGGGTCATGACATGCGGTACAGAGGCCACCTTCGCCATTGTGGTGACAGGCAATGCAGGGCTCGTAAATTTCAGCGGGTACGTCAGCCCAGTCATAACGTGTCACATTAACAGATGCGTGTTCGCTGACATTGTGACAGGCCAGGCATTCGGCATCTTCGGTGACGGCCAATACATGGTGCATCGTATTGGCGAATCGGGGCAATTCAGATAGTGGCGCTTGCTGGTGGCATGAGGTGCAGCCGCCAGGTTGAAAACCTGTTTCATGGGTATGACAGTCTGTACATGTCGAACCGTAATTATGCAGAGGATCGTCTAGTGCACCATTGTTTTTCCAGTAGTCAGTATTTTGATGACAGGTCTGGCATATGCCGCTAAACGGGGCTTCGTTAAAGACGAAAGTATTGGCATCCTGTGGAATTTGGTTCGGTTGATAGACGGCTTGAGATAATGCCTGGCTCACATAATCCGACATATCCGTTCGAATTAAACTTAAGTTGTCAGTCGTTTGCCCAGTGTGGGGGTTTTCAATTTCATTTGGACCATGAGGGGCATGACAGGCACCACAGCGGATAACAGTTGTTTCACCTCCGCTCTCGACGGTATGTAGTGCGACCTGATAGAGACCTTCGCGTGAATTGGCCGACCCTCCGGAATTGTGACAACTTCTGCACATGGTTTCTTGTTCTTCGGCCGTTCTCTCGGCCATGAAACCCGATGATCGCTGAGCACCATGGCACTTGTCGCAATAGATTGTGTTGCTTGCATCGTGCGGTGGGTTTAAGGGCCAGCTGGCGGTAGAGAAAAAACAAAGCCCGACTAATAAATAGCTCTTCAACAAGTTAAACAATGGTTCTTTTTGAGGAAGTATCATTACGCTGAACCTCAATTAAATCGTTGAATCCGAGAGTTGTCGGCGTCATTGACCAGAATGACCCCTGCCGATGTTATCTCGAAATCCATGGGTAATTTGAGCTTGTCGTCCTTCGTACCGAACCAGCCATAAGAATAAATGCCCGCATATAATGCATGGCATTTAGATGTAAATGATATATAAGTATTCAATTATTAGGCCAACTTGATTGGGGAGGGGGTATGGCAGTCGTTTGACCCTTCGCTGGTAAAGGGTGTTGTCATTGCTGGAGTGATTTCTATGACATATCTTATTGTTTTTAAGATGATAATGTGTTCACGATAAGCGATTTAAATTTTTGCTGCCAAACCAGATAAAACAAGTAAAGTATTTTATTGGTTAGGGCACGCCAATACTGCTTGTCTTGTGCTTCTCATATATAAGAAATTCGTGCCATTTTTTCTATAAATTGTATTTGACAATGCCGCCATGCTCTTTGATGGGTGTGCAGTGCTTGGAAGCAGGTTGACAGCAAATTGAGAATATTCGACGGCAATTATGAGCTGATATTCAAGTTATTCTTGTTTAAATTCATGAAAGCGGAAGTAAGTACGCAGACAGAGTCTATGATTGCACATGGTGTGTTTTTGTCGATTGCCTTACCGGCTTGGTAGTCTGGTACCCAAATTTTTGTCCAGAGCTCATGAGTAGTAACTATTTAGAGGTTGCAGGCATTACAGATTTTCGTATCATCGGGGTTTTGATTTGTTCGTGGGAGTGCTTATTCTACAATCCGATCCTTAATGAATCCAGGTAGGGTATTGATTGACACTGGTGAGTGTACCCAATTGCGGACTGCTCATATATTGGAATTTGCATGGAGTCAAATGCTTCGTTAGAAGAAGGCTACCTCCAAAAGTGCTCGAAGGCGGATAAGCTCAAGTCACGAAGTTGGGTTAGCGCTCCGCCTGAAGAGCAGACGCCAATTCTCGGGCAGGTTTCCCGAACAGTTTTCTTTCGAGGACGGGTAGATATTGCCAGCACCCAAGCGCAAGAATTGCACCAGCCAAAACATCAAGGATGTAATGATGTCCCAGCATAAGTGTTGAAGTTATCAAAAGAACATTTAATACCACAATAAACACAACAGCCAACATAAAACGTAGACCGGCAAAGGATGCAAGCCACGCCCTCCAGTTAGGGTTTACTCCCAAACTAATTATTTTATTTTTCACCAACCGCGATACTAATATCAGGAACAACACTCCATTGACAGTATGAAATGAAGGAAATGCGACAAAGCCTGTTACCATATGAGTCATTTCCTGACGCTGATGTATTGCATCATAGATGGGCTCAATAAGATGCGCTATTGATGGGAAATAGGGGCTATCAAACAGAGTTATAGGACCGCATGCTGGAACAAAATAATATACCATGCCGCCAATAAACATTGTCAAAACAATAGCATTCATAAACTTCATCAACATGGCGCGATTCAGCGTCCATGCAAAAAGAAAGGGCACCAATATTGTTTGTGGTGTCCAACTTTCGTAGGCCAGATCAAATAACCTATGAAGTACAGGTCGCTGATGAACCCACTCTATGGTAGCGGGGACAGAGAAATTCAGGGCCTCATCTGCTTGTGACAGGCTTTCATCAATTAGAGGATATGGCGTTGTCGCTACTCCGGCACAATAGACCAATATCAATAAAGCCACTAGTCCTACTATACTAAAAGTCGTCAGCGCCATTCCGCTACGGGGGTGTCGTGACTCCATCGTACAGCCGGTCATAAACAGACCGAGTAGCAAGGGCGCAATAAACCACATGCTTTCATGCAACCAAACAATTGAATACTGATAAAAGAGAAAATTAATCAGACACAAGCCAGCGGACGCAAGAATCATTATCCCACAAAGGAGATAGAATAAACGATCAGATACCGAACAATGGTATGCCTTAAAATTCTGACATAATACCTGCATGGTTTTTTATTTTGTTATCCACTAAACAAAAGTATTATTTCCTATTTTGTTAGACCAAAAAAGGGACTTATAGCGCCAGATATTATGCACTAATTCCTCGCCCATTGTCCAACAATTGGAAACATTCCCATCGTTTATTTTTCTCTGTTGGTAAGAAGAACCCAGCGAATTGACGAGAGAAAATAGTCATTAGATAAAAATACAAAAAAGAACAGGTTCACAGTCCACCAATTTGATGACAAACCCTGGTCGATTATCTGCCGATGCTTTGCTACTAGTGCAGCGTCTCATTGAATTGATGCTACCTTTTCGCAATTTAACATATTGGCCCAAGCGTGGGGGTGGAAGAAACCCATCAAATCAATTTTCCATCAGGGTACGCACCTGCT
>PIVM01000650.1 GCA_003353945.1 Gammaproteobacteria bacterium
TGTTGGATCTGTTGGATCTGTTGGATCTGTTGGATCTGTTGGATCTGTTGGATCTGTTGGATCTGTTGGATCTGTTGGATCTGTTGGATCTGTTGGATCATTATCTTCTACTGGGTCAGTGTTAACCTGCGGATCACTGCTGCTACCACCGCCACAACCTGCGCAAGCAATAAGAAAAATAAACACAGAAAGTGTATAGACTAACAATGTAATTTTTTTCATTATATATACCACACACCAAGAACTAAGATCCGCTAGCGCTGATCGTTTCAAAACCAAACCACTTGATAACTTGAACTTAAATCTCGTTATCGTACTTAATAGCCGAACTCTCAACTAGTACAAAATGTTATCCTATTTCAGCAAGTGAGAAATATTCCTCCTTGAAATAGATATCATTTCCACTGATTAGAAAGAAAAATCGCTTATATGATTATGTAATAAAGCGCAGTATTCCACTTCGGCATTATTTTGAGTATAACCTAGAATGCAGCACTCAGCTCAAACAAAGATTCAATATAGCTTTTTTACCTCTTCGGCATTGCCTTTCAGCCATTTCAGACTTCATTGCATCAGGACTGTCCACAGCCCGCTTCTGGATAAACACTAACAGTCAATGGCAAGTATGCTCGCAGGATTCATCGGGATATTCCATCTCCACAGTTGAACAGGAAAATCCAGCAGCCTTAATCATGCCTGTGACCATTGATTTCAGTGCAGCTAGTTGAATGAAAACTGGCATCGTTTTTAAAACCAGATGTGTACTAAACACATGCTCGTCACCATCAAGAGACCAAGCATGGGTATGGTGAATGGAATCGACATCTTCCAACTGCAACAATTGTTGCTCTAAAGCTTGCATATCGATCGACTCCGGTACTGCCTGTAAAAACATCGCCATTGCACTCCGCAATACTTTGATCACGTTATATAAAATAAAACCGGAAAAAACGATGGATAGCAGCGGGTCCAATACGGGCAAATCAAGGTATAGCAATACAATACTCACGACAAGTACAGCCACCCAGCCCAACACGTCTTCGAACAAATGCAAGCCTAGTGCAGCGTCTCATTGATTCTTCCCTCGTAATTGGCAATTCAAAGCGCTATAAATAGAGCTTATAATGAAGCCTTGTAGGGTTTTTGTTTCCAAGCATCTAGATGATATATAAAC
>PIVM01000226.1 GCA_003353945.1 Gammaproteobacteria bacterium
CAGAGTGATAAAATCCCACAATCGACCCGATGTGAGCAACGATAATCCATTTTATGAATCACAGTTCAAGACTTTGAAATATCGTCCGGAATTTCCGGAAAGATTCGGCTCAATCGAAGACAGCCGGAACTTTTGTGGAGCTTTCTTCCCTTGGTACAACGATGAGCACAAACATTCAGGCATCGGCTTGGTGACGCCTTCACAGATGCATTATGGCCTTGCAAAAAAGATTGTCAGCGAACGAGCCGAAGTACTTGAAGCAGCGTTTTATAAAAGTAAGCATCAAATAAGCCCCTTCTACCGTAGCTTTTGAATATCGGTCATACTTCTCCTCAATCAAGGAGTTGGTTATGGCAAGAACTCGGAAAGGTTCGCCTTCGCAACGTAAGGTTGCGTATTGGCGGAAGCAGGTGGAGAAATGGCGGGAGAGCGACCTGGGTCAGGCTGAATACAGTAGGCTGGCTGGTGTTTCTGTAAAGTCGTTCGGATATTGGAAACGACGATTTGACCGAGAGGAACTTGCCAAGAGCCCCTCTCCAGTCATCGTGGCGGTCAAGCCGTTTCTGCCAGCAGTTGAGCTAAAACCGCTCATGCTCCATGCCAAGAACGGGTTCCGGCTGGAAATCCACAATGAAACCTGTTCTGCGATTCTTGAAAAAACCATACAAATTCTGGCCAGGTTGATATGAATCCGCTTGGCCCGCACACCAAAGTTTTCCTCGTTCTGGGGGCCACGGATATGCGTAAGGCGATTAACGGCCTTTCCTTGATGGTCGCTGATTGCCTGGAGCGCGATGCCTTTTCCGGTCATTTGTTCGCCTTTTGCAATCGTGGCCGGACCATCCTCAAAATCCTCTACTGGGATCGCAACGGCTTTTGCCTGTGGCAAAAGAGGCTGGAAAAACACAGATTTTGCTGGCCTGAATCAGAAGAGGAAGTTCAGGAACTGGACCATCGGGAACTAGGCTGGTTGCTGGACGGATTGAACCCGAACCAGATGCACGGACATACTCGACTTGCGTATTCAAATTTGGTTTGAAAATGCATAGTATTTCTTGATATTCTAAGATGTTGCATGTATAAGATGCTCGACATGAACACATCTCACTTACCCGATAATCCAGCTGATCTCAAAGAGCTTATTGCCAAGCGTGATGTTATCATAGCCCGGCATGAACTTCAGCTTTGCGACAAAGACGAGTACATTTCCCAACTGGAGCAGCAGGTTCGTCTGCTCAAGGCGCTGCGTTATCAGGCTCAGTCAGAAAAGGCCAAGTCACATCAGGGCGAAGACCAGTATTACCTGTTCGACGAAGCTGAACTGGTGGTGCTGCCCTCGGAAATAGATGAAGAACGCTCCGAAGAGACCGAAGTCGCTGCCCATGTTCGCAAGAAAAAAGGTCGTCGCCCCATTTCTCCCGAGTATCCCCGTGTTGATGTTATTCACGACATCCCGGAAGATGAAAAAACCTGCCCCTGCGGTTCCACCTTGTCCCGCATAGGCGAAGAGGTCAGCGAAAAACTCGACATCGTTCCGCAAAAGATTCAGGTTATCCGCCACATCCGACCCAAGTATGCCTGCCGGGAATGCGAGGGTGTGGAAGACAATGGCCCGACCGTCAAGAGAGCCTCCATGCCGCCGCAGATCATCCCGCAGGGCATCGTCACTCCGGGGCTGCTGGCCTACATCCTCATCAACAAATTTGCAGATGGGCTGCCATTTTATCGCCAGCAGAACATGTTCGACAGGCTCGGCGCGGATATTTCACGCGCCACCATGTCTGGCTGGACTTTGCGGGCGGCAAAAGCATGTGAACCGCTCATCGATTTGCTGCAGGAAGAGATCCGGTCCGGGCCAATAATCAACATGGACGAGACGACTGTTCAGGTTTTGAAGGAACCGGGAAGAAAAAACACCAGCAAATCATACATGTGGGTCGCGCGCGGAGGTTTACCTGAACGTCCCGTGGTGCTTTTCCGTTACGACCCGAGCCGGGCCGGAGCCGTGGCCACGGAGTTTGTCGGCGATTTCCGAGGCTATCTGCAGACCGACGGGTATGCCGGGTACAATTCCATTGGCAGCAGTGGGGAAATCACGCATGTCGGCTGCCTGGTTCATGTCCGCAGAAAGTTCATGGATGTGCTGAAATCCGGCTCGAAAAAAAACAAGGGTGGAACAGCCAGAGCCGTCGTCAATCTTATCAAGAAACTCTATCATCTGGAGAAAATGACTCGCAACCAAAGACTTGATCCAGAACAGATCAAACAGATGCGCCAGGAAAGGGCCAAGCCCATTATGGACAAGATCAAAGTGCTACTCATGGAGAGTGCTAAAACCACTCCACCCAAGAGCCTTCTGGGCCGGGCTATCTCATACGCCTTGGGCCAGTGGGATCGAGTTCTGGTCTATCTGGAAGATGGTCGGCTCAGCCCGGACAACAACGTAGCAGAGAACGCCATCCGTCCGTTTGCTGTGGGTAGAAAAAACTGGCTCTTTTCCGGGTCACCCCGTGGGGCCAAGGCCAGCGCAGTTATCTATTCTCTCATCGAGACAGCCAAGGCAAACGATCTCAACCCCTACGAATATCTGCTGCACGTCTTCGAGAAGCTGCCATACGCTTCAACAAAAGAAGACCTCAAAGCCTTACTGCCGTAAGCTGTTATTTCAAAGAACAAGTTTGGCATGAACCAACACACTCCTTCTAACAAGCTTAACACACGGCTTGGTAGATGGGGCTTATCTGACGCTTACAAAAGTAATCAAGTCCATGCTGGTGTATGGCTTGGGCATAGTCAGGCTCCAAAGGTTTTAATTTGTACCCAATTATGCCAATATGCGGAACGAAGGCAAAGGCCACATTTTGCTATAATAATATGGTTTGATCATTGATTGTTAACTTCCTGACTTAATACTTTCCTGAATTCAGCCTCCTCCTCCGGTGAGATCGCCTTTTGTGCAGCACCCTGATTTAACCAATACGAAATTTGTTCCATATCTTCCTTCACAGCATTACACTTGATCAATCCGACATAGCCATCTCGTATTTTGGGGTTTATACTGAGTCCTTTTTCAAACAGGTTTATCGCTTCGTCAATCCTACCTGTTTCTTCATTAAATCTTCCATACTCAACATAAAAATTGCCTTTATCCGGCTCATAAGAGGCGGCCTTGGCGAACATTTCCTCAGCATTGGCAACATCCTTATCCCTCACAAGATACACTATTGCGAATCCCCAATATGCCTCATAACAATCAGAATCAAGAAGCCAGGACTGATTATACCTTTTAATCGCTACTGAAATGTTACCTTGTCGTAAATAGTCAGAAGCTATGCCGGCAAACTTTTTTGCTCCTTCTTCCCGAGTTACTCCTATGTCGGCAACTGAATCAATGAGCTTTTGATCCGCCTCGATCTGGGCTTGATTCTTCTGTACTCCACCATACACAGGAATCTCATTACTCGGCTACTCCACCGCTTGAGTACATTTGCCTTTATCATAAGCAGCATCGTCTTTTTTTTGATAACTTAGGTTTGCGCAACCGGAAAATATGAAAAATAAGGTAACCGCAATTACCACGAGCAGGCCGCTAACTCTTTGTGATCTTTCTCTTGTCTTCATGGCACCAAGCTCCTTTTGCTACCTACTTTACGGCTTCTTTTAGAATCTTGCTAGATTTGAATTTAACAAACTTGCAAACTGGAGTTTTGATTTCAACTCCGCTACGGGGATTGCGGCCAATGTGAACCGAGCGTTCGCTCATAGTTCACCCCCCCCCCCTTGACCAAACAGAAAACATGGTCTACAGACCTAACTATGTTTTCTAAAATTTGAAGGAGAATAATGAAACGGGCTGAGCCAAATGACAACACTACGTTGTGCTCGAGTAAGGCCAACCACTGAAAAATAAGAATTCTACTTCACCTTTATCTCCATCTCACAATGTCGTTACCGGCATTGCTACTCAGCTTCTTCTCTTACTACAAAACTCATAATTTTTTAGACGCACCTATCTTTCTTTGAGGTTCGTACTTTGATTTATCGGTTTCACTACGTGGGACACTTTTGAGTGTTCAGCTTGTAGAAAAAGGATGAACATACCTTATAGAATATCTAAACATCCGCCGAGGGGGGGGTATTTTGTTTAGTGTAATTGTTAATAAAAACCAGATGATACGCTAGTTCTGGGATAAGCAGACTGGTGGAAACTTGTAGACGTTGGAGTTTTCTTATGAGTCAGATCTCGAAGGTGTTCTTATCTCTAGTCTTACTGATACTAGTAGTGATTGTTTCAAATAAGGAAGGAATTGCAATGGGTTGTAAAGCTGAGATACCGATGGATATACACTTTGATAGTGCTGAAATAACACCGGAAGGCTCTGATGTTCTTTTTTCATATAAATATAAGGATCTTCCTTATAAAATAGGTTATCTCTCTCTTTCTTCCACTCCTCCCTTCTTTCTTTCACTCAATCTCCCCCCACTTCAGAACTGGTACTATCCTACTGTTTCTTCTGACATGAATTATATTGCATTAGTATCACACTGTGAGGATCGTGCCCCATTTCAGTGCCATGAAGGTTCAATTGGCTATCACATATGGCGATTTGGACTTTTGGATGAGACGCTCGAGCGTTTGACTCAAGGAAGTAATATTCGCAGGTTAAAGCCAGTATTTGGAAGGAAGACCGGCAAAATATACTACATTGCGAGTGATGCCAGCGATAAGAA